>NZ_PJBY01000077.1:0-105013 GCF_002836005.1 Psychrobacter sp. Sarcosine-3u-12
ATAATAAATAGTTACTTCAGAAGACAATAGAGACATTACCCTCAAAGCAGTGTGACTGCTTTGCCAACTAATTTGATGAGAAGGTCAAGGATGACGATAGATAATAATGTGTTACGGGAACGCACGAGCTTATTAGGCTCTTTCTTAGGGGCTGCGATTTCTCGCCAGTCTGGTGAACAGACGGTACATACCATCGAAAAATTGCGTAAAGGTTTTATCCAACAACGCCGCGAGCCTAACGACGCACAAAAGCAGGAGCTTATTGACTTTATTGCCTCTTTAGACAATCAAGCATTGAAAAATGTCATACGTGGCTTTTCTATCTATTTTTTCTTAGCAAATTTAACGGAAGAAAATTACTTACGTGAGCAGCGTCATAACCTGCGTGCGCAGTCTGAGCAAAGCTGGGAAGGGTCGTTTCGTCGTACCCTGCTTGAGTGTCGTGAACGTAATATTGAACCTGCCCAAATGCAAGAGCTCATAGATCAACTCAAATTTATTCCTGTCTTTACCGCACACCCTACTGAAGCGCGTCGCCGCACGACGATGAATATCTTGCAAAGTCTGTTTACTCATAGCGATGCCTTAAACAATCTTAATGAAGACAGTTTCGCCTACGAGCAAGCGAAAGAACAAACGGCGCAAACCATTGATTTGTTATGGTCATCTGATGAGGTGCGTACGCGTAAGCCTTTGGTTTATGACGAGATAAATAATGGTTTACACTATTTTAACGCCAGTTTATTTAATGCCATTCCCAAGGTTTATCGTAATATTAAAAAAGCCATTATCGATATCTACCCAGAGCTAGCGGACAACCCATTACCAGCGTTTATGAGCTTTGGCTCTTGGATCGGTGGTGACAGAGATGGTAATCCATTCGTGACTTTTGAGACCACAGAGCTTGCTGTATTAATGCATGCGGATACCGTGTTGCGTCACTATCAAGTACTGCTCAAAAAACTGCGCCGCCAGCTCATTCATAGTGATACTACGGTTCATGTTGCTCCTGAGGTCTACGCCAAAATCAAAAGTTACGATGAGCTCGATAGACGAGTATTTGATTATAATCTCGATGATTATGGCAATGAGCCTTATCGTAGATTGCTTTCTTTAATCCTTACTAAAGTCAACGCTACTAATCGCCTGATTCAAAGTAAAGGCAGTGATAGTGACGCTAAAAAAGATGCCTACGCCGACCCACAAGAGCTGTTAGAAGACCTGCGTATTATTCGTCAGAGCGTGAATGGCCATGATACTGCTCATAGCGATGGCTTATTGCTTGACGTTATTCGTCTGGTGAAAACCTGTGGCTTTCATTTAGCCGCGCTGGATATCCGTCAAGAGTCGTCTTATCATAGTGAGGTGATTGACGATATTTTTGCCAGTGCCTCTAATCTGCCAGATTATCAAACTTTGAGTGAAAGCGAGCGCCAAGAGTGGCTGACTCGTTTGCTTGCAAAGCCTGGTACACCGCTCATTTATACTGATAACTTGACTGATAAAACACGTGAACAATTGGCATTGATGAACTCAGTGGCGACATTACGTAAGCTGGTAGGGCAAGAGACTTTTGGCAGTTATGTTATTTCGATGACTAATAATGCCAGTCAATTATTAGAAGTTTTATTATTGATGCGGTTTGCTGGCCTGTGCAGGGTTGATGAGGCAGGACAGTTATCTGCTGATTTGCCCGTTGCACCCTTGTTTGAGACCATTGAAGATCTTAAAAATATTGACAAGATTCTACCTGCCGTGTTGGATAATCCACTGTATCGAGGGTTGCTTGCGCACTCAGATAACACCCAAGAAATCATGCTTGGCTATTCAGATTCATCAAAAGATGGCGGTATCATTACCTCTGCATGGCAGCTGTATAGCGCGCAGCAAACTATCAATCGTATCGCTGAAGAATACGGTATTAAAACACGCTTGTTCCATGGTCGTGGTGGCTCAGTGAGTCGTGGTGGCGGATCAACGCATAACGCGATTGCCGCACAACCAGCGGGTACATTGCATGGAGAAATTAAAGTCACTGAGCAAGGCGAAGTGCTTTACGCCAAGTATGCCAACACTGATACGGCTGTATTTGAGCTGACCATGGGCATCACTGGTACATTGAAAGCCTGCTCTACCAGATTCGTGGTGCAACCGCCTGAACTGCCAGATTATGAAGCACTCTTTGCGCGTTTGGCAGATGCAGGTGAGCAGCGTTATCGTCAACTGACTGATAATACTGAAGGGTTTTATCAGTTCTACTCACAGGTGACCCCTGTGCAAGAAATCTCTTTATTAAATATTGGCTCACGTCCAGCGCATCGCAAAAAAGGCTTGCCGAGCAAAACGACTTTACGGGCAATTCCTTGGGTATTTGGTTGGTCATTAGCGCGTTTCACCTTACCGGCTTGGTATGGCGTCGGCAGTGCGTTACAGAGCGTTAAAGCAGACGAAGACTTAATGAGGGAGATGAATAAACATTGGCCATTTTTTAGCGTATTTATCAGCAATATCGAAATGGCTTTTACCAAATCTGAGATGAATATCGCTCAGGCTTATAGCCAGTTATGTGACGATGAGGCGTTACGTGAAAAAATTATGCAAGCGGTCATCGATGAGCACCAGCTGACCTCTTCTGGTTTAAATTCCTTGCTTAACCAAACATCGTTATTAGAGCACCAGCAGAATCTTGCCGCCTCACTACAGTGGCGAAACGCTTATTTAGATCCGATTAATTATATACAAATCGAGCTGTTAAAACGTGCCAGACAAAAAGACGTTACAGGCGTCATCAATCATGATGAGCTTGATGTTGAGGATCCATTAATCCGTAGTATTAACGCTTTGGCAGCAGGTTTGCGCAATACAGGTTAATTATTAGAGCGGCATATTCTTCGGTTAAGATTAAATATATAGTCAAAATATCCTAAAAACATTAGGGCGTGTCCTCATTTTAAAAATGGTGATAAAAATGAGGTAAATTGCAGTCAAACAAGGAAAATAGTGCAGATAATATCGAGATATTACCTAGCTATTTGACGATGTTTGGCAAGATTTAACCATTTTTAGCCCATTTAGATTGCTATCGGTTGAATTGAGGACACGCTCTAGGGTATTGCTGATATTAATTTTTTGTCGCCTCTGTCTGCGCAGGCACAGCAAGCAAGAAAAATTGATATCAGCAGGGCGTCGTGTATCGATATTACTTTTCACTGACTATAGTTTCGTTGATTAAATATAATCAACCAGTACTGGATTAATAAAAAAATCTTCAAGCTATAGTATATAGAGCTTGAAGTTTTTTATTTTAAGGAGATGCTTTCACTGTTGTACTGAAATAGACAGACAGTCTATTATAAAAACGTGACAGCATTCATCTCGTTTGAAGTATCATATAGCCCTCTGCAATCAAACATGGGTACCACGAATAGGGTAGTCGTTTTTTCGAACAAAAGACAATCCGTTGGCAAGGGCTTCAAGCTCAGGTCTGGCAAATGGGGCATTAGAGATGTCAATGATTTGAATCTCTTCTTTAGCATTAATAACGAAGACACCAGGCTCTGCAAAAGGATGATCGGTTTCTTTTTCAGAACGTGGGTCGGAGATATAAAGCCCCAAGGTATTCATCTGCTCAACAGTCAAGCTATAAGCTATTGGAAAGCTGATATCCAGCTCTTCTAAATGCGCCTCTAGCTGCTGTTTACTATCACCTGATACAGCAATGATGTCGACGCCAGCATCAGCGAATGATGATTTTACCGTTTCTAATTGATTGAGATATTTAGTACAGATCGGGCAATGTTTACCGCGATAAACCACCACTAACTTCCAATCGTGACCATTTTCAGGCTTGCCTAAGGTTTTCATTTCACCATCTAACATTGGTACTTGTATGTCAGGGAATTGACTACCGGCGCGGAGTTTTTGAGTATCTTTTGCTTGCATCATATTATCCTTTGAGGTGTTGTATTAATGTGAGTGATGAGGGTTAAAAAACTTATTTAATTATTGGGTAATGAGTGTTTGTGAATAAGTTAGCGTAAACCTTGCTAAGCATTCCATTAAAGGCTGGTTACGCCTACTTTAACTGGACTTGAGTAATCATTCAAGATAAAATTGGCTAATTACTCAAACGATACAGCCATGCTGACTTCATATAGAGGTCATGGCTTTGAGAGGTTGGAAGATATTATGTCACGTACCACACTATACAATCGTCACGAAGCCTTGGAGCGTGCTATACAGCTGTTCTGGCAAAAGGGCTTTCATGCCACTTCCTTAAAAGATATCGAACAAGCTCTCGATATGCGGCCGGGAAGTATCTATGCGGCGTTTGGTAATAAGGATGGGCTGTTTCAAGAAGCACTCGATCATTATGCTAACGCTTCGCTGACTGAGCTTGAACGCATATTCGCCAGCCACGAGTCCCCTTTATTAGGATTGGCGGCTTATATGCGTCAGCTTGGCGGTATCTGTGATCAAAAGATACCGAGTCGAGCTTGTATGTTGGTCAAAAGCTTACTCGAGCTTGGTGCTCGTGAGCAATCAGCGTTAGATAAAGTAGAAAAATTACTGGCTGGCATGGAAACACGTTTTACAAAGTGTTTCGTTGAGGCGCAGCGCCTAGGCGAGCTTGATAGTGATCTTGATGCGACTAGGCTGGGGCGACGCTTGCAGGCTGAAGTGATGGGCTTGCGTGCCTTTGCTCAGCGTGATGTTGATAGTGCAGCGGTGCAAGCATTGGCTGAAGATATGGCATTGTCTATAGAAAACATGCGTAATGGCGCGTTTGTTAATTAGACTGCTAACTGGTTTAGACAAGAGTGATCTTTAGGATAATTAAAAGCTAAGCTGAGAACCAAGCAATATGCAATAAGGTCAATTATCGGTATGAATAAATGAGAAAAGGGCTGCTCAAATATTAAATTTTGAGTTGCCCTTTTTTATATCTGGATTTTAATAACTGATTTTGCCAAATCAATTTTGAAATAATCAAAAATGCTTTTTACTCTGGTAGTTCTGCTAAATGCTGCAAGATACTTTTGAAGTTCTCTACCCCTTGTGCACCGCTAACCAAGTGTTTTTGATTAAAGATAAAGGAAGGCACACTTTGGATACCTTGCTGCCGCCAGTGCTGCTGCGCTTGACGTACTATTTCGGCAAAGCGTTGATCCTCTAATACCGCGAGTGCTTCACTACGATCTAAGCCAATCTGTGCTACAATATCTGCCAATATATCTCTTTTAGAGAGGTCTTTAGCATGGGTAAAGTGAGCCGCGAATAACGCTTGTTTTAACTCATGCATGCGCTCCTGCTGATCTGCCCAGTGCAGCAGCTGATGCATATCAAAGGTATTATAGGTGCGAGTCCCTTCGGTAAAGTTAAACTCAAATCCCACTTCCGCGCCCGCCTCAGTGATTCGGGCACGACTGGCATCAAACTCCTCTCTACTAGAGCCGTACTTTTTAGCAATATGCTCACGCCAATTTCTCCCTTCACTTGGCGTATCAGGGTTCAATTCGAACGGATGCCAATGAATCTCATGTTCAGTGTCCGTTTGCTTTAGTGCTTCAGCCAACTGTCCATAACCAACGGCGCACCAAGGACAAACCACGTCCGATATGATATCTATTCTAAGTGGAGTTTTTGAATTGGTCATAATGTATTCCTTCCTTATTATTGTGCAGATTCTTTTATTCAACCGATGCTAATCTTTGAATGACTTATTTATAAAGGCTTTACTTTTAAACGGCATTACGAGCAATCCCCATAGCGAGGCGTTTTGTTTGGGTGAGGGGTACTCTTTTAGCCCGATATCTAGCTTTTCGTCAGGTTTCTGCGCAGCGCCTTTATAACTACCAAAAATCCAATCCCACCAGATAACGCTAAAGCCGTAGTTTGAGTTGGTCTCAGACACACGTTGGCTGTGGTGAATGCGGTGCAAAATCTGCGTCATCAATATTAAGCGCAGTGGCTTTTCAACTGCAGGTGGCAGGCGAATATTGGCATGATTAAATATCGCCAAGCCATTTAGCGTAATCTCAAAAATCAGTACTGCGATGGCAGGGACGCCCAATAAGCTGACGGCAACGAGCTTTACTAGGATGCTTAAGACAATTTCAATCGGATGAAACCTAAGGCCTGTACTGGCATCAACATGCGCATCAGCATGATGGACTTTATGCAAACACCATAGAATAGGCACGCGGTGGAATAATCGGTGCTGCCAGTAAATAATGATGTCGAGCAATATTAAGCTTAATATGATGACGACGATGCTTGGCAAATTGATAATATTGAATAGACCAATTCCATGCTGCTGATTATAGAGCGCCACAGCCGTTAGACCGACAGGCACGGCTAGACGAGCAATAACGGATGACGCAAGCACCAAGCCAAAGTTAGCGAACCAGCGTTTACGGCTTTTGATCGGCGCGGTGCGTGCAGGCATGCGCCATTCAATCAGCATCATGATGACTAAGATGCTAAAAAAGAACCCAAGCCGCCACCATACTTCGTTAGTCATTACTTACCTCTTGAGAGTTTAAACCAGCTGAGCTACTAACATTCGCCTCTAGCTGTTTAAGGGTATGATAGCCACCATGGATACGGGTAAAAATCGTAATCGCGCATGCCGTTGCAAAAATGCTAGCGAGTAGTACAAAGTGCTGTGGCCAAATGCAAAAGGCCACGAACAGCGCAATAGTCTCAGTACCTTCAGTCAAACCGTTTAAATAATAAAAACTTTTATATTTGAACTGTGGTTTATCCAGTTTAAACTTTTCCGCGGCGATGGCAAACGCCAAAAAGCTAGAGCCTGTGCCGATAAAGGTAGCAAGTAATAAAGCGCCAACAATAGCGTTCTGTTCAGGATTTGCCAAGATAAAACCCAGCGGCACTGCTGCATAAAAGATAAAATCAAGCGTAATATCTAAGTAGCCGCCTGCGCTTGAGCTTTGCTGTGCATAGCGGGCAAGCGCGCCATCAAGACCATCCAAAATGCGATTTAATACAATCACCGCAAGCGCGCCATACCACAATTCAAACGCCAGTAATGGTAAGGCTAACATGCCGATTAAAAAGCCCGCCACCGTGAGTTGATCAGCCGTGATGCCGCGCTTGTGCAAGACAACGACCACAGGGGCTAGTATCGGCTTAATCATGGGCGTGAGAAATTTGTCTAGCATGCGCTTGCCTTTTGTATGGTAAGTTCTAAATAAAATCGATACGCTGATGTCTGCATGCTACTGGAATGAATTTTGCGCAGCCTCTGTCAGCGCAGACACAGCAAGCAAGTAAAAATTATTCCAGTAGCACCGTACCGGTTTTAAAGTGAATCAGCTATACTTTGTTTTGATTTTTAAGTTTCAAATCTAAAAGCATAGGCCTAAAACTATAGCTCTAAATGAATAACTTTACCCTTTGCGGCCTCAACATCGCTATGATCGTGCGTGACCATGATGGCGGGGAGTTTATGAGTACGAATTTGCTCAAATATCAATTGGCGCGTATCTACTCGCAGCTGGGTATCGAGCTTGCTAAAAGGCTCATCGAGTAGTATCGCTTTTGGCTCGCTCAATAGCGTTCTAAGTAGCGCCACTCGTGCTTGTTGTCCGCCCGATAGGTTGTCAGGATGGCGATTTCCCATGCCTGCTAATCCCACTTGTGCCAGCGCCTGTTCTATTTTTTCACTACGCTGTTTTCTATCGCCCATCTTATTGTTTTTAGGCATCGCAAAAGCAATATTACCCGCTACCGATAAATGTGAGAACAATAGGGCATCTTGATACAGTACTCCAATGTGACGCAGGTGCGTCGGCAGATGGCTTACATTCTTATCATTTAACCAGACCTCACCAGTAGCGATAAAACCATTTGGTAAGGTGCCTGTCAGCCAGTTCAATAAGCTCGATTTACCACTGCCAGATGGGCCCATGACGGTCAATATTTCGCCACCAGCAATCTGCTCATCTAGGCTGAGTAGTAGCGTGCCTTGTCGATATAACTGTAAGTCTTTTATCTGTAAAGATGATTGCATCAAGGACCCTTTTTTGTGTTTTTAACGACTGATATTTTCACAGCTACCTGACTCTTAACTTAGTATGGACAAACGTAGGCTGTTTCTTTAAAGTGGAGCGCTTATAGATGTTATTTCTAACGAGTGCCACTTTTAAAGAAATACTTCGGCAACACCCATGCCAATATAAAGCCAATTAATGGCAGTATCATTTGGATGATAGCGTACACCGCACTGGTGCGCCTACTGGCACCATTTGCGAGAGTCACCGCTTCGGTGGTGATGGTGGCGATTCGTCCGCCACCTGCCAATAATGTCGGCAAATACTGACCAAAGCTGATTGCCAAACCAAGGGCGATAGCAATTAACAGCGGCGCAAATAATTGTGGTAATTTTACCTGCAAAAATACTTTAACAGGAGTTGCACCAAGGCTTGCGGCTACATGAGCAAAACGCGGGTCTAGACGCCTGTAGCTACTGGCAAGCGATAAAAACACATAAGGCAGTACAAAAAGCAGATGGGTAAACGCCACATTAAAAAACGCCGTTTGGTTATTTACCAACTGCTGTAGCCATACCAAACCAAATAGAAACGCAATGCTCGGCACTAACAGTGGCAAATAGATAATGAAACTGGTAAATTTTGAGAGTGGTTTTTTACTTAATTGTTCAGCTTCTAGACATAATAAAGTCAGCACAATGGCAAATACGGTGCTCACGATACCGATTGTGATGGTATTAAATAATGGCGTACCCATTTGCGTAAAGGCACTTTGAAAATGTAATAACACCAATTGCTCTGGCAATACGGCGGGAAAGCGCCAAAAACCAGCTACTGACCACATGACCAGACCAATGAGCGCCAGCAAAATAAAGCCAATCAATACAGTGGTCAACGCGGCAGTGATTTTTTGCCATAATGCATCGGCATAGTGGCGCTTGCCATTTATCAACGTGCTGTTAAAACAAGTTTTTATCGCTCTCTCGCTACCAAGCCACAAGGCGATTAAGCTACCCGTCAATGCCAATTGTAATAACGCGCCCGCCGAGGCTTTTATACGTAGGTTTAAATCCACATCGTTAAACCATTGCATGATAGTAACCGCTAGCGTTGGCGGCGTGTTTGGACCCAATATCAATGGCATCTCTACGCTGGCACTGGCATAGGCAAGAACGGCTAAGATAGGCAAACGTAAAAAAGGATAGAGGACAGGGAGTACGGCTTTAAAAAAGGCAGTGATGGGATAATAGCCGAGATTTAGCGCAACTTTATATTGTTGACGCAGCTTTTTACCAAGCTCTGGTTGTGCCAAAGCCCCTAGTGCCATAAGTAATAAAAATGGCAGCTCTTTTAACGTCAAACCTAAAATAATACTGATGCCGTACGGGTCATGTGGAAACATACCGCCTGGCGCCAACTCCCAGCCACTTAGCCACGGTGAAATAAGGCGCGAAAACATACCAGAAGGCGCAATCAAAAAGCCAACCGCGATGGCTGCCGCTGCATGAGGAATGACCAAGATTGGACTCAGCAAACGCTCAATACGGGTCAGCCAAACACTATTAAAAAATGCCGCCAATACCATTAAGGCCATGACAAAAGCGAATAGCGTGCTGATTAATCCAGTAGCGATGCTCAACGCTACCATTTGGATAAGACCAGGCGTCTGCCAAAGATCGTTAAAGCCTTGTAGACCAAAAGTCGTTTGCTCAAGTGCAGGCACCCAGCTAAAGGCAGGTAACAGCACGCTGAGTAAACCACCGAGTACCGGTAATATCAGTAGCAGCAGTAAAAATGTCGGACTCAAGGAGACGGTACGCGTAAATAGATCTGTTTTATAAGGCGCGGTTATGCCAGTGCTTGTTGCGGAATTGACGTTTTTCTTCTCCCTTTTATTATTAGAATCTTTACTCATGGGCTGACTCCATAACGTGTCTGCCAGCCTTGCATAATGGCATCAACCCAGCTCGGATGTGGTTCATTCACGGTACGTTTTATAGCGTCAACCGGTAGGGCGCTCGGATGCGGTTTGTTAGTCTTGAATAGCGCTTGTTGCTCAGGGTCGAGCGTCGATTGGACGAGTACGGTTTTATCACCCCACACAGCAGGCGTTTGCTTTCTAGCCTGTGCTTCTGGGCTTAGCAAGAAGTTTGCCACTAGCTGCGCAGCTTGTGGGTGGCTGGCGTTATAAGGAATCGCCACAAAATGGGTGTTGCTTAAGCTGCCATCGCTCATGGCATAGCTACGAATGCTCTTGGGTAAGTCATAACGCTGCACGGCCGCAGGAATTTCAGGCGCGGAAAAGCTAAAGGCTAAGCTAAGCTCGGTATCATCGACCAAACGCCGCATGTGCGCGCCCGTTTGCACAAATTGGTCACCCTTGCGCCATAAGGTGGGATGCAAATCATCTAAAAACGTCCATAAAGGGGCTAATATAATATCTGTATTTTGCTCAGTGGCTGGCAAGTTGAGCTGTGCTTTGATATTTTCGCCTGTTTTAGCATCTTGCTTTTCGTGCAGCATGACTAAAGCATATTTTAAAAAGCTCATTCCTAAAAAGTCAGGCGGCTTTGGATAGCTAAAACGCCCGGGGTTTTGCGCTGTCCAATTGACTAGCTCATTTAAAGTGGTTGGTGGCTTGTTAGTTGATAAGCTGTCGTAATAAAAGGTCAGCGAGGCTTGTCCCCATGGTGCTTCCATACCATTAGTCGGTACACCAAAATCAAAGTTAACGGCAGGATTATTCTCTGGATCGGTCAAGGCAAAGTTAGGCAGCTTGTTCGCCCATTGTTTCAGTAATAACGAATTCTCACTCATGGTGGCAAAGTTTGCGCCATTTATCCAGATGAGATCAACGCTGCCTTTATCATTGTTGTTGGCAGACTTTTCCGCGAGTACGCGACTAACGGCTTCACTGGTGTCGCTCAATTTGACATGAACCAAATTAATATTATATTTGTCATCCACTTCTTCAGCGGCCCACTGTAGATAGGCATTTATTTGCGGGTCACCGCCCCATGCATAGAAGTAAACGTCTTGGTTTTTACCTTGGGCTTCTATCTGCTGCCAAGATGATAAAGTTTGATTAAGGTCATCGGTAGTGGGTGAGGCAGTGCTTGCTGATATGCCAATGCAAACGCTAAGCACCATAGCATAGGTGCTATAGCGGCTTAGATGTTTTAGCGTTGGCAAAGCTAGTAAAGATTTAATAACGTACATTTATGTTCTCGTTATAACCCGTGTTAAACGTCATTCAGTCATATATTCTGAAGAGTGCTGTTGGGATAAATTTTTTGAAGCCTCTGGAGTGACGAAGTCACACAGCAAGCGAAGAAAATTTGTACCAACAGCACTTATTTCTAAAGCAAATCGATCGTCTAAAAGTTGATAAACTAATGAGTGCCAACAGCATTGAGTTTCACTGGAAAGCTAATCACCCTCGACGCCATGTATGGTATTTCTCAAGCCAGCTTAATACCGTTTCAGGCGCATGATTGCGTTTCCATTCACCAGCCGCGTATTTATTACCCTCCGCCCACGTTGGATACATATGAATGGTGCCAAGTATTTTATTCAACCCTAAACCGTGCTTCATAGCCAGTATAAATTCCGGCATGATGTCTCCAGCATGCTCAGCGACGATGGTCACGCCGAGTATTTTATCTTTGCCTTTCGGCGTAATGACTTTGATAAAGCCATCGTTGGCGCTTTCCGTCACCGCACGATCTAAATCTTTAAAGTCATAGCGAGTAATTTCAAAGTCGATGCCTTTTTCAATAGCCTCTTGCTCATTTAAGCCAACGCGTGCGACTTCTGGATCAATAAAAGTCGTCCACGGAATCACGCGATAATCGACTTTAAACTTCTTTAGATGTCCAAACAAACCATTTACCGCCGCGTACCATGCCTGATGAGAGGCCACGTGAGTAAACTGATAAGGGCCAACGGCATCACCAGCAGCGTAAATATTGGGGTAGAGGGTTTCTAGATAGTCATCAGTCTCGATGGTACGTTCAGTTTCAATCCCTAATGTTTCTAAGCCGTAGCTTTCTAAGCGCGCACTGCGTCCAACGGCACAAAGCAATTCGTCATATTCAATAGCGATTTCTTGCTTATCTGTACCGCTTTGTTTAACTGTACTGTCGTCTTGCGACTCAACGATAATGAACTTTTTACCATCGCGAGCTTCACAGCGAATCGCTTGATGCGAGGTTAAGACATTTACGCCACTCTCGACGAGTACTTTGTGTGCAAATTCTGAGACTTCCAGGTCTTCTTTTTTCATGAGACGCGCGCCTCTCTCAATCTGGGTCACATTGGAGCCTAAGCGTGCAAAAGCTTGTGCTAGCTCAGAACCGATTGGCCCGCCGCCAAGTACCACTAGCTTTTTCGGTGCTTCTTCTAACTCGGTAAACTTGTTCCAAATAGTATCGCTGGTCACATAGCCGGTTTCTTCCAAACCTGGCAAGTCTGGTATAAATGGGCGCGCGCCAGTAGCAATAACGATGGAGCGTGCGGTTAGTGTTTGCGTGCCGCCATCGTTTAGCGCAATCTCTACCGTCCATGGGTCGATGAATTTAGCGTAGCCTTTTAGCACTTCGACACCCAAGTCCGTATAACGCTCGACGCTATCGTTTGGCGCGATATCAGCGATGACTTTATGGATACGGTTCATGACGTTTTTGAATGAGAACTCTGGTGGTGTATTTTCTAAGCCGTAACGCTCAGCATTGCGCATCTGTTCGGCGACTTTCGCGCTTTTAATCAGGGCTTTACTGGGTACACAGCCATAATTTAAGCAGTCGCCACCCATTTCGCCCGCTTCGATTAAAGTCACTTTTGCACGGACGGTGGCTGCAATATAGCTGGTCACTAAACCACCGGCACCAGCGCCAATCACAATCATATTACGGTCGAATTGTTTAGGTTTGCTATAGTTTTTATAGACGCGGCGCTTTTTTAGCATATTTAATATCCCTTTTGCTATTAATGGGAAGAAACCTAACAACGCAAATGAGACAATCAAATTAAACGATAAAATCCCTGACAAACTGTCAATTTGCGCCAGTTGCGTACCGGCATTGACATACACGAAGGTGCCCGCGAGCATACCAACTTGGCTGACCCAGTAGAATGTCCTTGCTTTAATCGCGGTGACGCCCATCAAGAGATTGATTAAAAAGAAGGGAAATATCGGCACTAAGCGCAGGGTAAATAAGTAAAACCCGCCTTCTTTTTCAACGCCAGCATCAATGGCTGCTAAGCGTTCAGGAAAGCGCTGTTTGATAGAATCACGCAATAAATAACGTGAGGTTAAAAAGGCCAGTGTCGCACCAATACTAGAGGCAAATGAGGCAACCAGTAAGCCTTGCCATAAGCCAAACAACGCTCCAGCTGCCAAAGTTAGGATAGCGGCACCCGGTAAGGATAGGGCTGTGACTAATATATAGATTAAAAAGAAGCCACCAATGACCAGCCACGGCGCTTGCGCTTTATATTGGTCGAACTGATCCATCGACCCTTTTAAGCCGTCAAGCGTCAATAGTTCGTTGAGGTCAAAGTAAAAAAAGCCAATGACTAACATCAATACGGCTAATATTAAAACTATCTTTTTAATCATGGATTATCCAGCTATATAGTCATGCAAAATAGTCATGCAAAGGGGCGGATGTGGATGACAGCATTTAAAAAAGTCTTACTTCTAGACGCATCGTTATGTCATCAGTCTTACTATAATCTACTTTTTTATTATTCGTCGTTGCATATGGTTTTTTAGTTTGTAGATCAAAATAACTACTCAGACTTACTAGCAGCTGTCTTAAGCTTGAGCTGATAAAGTCTTTTACCCAAACTTAAACCACTCGAATGCCTTATCAAAGATAGGGCAATACATGCAAACAATGTGGTTTAATTTGAGTGAATGCTCAAATGCAAATAAAATGGCTAATATAGGTCTGTTAGGCATTGTAAGGGTTATTGAATGGTTGTTCAAATTTATCTGACAGGTGACAGGTGACAGGTGACAGGTGACAGGTGACAGGTGACAGGTGACAGGTGACAGTTTTATAAAATAGCGATGAACATTTATTATAATTTTCTTAATTGCTCAATTAACCAGCGATGTATACCACTGTCATTAGTACGTGGATGCCAAGCGGCTATTACCTTAAAGGTGGGCGGTAAGGCTTCTACTTTAAGCTCTTTAACTTTATCGTTTGGCAGTAGTCGCGCAGGATAAAAGGCAATCATGTCGGTGGTATGCAGAATATCTGGCACGGCTGAAAAGCTAGGTACTGACATCACGATGTTTCGCTTAAGGCCTTTTTCAGCGAACCATTGATCATGTGAGCCACGCAAGTTGGCACGCGAAGGCGATACCACCAGTTGCGGCTGTGCGGCGATTTGTGTCAGTGTTAGTGCCTCTGTTGCAAAGGTGTTTTTACAACCAGTAATGCATAAATGTTGCTCTTCAAGCAGCGTCACATACGATAAATTATCAGGAATAAATTCGGGAAAGGTAATGAGTAGATCAAGTTCACCTGCCGCAATCAGCTGATTGATGTTATCTGAAGCAAAGTCGCGCACTATCAACCTCAAATCAGGCGCTTCACGGCGCGTTATATTAAACAGTTGTGGTAATAATGCCTGCGTTGCATAGTCAGTTGCGCTAATCGTAAACACACCCTTATAGGTTTGCGGCGTAAACACCTCGGGCTCTAACAACATTTCTAACTGTTTTAATATATCGTCAATCGGTTGCCGCATCGACAGTGCTTTTGGCGTTGCCACCATGCTATTGCCTTGACGAATAAACAAACGATCATCAAACACCTCACGTAACTTGCGTAACTGCTCACTGATGGCTTGTTGGGTCAGCCCCATTTTGCGTGCGACTTGCGACAGGTTTTTTAGATCAAGTAACGCCTGCAATACTCTAAGTTGCTTGATATCGAGCCGATTCATACCATTCATAATTTCATACCATTAATAATTGTATCTTAAACAAGAAACGGTTGTTTCTAATTGTACCTGCAAAACGCTATGCTGACCAACATTGCTTAAGTAGCCACTAAATGAGCTATTAAGCATTAAAACAGGCTCAATACATTCAATAATAAGCCATCAGCTGCTTTAAAAGAGATACTTATGACACAAACTATTCCAGATACAAAGACATTATTTTCCTCTGTAGCACTTGGGCCTTATACGCTCAACAACCGTATCGTAATGCCGCCATTGACACGCTCTCGTAGCACGCAACCTGACAATATCCCTAATGACTTAATGGCCAGCTATTATGCACAGCGTGCGTCAGCAGGCTTTATGGTGACGGAAGGTACGCAGATTGAGCCAAGAGGTCAAGGTTATGCTTGGACGCCAGGTATCCATTCATCAGCCCAAGTTGAAGGTTGGAAAAAAGTCACGCAAGCAGTACATGACAAAGGCGGTATTATTTTTGCTCAGCTTTGGCATGTAGGCCGTGTGTCGCACACCAGCTTGCAGCCTAATGGTGCTCAGCCGGTAGGGCCGTCTGATATTACCGCTGATAACGTCAAAGTATTTATTGAAACAGGTCCAGGTGCAGGTGCATTGGCTGATCCAAGTGAGCCACGCGCTCTCAGTACCGATGAAGTTGGTGAGTTGGTAACGATGTATGCGGCCGCTGCGCGCAATGCATTGGAGGCGGGTTTTGATGGGGTAGAGCTGCATTGTGCTAACGGTTATTTGGTCAATCAGTTTATCTCTGAGCACACCAATCACCGTGATGATCAATATGGTGGGTCGTTGACCAATCGTTTGCGCTTCTTAAAAGAAATCGTCGCTGCTGTCAGTGATGTGGTGGGTGCTGATCGTTTAGGCGTACGCTTTGCGCCATTATTTGCGAGTACGGATGAGACGCGCGTGTATTTAGGCTTGGTAGAGTCAGATCCCCATCATACCTATGTCGAAGCAGTCAAATTGCTTGAGCAAGCGGGTGTTGCTTACTTATCCATTGCAGAGGCTGATTGGGATAATGCGCCTGATTTACCAGACACTTTTTATCAAGCAGTCAGAGAAGAGTTTTCAGGCCGTATTATTTATGCTGGCAAGTACACGGTACAAAAAGCTGTGAACATTTTAGAAAAAGGCTACGGTGATTTATTCGCGTTTGGTCGTCCTTTTATCGCCAATCCTGATCTGCCAGAGCGTATTGCCAATAACTGGCCATTGAATGAAGTAGATCCTACCACGATGTATGGTGGTACTGATGTGGGCTACAGTGATTATCCTTACTATCAAGAATAGCAAAGTACATAAACAGTGACTGAGATAAGGCCATTAATACTAATGGCCTTATTTTCATTTATAAATTTGTGACTTGTTGGATATTCACAGACAGTCAATCTTTAAGCGACAATTATTGTTTTTGTCGCTTAAAGGTTTTTCTTTTATCGTTTTATCAATAGGTAGTAGGCAATGAATCAGAATTCCAAAGACAGACTTATACGCATATTGATAGGATATGTCGGACTTTATCCAACGCTCCTAATCGTATTGACGTTATTGAAGCCTGTGACCCAAGGATTAAGCCTGCCAGTGGTGGTATTAATTGAAACGATAATACTTGTTCCACTGACACAGTTGGTGTCTTTCCCACTAGCAGGCTGGGTCATTGAGCGTTTAAGAAGAGAAAAGTAGAGGTCTTAGGTTACTATTTGAATCACAACATTTTCATTACAATCATCGCCATGACGACGGATACAATATAACGCACTTCTAAAAATCAAATAACAACTTAGACCATAAGGACGGCTCATGACTAAAACTATTTTAATTACTGGCAGCACTGATGGTATTGGTAAACTTGCGGCTTTAAAGTTAGCAGAAGCGGGACATCGAGTGTATTTGCATGGCAGAGATGCTGACAAACTTAACAGGGTCATTGCAGAAGTCAAAGCAGTGTCAACAGGTGCAGCGGTAGATAATATTGATGGATTTGTGGCTGATTTTTCAGATTTAAATGCAGTACGTCATATGGCTGTAGAAGTAAGCGAAAAACTGTCAAAGCTTGATGTGCTGATTAACAACGCAGGGATTTATACCACTGCATCGGCCATGACCAAAGACGGATTAGACGTACGATTTGTGGTCAATTATTTAGCGCCTTACAAGCTGACCAACGCCTTGTTACCGCTACTCAAAAAATCTAATAAAGCCCGCATCGTCAATCTAAGTTCAGCAGCTCAAGCGCCGATATCCTATAAAGCATTTGCAGGAAACGAGCATCTCAATGATAAAGAGGCCTACGCGCAAAGTAAGCTGGCGCTCACGATGTGGAGTATGGACTTAGCCGATACCGTCGCAGGCAATAGTATCAGTGTGATTGCTGTCAATCCAGGCTCGTTACTCAATACCAAAATGGTCGATGCGGCTTACGGACAATATTGGTCCTCAGCAGATAAAGGGGCGAATATCCTAGCGGAGTTGGCTATCTCGGATGAGTTCGCTGATGATACGGGCAAATACTTTGATAATGATATTAAAGATGGGGCACATGGCGATGCTAGAGGCGAGTTCGGTCAACCGCATGCCGATGCTTTAAATAAAGAAGCCATTACAGCGCTTAAACGCCAAACTCAGGCAGTATTAAAATCGATTTCTACATAAGACTTATAGTCAGTCGGATCATTTATTGGATACCATAACAAAGTGAATGCACTCAAAATCATCATAGTATATAAACATAGGAAGCCATTATGAACACGCAAGCAAACCAAGCCATCACCCTCGTTGCCACTATTGAGATCAAACCCGAACACACTGAGCAAGCCAAATCTGAGCTACTCAAGCTAACCAAAGCGTCACAAGCTGAAACAGGCTGTATTCAGTATAACCTACATCAAGACAATGCCAATCCTAATAATTTTGTCACTTATGAGGTTTGGGAAAATCAGGAGCTGATGGAGCAGCATGGACAAAGCGAGCATTTTCAAAACTTTGTTAAAGTGACAAAGGATATGATCGATAACTTTGTTATCACTGAGATGACCTTTATCGCGTAAATTTTGCCTAGGGCGTGTCCTCATTTTAAAGATAAGGATAAAAGTACAGTCCTATAGACTTCAAAACTCCCTCAGCTTTAGCTTTTATAAATAAGTGGTTGCAGAGTGGTATGCCATATTTATGCAGTGTAGCTACCACGTAACGAGCATCAAAAAATATAGTACATGCATTGGTAGCTAATAACAAAGTTCAAAGCTCAAAAGCCATTAGCTACCAATACTGCCTCTTCGCTAGCTTTCCAAAAGCAGACTGTCCTTTTATTCTCCTATAGTCAATCCCCTATAAAGAAGTTCCGGCGTTAACCTCGCTTGAAGTATTACATATACATCGGCACTCAGTTGCTTTGTAGTACTTTTACATTGGATCAACTACAACAAATACGACATCAGCTTCCTCTGTTTGTAGTTGATGACAGCATTAATGGCTATATAACCAAATCCATATAAACCCGATGTATTCTCGATAACCCTGCTAAGGTATAGATTGCACTTGGTTTCCATGTATGAAAAATATTTGAATTCAACTATATATATCCTAGCCTTCATTGTTCACTCCAACGCTGCATATTAAAGTTTTATTACACCTCATTAAAAACTGAGTTTTTGATGGTGTGCGGCTGTATGAAATTTTTCTATTTTAATAAAGCCGCACTGACCTTTAAAATAATATTATAGTGATAAAGTAATATAAATTACCATTGTTAAAATATGGGTTGCAACCGCATACTTACTATTTTAGTATATCTAGCAGAGTAAGGAACTTTAAATGAATAGATAGTTTTATATTAAGGTAATTATAATTACCTATTATACTATTATGGTTTTATACAATTTTAAATTAATGACTTTTCACCAAGTAATATCGTCAAGGAAAGACTATATGAGTATCGAAACCTTAGCCCCAAATTGGATGACTGAAGAGCGCAAAATGGTTTACGAGAGTGCGCTTAAAATGTTTAAAGGTTGGGAACCAAAAGATGAGCAATGGCGAAAGAACGGCATGATTGACCGCGAGGCTTGGGAAGAAGCCGGCGAAAATGGTTTTTTATGTGCCTCAATGCCTGAAGAATATGGCGGCGGTGGCGGCGATTTTCGTGATGAAGTCGCGATTATTTATGCGCAAGCAGAATCCAATCAGTCAGGCTTTGGCGGTATTGTGCATTCAGGAATTGTTGCTCCTTATATATTGAACCATGCAACCGAAGAGCAAAAGAAAGAGTGGTTGCCCAAAATGGCTAGTGGCGAATATATCGCGGCTATCGCTATGACTGAGCCGGGCACTGGCTCTGATTTACAAGCCCTGAAGACTTATGCGATAAAAGAGGGTGATGACTATATTATTAATGGTTCAAAAACCTTTATTACCAATGGTCAGCATGCCAATCTCATTCTGCTCGCTTGCAAGACAGATCGCGAAAAAGGCGCGCAAGGCGTCTCACTCATTGTAATAGAGACTGATGGTTTAGAAGGGTTTGCGCGCGGTCGTAATTTGGATAAAGTTGGCCTGACATCCCAAGATACCTCAGAGCTTTCTTTTAGTAATGTGCGCGTCCCGCAAAAGAATCTGCTTGGTCCGATAGAAGGGATGGGTTTTATTCAAATGATGCAAGAGCTACCTCGTGAGCGCTTATTAATCGCCTTGACAGGCATTGGCGCGATGAAATTGGCTATCAATTTGACGCTTGATTATGTCAAACAACGTGAAGCCTTTGGCAAGCCGGTTTGGAAATTCCAAAACACCAAATTCAAAATGGCAGAGTGTTATGCCAATTATCTAGCCGCTCATAGTATGTGTGACTTAGCGATAGATGCCATCATGGAAAAAAGGCTGTCTATTCCTCATGCCTCGTTAATCAAATATTGGGTCACTGAAAAGCAGTGCGAAGTGATCGATGAATGTGTGCAATTGTTCGGTGGCTATGGTTATATGAACGAGTATCCTATTGCGCGCCTATACGCTGATGCGCGGGTACAAAAAATCTATGGCGGTACCAACGAGATTATGAAAGAGCTTGCTGCTCGCTTTATGTAACTCGTTTTGTTCGAGAAGTGCTGCTGGATTTATTTATTGAAGTTTTGATCACTTATAATTCAGCCGACAATTTGATATTTATTAGCAATTATATTTGTTACCTATTTAAAAAAGTAAAAAGGGATTTTTATGACTGAGACCGCTTATATCTATGACAGCATCCGTACCCCACGTGGTAAAGGCAAAAAGGATGGTTCTTTATACCAAGCGTCGCCCATCTGGTTGGTGCGTGGTTTATTAAAAGAGATGGAGCAGCGCCATAACTTGGATACCAGCTTAGTGGATGACGTTGTCCTTGGCTGCGTCACTCCTGTAGGCGAGCAAGGTTCTGATATTGCTCGTATTGCGGTGCTTGATGCCGACTGGGATCAAAGTGTCGCTGGCGTCACGCTTTCTAGATATTGTGCGTCAGGGCTTGAATCCATCAATCTTGCGGCTGCCAAAGTCATGTCAGGTATGGAAGATTTGGTCGTCGCAGGTGGCGTCGAATCAATGAGCCGAGTACCAATGGGTTCTGACGGTGGCGCTTGGTACATGGATCCACGAGTTAACGCTGCAACTGCTTTTGTACCACAAGGGGTTGGCGCTGATACGATAGCTACACTCAAAGGCTTTAGTCGTACTGATGTTGACGAATTTGCTACTGAATCACATCGCCGCGCCGCTAACGCTTGGGAAAAAGGTTATTTTGATAAGTCAGTGGTGCCTGTCAAAGATCTTAATGGCATGCTGTTACTAGATGAAGATGAGACTATCCGTCCGAATACGACGGTTGAGACGTTAGCAGGATTGAATCCTTCTTTTGTGATGCCCGGTCAGATGGGATTTAATAGCGTTATTTTGGACAAATACACTACTATCGAAAAAGTGAATCATGTGCATCATGCGGGCAATTCATCGGGTATCGTTGATGGTGCCGCTCTATGCTTAGTGGGTAGCGCTGCTGCTGGGAAAAAAGCCGGTCTTAAACCGCGTGCCAAGATTACCATGGCCGCAGTTATCGGCTCAGAACCTGCCATTATGCTAACGGGTCCAACACCTGCCTGCAAAAAGGCCTTGGATAAAGCGGGTATGCAAGCCTCTGATATTGATCTTTGGGAAATTAACGAAGCCTTTGCCGCTGTTCCCATGAACACCGCTCATGATTTTGGTATTTCTCTTGATATTGTCAATGTAAACGGTGGCTCTATTGCTATGGGTCATCCGCTAGGAGCTACGGGCGCTATGCTAATGACTACCGTACTAGATGAGTTAGAGCGTCGTGATCTTAAAACCGCCATGCTGACGTTATGCGTCGGTGGTGGTATGGGAATTGCGACTATCATTGAGCGCGTATAAACCCTCTATTTAATGCATAAAAATGATAATTTTGAGATCATTTAAAGGATAAAAAATGACTACAAATACAGACAGCATCGATATTATTAATAATCTAGCAAACTTTTCAGCGCAACGTGATGATGACGGTATCGTCATGGTAACTATCGATCAAAGCGATCGAAAAATGAACGTTATTGGCGATGGTTTTACCGACGCTTTTGCCGCTATGACGGACAGTTTTATTAATGATGAGTCTGCTAAAGGCTTGATCCTAACCTCAGCAAAAGACAGCTTCGTTGTGGGCGCTGATATTGATCAACTATCACGTATTGAGACCGCTGAACAAGCGTTTGATTTAGTCGAAGACTTAAAAGGTAGCCTACGTAAACTTGAAACTTCAGGTAAACCTGTAGTTGCCGCTATGACGGGAACGGCTTTAGGCGGCGGACTAGAGCTTGCATTAGCCTGTCACTATCGTATAGCGATTGACTCTCCAAAAACCAAACTTGGTCTACCAGAAGTTAAGTTGGGTCTATTGCCAGGTGGGGGCGGTACTCAACGTCTACCAAGACTTGTCGGCATTCAAAAAGCGCTTGAGTTGATGACGCAAGGAATTGAGCTACGTCCTAAAGCCGCCTTAGATATCGGTCTTATCGATGCTACTGCCTCTGATAATGATGATATGTTAGCGCAAGCGAAAGCGTGGATCGAAGCCAATCCGAAAGCGCAGCAACCTTGGGATAAAAAAGGCTTTAAAATCCCTGGCGGCAATAGTATGCATCCTAAAGTGGTGCAAGTATTCTCTATCGCGCCTGCGATGGCTAATCAAAAGTCGCACGGCAACTATCCAGCGATTACTCATATCATGTCTTGCGTCTTTGAAGGCTGTATCGTCGATATCGACACCGGTCTCGAGCTTGAGTCGCGTTTCTTTGCCGCTTGTGTGCTATCCCCTGAATCTAGAAACATGATTGGCACCCTTTGGACGCAACTGAATAGCATCAAAAAGGGCCAGTCACGCCCTGCTGGTTTTGAGCGCTATAAAACTAAAAAAGTGGGTATTTTAGGTGCGGGCATGATGGGTGCGGGAATCGCTTATGTCAGCGCAAAAGCAGGACTAGATGTGGTACTACTCGATACTGAATTGGCAGGTGCCGAAAAAGGCAAAGGGTATTCTACCAATCTTTTGGATAAAGCGATCACTCGTAAACGCTCTACCGAAGACAAGAAGCAAGCATTACTGGCACGTATTCACCCAACTGTCTCTTATGACGATCTAACAGATTGCGACTTAATCATCGAAGCCGTGTTCGAAAACCGTGAAATCAAAGCCAAGTGTACGCAGCAATCTGAAGCTGTGATTCCAGAATCAGCAGTTTATGCTTCTAACACCTCAACGTTACCTATTACTGGATTGGCTGAGGCGAGTAAACGTCCGCAGCAATTTATTGGTCTCCATTTCTTCTCGCCAGTCGATAAGATGCCTTTGGTGGAAATCATTGTCGGTGAAAAAACTGACGATGAGACTTTAGCCAAAGCTTTTGATTACGTGCTGCAAATTGGTAAGACTCCTATTGTTGTCAATGACAGTCGCGGCTTTTATACCTCACGTGTATTCGGTACCTATGTATCAGAAGGCGTCGCCATGCTAGGTGAAGGTGTGCATCCACGTAGTATCGAAGTTGCTGGCATGAAAACCGGTATGCCTATGCCGCCGCTAGCGCTACAAGATGAGGTGTCATTGAGCTTAGCCTTGCATGTCATCGAGCAGCAGCAAAAGGATATGGAAGCCGAAGGCAAAACGATGGTGATGCCTCCTTCTTATAATATCCTTAGCGCTTTTGTTAAAGAGCACGATCGCGAAGGTAAAAAGAACGGCAAAGGCTTTTATGAGTATCCAGAAAAAGGCGACAAGCACTTATGGTCTGAGCTGGTTAATTTATATCCAACAGCTGCAGATCAGCCTAGCCAAAAAGACTTAGTAGATCGTTTGATGTTCATTCAAGCCAACGAATCCGCTAAGTGTTTTGAAGAAAATGTTGTACGCTCAGTGGCCGATACCAATATTGGCTCTATCTTTGGTTGGGGGTTTGCGCCACATCAAGGTGGTACGTTGCAGTTTATTAATTCTATGGGTGTAGAGCAGTTTGTGGCCCGTAGTCGCGAACTTGCCAAGCAATATGGCGAACGTTTTGAGCCGGCAAATATTCTAGTAGAGATGGCGTCAAGTGGTGAGGTTTTCTCTGATGACTGATTCGATGGCTAATTTAGCTAATGCTATGGATGGCATGAGCGACTGCTTACAAGGATTGCAGGTCATTGATTTGACCCGCAATCTACCAGGACCTTTTGCGACACGTTTGCTTGCTGATTTGGGCGCAGAAATCATAAAAATCGAGCCTAAAGGTGGCGATCCTGCTCGCGCTCTAGGTGGATTGTTCGATGCTTTAAATCATGGAAAAACGATTGAAAAGATAGATTTCCGTAATACTGCAGACATCGAGGCTATTAAGGAGCATCTTAAGAACGCCGATGTCATGCTCGACAGCTTCCGTCCCGGAGTGCTCAAGGGTATGGGTTTAGATGCTCAAACCCTACATGCAATTAATCCTAAGCTGGTCATGATATCGATTACAGGATATGGTTTAGCAGACGACAGCGATGCTAAAGCTGATTCCGAAGTTCAAGTTAAGCATGATTGGGCGGATAAAGCGGGTCACGATATCAACTTTATGGCGATGAGTGGCGTGCTGGATCAGCTGCGTACCGCAAAGGGCGAACAAGCCATGCCTAATATTCAGTTTGCAGATTTGGCTGGGGGTAGTGATACGGCTGTCATTGCCTTACTTGCAGCGGTCTTTGCTGCTCAGCGCACGGGCAAAGGTCGACATGTCGCAGTCAGCATGACGCATAGCTTATACAATCATATGATTATGCCTAAAGCTACGGGGACGCTCGTTAAGAGCTTCTCGGGTCAAAATCCGCCACCACACTATGACTTTTTAGGTGGGTTATTACCATGCTATCGCTTATACAAAACTTCAGATGATCGCTACATGGCGGTGGGTTCGCTTGAGCTGAAATTTTGGCAAGGATTATGTGAGGTTTTAGAGCTGCCGCAGTACAAAGATGCTCATTGGCAGCGCGGAGTTATGCCTAATCTGCCAGCTAGTCAAGAAGCTGCTAAAGCGGTTACTGATAAATTTGCCAGTCAGCCGCTTGATTTTTGGCAACAAGCATTTGAGGCTACAGACGTTTGCGCCACTCCTGTACTGACGTTAGAAGAGGCCAAAGCACATCCACTATTTGCCCATCAGGACGAGCATCACTCAACAATAGGATGGCAAGATATCAAAGAATAATTATCAAAGCTGAATTTTGAAATCATTTATTCTTTAAACTCATTACCAAGGAAGGTAAGTTATGGATAAGTTTTGGACACAGGGTTATCCAAAAGGGGTGAACGCCCAAATAGCCCCGCCGCACAGTACCGTGATTGATATAATCAATGATAAGTTAATAGAATATGCTGATCGAGAGTTCTCTAGCAATATGGGCGTTAGCTACTCTTATGCCCAAATTGACCAGATATCATTAACGATTGCCGCGTGGATTCAGAACTTAGGCTTAGCCAAAGGCTCAGTCATCGGTATTATGATGCCCAATGTTCATCAGTACTTGCCTATTGTTATAGGGATCGTTCGCGCAGGTATGGTGACGACCTTAATCAACCCACTATATAGTCCCCGCGAATTGAGACATCAGTTGATTGATTCTGATGCTGCGGCAATTTTTATCTTAGAGCCTTTCTGCAATACTTTAGAAAAAATAGTCAAAGATACTCCAGTCAAAACTGTTGTCATTAGCAAAATTGGCGACATGCTAGGTACAGCGAAAGGGACACTTGTAAACCTTGCCGCTAACTATGTCAAAAAAGCTATCCCTAGTTATCATTTAAAATCTAACGCTAATTATGAGGTCACTAGCTATAAGTCACTGTTAAAAAACGGCAAAAACTTGCCTTACTCTCGCCCTGCTATAAAACCTGATGACTTATTGATGTTGCAATATACAGGGGGCACTACGGGTGTCGCTAAGGGTATTTTGATTAGCAATAAAAACGTGGTGACGGCGACTTATCAGTTCGTTGAATGGTTTAAACCGGTTTATGCGGACGTTGCTGATAACATCCAGATGAATAGTATTATTGCCCTGCCGCTTTATCATATTTATGCCTTTATCTGCTCGATAGTAGGATTGAGCGTAGGTCAACATCTCACCTTAGTCACCAATCCACGTGATATTCCTGGCTTTATTAAGATTCTAGCTAAACGTCCTTTCCACTTTCTCCCTGGCGTCAATACTTTGTTTCAAGCTTTTGTCAATAATCCCGAATTTAGCAAATTAGATTTTTCAGAATGCAAATTGACCGTGGTTGGCGGTATGGCAGCAACCCCTGAGACAGCAAGGCGCTGGCTTGAAGTCACGGGCTTGCCTATTTTAGAGGGGTGGGGAATGTCTGAGACCCTAGGAGTTGGCACTGCCAATCCATTCGATGGCACCGAGTACACTGGCAATGTCGGCCTGCCACTACCCGGAGTCGATATTAGTATCCGTAATGAAGCAGGGGAAATTATCGAATTAGGTGAAGTGGGTGAGATGTGTATCAAAGGCGATAACGTCATCGCTAGTTATCATAATCTTGACAATGCTGGTTTTTTCACTGCTTCGGTATACATGGATAGCGTTTGTATGACGCCTTGGCTCATCAACAGCACGGCTATAATTACCGCTATCGGCAGCAAAATATAAAGATTACAGCGCCATAAATCTATCCAAGCATTACCCAAGTGCGTGGTTTTTTTAAATACTAGACCGCGCATTAAGGCAAAAGCCACTACGATACCGGTTGCGACTGATAAGAAGTTTTGCAACGACATACCCATCATTTGGGTCAGATAGCTCATGCTACTTTCGCCGCCGTAAGCCTGCCAATTGGTATTAGTGACAAAACTAATGGCGGTATTCATCGCCAAGTCCCATGTGACGCCTGACATATTGGCAGGGTTTAGCGGCAAGTGTCCTTGCACCAACTGCAACACAAATAACCCCAACAATCCAATGAGATTGAATAGCACAATGGCGAGCGCGTACTGTTTCCAATTCATACCAAAAGCAGGGTTGCCCTTGGTATCTTGACCGATCATACCTAGCGTCGTAAAAATACGGGATTCAAGCCGAGAAACAGGGGCTTGCATCCTTTGCAGCAGGTACCCTGATAGAAAATACCCTAAGGTAAATAGAACGATTAAATAAATAACCAGCTGTGAAAGCGCATATATGGTCATTAAAATGCCTCCGGTTTAATCAGTACATATAACAAATAGATGAATAAACCGAGGGCTAGAAACCCTGCAAAAACTTCCATGACACTCTCCAAAAACGCACAATGAACCATGAATAATGAAGATCAGCGATGGTTAGACTGATCTTTTATTACTTTTTTATTGCTTAGTTATTAATAGGAATAGTATGCCGAGAGAGGTATAAAAGTGTTGTCAAGATAACGCGGTGGGGTATAAAGAAAGTATAAAGATGGGTAATATTTTCCCCTACATTATCTTTATAAATACTAAGATAAATAAAAGGACTTAAATCAGGAGCTGAAGTCATGAAAGCAATGACTATCGCCGCCATACTTACCGCAATGACAGTCACTAATATCGCCCGAGCCGAGATCTATAAATGGCAAGATGAGCTATGCGATATGCAGGGTAATTTTGACAATAAAAAATATACCGCCAAGCAAATCAAGAATTCACATTTCGTATTGGAGGGTTTAACGAGGGCAAATCTACAAAGCTTTTTTCCACCGATGAATATTAACGATATAGACAACGTATCGAAGACAGACATAACCAATTTAGATAAAGAGTATGAGTCACTCAAGCGTAAAGTTGAGCCATTAGAAGTCGTACCAGCAGCCCAGACGTATAAGCGTGAGCTACTAAAGTCTATTGAAGGCGAATACGTTCATGATAGATTGAGTATTTTGGCTTATATAGATCCTATACAAGCGATGAGATTGAGCCCGCCGATGTGCAAACAGTATCTTGAACCTTTCTTCAAAAACGAAACTGCCGTACAGCGTAAATGGCGGCAGTTCATTGAACAAAGAATTGAGCAGCAAGCCCTTATGCATAGTGATGGCGGTCAGTCATATCGCAAGTTTGCGACCGAGCGCTATGAGGAAGAAAAAGCCAGCGATCCTGCTAATTATGCCAAAATAAGTTTGTTAACCTTTGGTTTTGGTAACTGCGTCAATAATCAGATTTATCATGCTGACTCTCAAAAAGTCTTTAGTCATTATAATCAACTTAATAAAACCCTCTTTGGCAAAAGTATCAAGAGGGTTTGTGATGAGCCGTAAGCGCTTAACTTAAGCTTAGAAAGTTATAGAACGAAGTAGTAGCGGGTGAGGACTTTACGTATAAAAGCAAAGTTGATTTTATGAATACGATTTAGGATAAGCTCACAGAAAACGAGAGTAGCGCGCTCAAAAGTAGATGACTCGCCCTAACTTTTTATAGTAACTTAACTTTTCGACGAATATAAAATCGATGCTATGTTATTTAACAACCGTGTCGTGGTGCTGCTTGATGATCTTGTAATACGCGTGGCTACAGTATTGACTGCCTCATTCAGAATATGCAAGACAAGTAGCTAACAACCCTATACGTTATAAATTCTTTAATTGCTCAATTAACCAACGGTGTATGCCACTGTCATTGGTACGTGGATGCCATGCGGCTATTACCTTAAAGGTTGGCGGTAAGGCTTCCACAGCAATCTCTTTAACCTTACTGTTTGGCAATAGTCGCGCAGGATAAAACGCAATCATATCGGTGGTGTGTAGAATATCTGGTACCGCTGAAAAGCTAGGGACTGACATAACAATGTTGCGCTTGAGCCCTTTTTCTGCGAACCATTGATCATGGGAGCCACGCAAATTGGCACGCGAAGGGGATACTACTAGCTGCGGGTGTACGGCAATTTGCGCCAGTGTCAATATCTCTGTTGCCAACTCATTTTTATAACCTGTAATACATAAGTGCTGCTCTTCAAGCAAAGTAACATACGATAAGTTATCAGGAATAAACTCTGGAAAAGTAATCAGCAAATCAAGTTCGCCTGCGGCAATCAGCTGATTAATATTGTCCAAGGCGAAGTCGCGCACGATCAATTTTAAATCAGGCGCTTCACGGCGCGTTATATGAAACAATTGCGGCAATAATGCCTGCGTCGCATAGTCGGTCGCGCTAATCGTAAAGACGCCTTTATAGGTTTGCGGCGTAAATACCTCCGGCTCTAATAATACTTCCAACTGCTTTAATATCTCGTCAATAGGTTGTTGCAGCGATAGTGCCTTTGGCGTTGCCACCATGCTATTGCCTTGACGAATAAATAGACGGTCATCAAATAGGTCGCGCAGCTTACGCAACTGCTCGCTAATCGCTTGTTGCGTCAGACCCATTTTGCGCGCGACTTGTGAGAGATTTTTTAGATCAAATAATGCCTGTAGCACTCTGAGCTGCTTGATATCAAGCCGGTTCATACCATCCATAATTAATACCATTAATAATTGTATCTTAAACAAGAAAAGGTTGTTTCTAATTGTACCTATAAAACTCTATGCTGACCAACATTACTTAAGCAGCCATTAAACCTAAAAACAGATTCAGTGGCTCAAAAATAAGCCTATCCGTTTGCTTTAAAAGAGAGTGTTATGAAACAACCTATCCCAAATACCAGTACATTATTTTCGTCTGTAGCGCTTGGCCCTTATACGCTTAAAAACCGTATCGTGATGCCACCGTTGACACGCTCTCGTAGCACGCAACCAGATAATATTGCTAATGACTTAATGGCAAGCTATTATGCACAGCGCGTACAGCGGGCTTTATGGTGACTGAAGGTACGCAGATTGAGCCGAGAGGTCAAGGTTATGCGTGGACGCCAGGTATTCACTCACCAGCCCAAATCGAAGGCTGGAAAAAAGTCACGCAGGCGGTACATGCCAAAGGCAGTATTATTTTCGCTCAGCTTTGGCACGTTGGACGTGTGTCTCATACCAGCTTACAACCAAATCAAGCTCAGCCTATCGCTCCATCTGCTATCACTGCCACTAACGTCAAAGTATTTATTGAAACCGGTCCAGGCGAGGGCGCTTTAGCTGATCCAAGTGAGCCACGCGCACTCAGTACAGAAGAGGTGGGCGAGTTGGTCGCGATGTATGCACAAGCTGCTCGCAACGCATTAAAAGCTGGATTTGACGGGGTAGAGCTGCATTGTGCCAATGGTTATTTAGTGAATCAATTCATCTCTGAGCATAGCAATACACGCGATGATCAGTACGGTGGTTCACTGTCTAATCGTCTGCGTTTTTTACAAGAAGTGGTCGCTGCCGTCAGTGAGGTGGTTGGTGCGGATCGTTTGGGCGTACGTTTTGCGCCTTTATTTGCGAGTACCAACGAGACCCGTGTGTATTTGGGTCTCGTAGAATCAGACCCGCATCATACTTATATCGAAGCCGTTAAAGTACTTGAACAAGCAGGCATTGCTTACCTATCCATTGCAGAGGCTGATTGGGACAATGCGCCTGATTTACCAGAGCCTTTTTATCAAGCGGTCAGAGCTGAGTTTTCAGGACGTATTATTTATGCGGGTAAATACACTGTGCAGAAGTCGGTCGATATACTATCTAAAGGTTATGGGGATTTATTTGCTTTTGGTCGTCCTTTTATTGCTAATCCCGATTTACCTGAGCGCATAGCCAATAATTGGCCACTTAATGAGACAGATCCTGCCACGATGTATGGCGGCACTGAGATTGGCTATAGTGATTATCCGCGCTATAGTCAGTCCTAAATAAAAAAGTATAACTATTATCAGGCGCTACTGGTGTAAATTTTAACGCTGTATTTATTTAATAGTGGAACGACTATATCAAGAATAGTTAAAAAACGAAAATAGTTAATAAAATAAGGCCATTCGTGGCCTTATTTTTACTTATAAACTTAATGGTTTCTGGTGTAATACAATGAATGAGAAAGTTAAAGACAGACTGATACGCATATTAGTAGGATATGTCGGCCTTTATCCGACGCTCTTGATCGTGTTAACGTTACTAAAGCCTGTGACCCATGATTTAAGTCTGCCGGTGGTGGTATTGATTGAAACGATAATACTCGTTCCGTTGACACAGATGGTGTCATTCCCACTGGCAGGCTGGCTCATTGAGCGTTTAAGAAGAAATAAGTAATCGCTATGTATACCGTGATTTTGCCAAATAAGTCTCTATCAGACGACAATATCTTGAATTTGTATTTTATAACTTCATTCAAATACTCATGACAGTTGAAGGTATTGCCCTAGCGACTAAAGCGTCTTGTGTTGTTTGGTTTAATTGATGATACGCCCTAACTAAATAGTACAGCGCATAGACCGACAACCGCCATAACGCGTTGAATAATCAAGCTATCTTGCAGGTAATTGTTTAGATAAGTGGCCACGCCTTTGCCGACAGTATATAGACCTAGCATAGCAACAATCATACCTGTAAAGAAGCCAGCGGTATTGCCGTTTACAGGAACTTCGATTGCATGGGCTGCACCGTGGAACATAGCAAGCGCCCCAAAGCCGATTACTAAAAAGTTATACACGGTTTTGACGGACGTCTCACTGCCTTGATTTAATGCACTGTTAAAGTAGCTGCTCATAAGTGCCATGGTTAGTAATACGATAGACAGTACGATACCGTATTCGATAAACAAGCTGTTCAGGCTCACACTCAAACTCATTGCAAAACCTGCTACTAAACCAATTAACAGTGCTACAAAGCCCTTTTTAAAACTGTGCATTTGAGAAAATAGTAAGCCCATACCTAGCGCTAACATAAGATGGTCTAACCCAGTTAAAGGGTGCAACATACCAGATAATATAGAAGTACTAAATGAGCCATCTGCTAGCAAGTCGTGTCCAGGGTGAGCAAATGCTAGTGTTGGTAGTAATGATAACAATGCTAAGCCACTAGCCGTTGCAGTTTTGCTAGTGACACTTTTACGTGTCATATATTGTGAGGTTTTTATGGTCATGATATATCCTTAATGGGTAAACAAATCGATAGGATCACTGTCTAATAACTTACCTATTAGACGGTGGTTTGTAGAACATCTCTTTATGCCATGGCATGAGACATTATATGTAGTGTCTTACGCCACACTTATCATGCCTTTATCAAGAATAAAGTTAACAATGTCATCAAGCCCTTCGCCTGTTTTCATGTTACTAAAGACTACTGGCTTATCACCGCGCATTTTTTTCGCATCATGTGCCATAACCTCAAGCGATGCGCCTACGAAAGGGGCAAGATCGGTTTTATTAATAATGAGTAAGTCAGATTTCATGATGCCAGGCCCACCTTTACGAGGGATTTTATCGCCTGCAGACACGTCAATGACATATAAGGTCAAGTCTGATAATTCAGGGCTAAAAGTTGCTGCCAAATTATCACCACCAGATTCGATAATAATAAGCTCAAGATCTTTAAATTGATTTTGTAATTCGGCGATAGCAGAGAGGTTAATTGAGGCATCTTCACGGATGGCAGTATGCGGGCAGCCACCCGTTTCGACACCGCGAATGCGCTCGGCTGGCATGGCATTATTGCGGGTTAAAAATTCAGAGTCTTCTTTGGTATAAATATCATTGGTCACCACTGCCATATTGACGTCATCGCGCAGGCGTTGACACAATCTCAGCGTCAATGCCGTTTTTCCTGAACCTACAGGACCGCCAATACCTAGGCGTAGGGGAGACAGTGTCGTGTCTGAATGTTTGCTTTCGACTTTAGGTGTCAGTGCCATAAATAAATTTCCTTAAGAAGGGTTGTGTTGATTAGCGATTAAGAGCGAAATAAACGGCTGTATTGCCTTTCATGCTGACAAGACAGTATCGCTAAATTGGGTAAATTAGCGGACATGTGTAGCTGTTTATAAAGTAGATTTAGCTTTAATATACTTACATTAGGTGTGTTGAGCTCTAACGGCATGTCTTGAACTTGCAAAAAGCTTTGCTTGACGCTGGTAGCCAATGGATATACCTGCGTGCTTAATAACTGCTGTAATTGCCAAATGATTCGCTGTCCTGCCATTTGCCCAAGCGGTACCGTTTTAACCGCCGCCAGCACCATATTTTCTATTTGACCAAAGGCGTAAGTAGTCATAGCTTGTACAGGGTTAAATTGCCAATGTGAGCTGATATGGGCAAATAGTGGCAAAAACCCATGTGCGAGTAAGCTATCAGGCACGTTGAGCTCAAGAACATTGTCTAGCCATGCAGATAAAGACAGTGCCAATTGGCTCGACTCATAAACGAACTCTTTGCTTTCACGGCTGGCGTGGTAATCTGCACCTAAAGCATCAGCCAGCTCTACGTCATCAACCATAAGGGCTTCAATCATGAGCGCCAGTAGTGGTAGCTCATAACGACATAACGCCAGTTCCAAATAATCACTCATAAAATCCATACTACTGCTTTCATCATGAATAAGCCCTGACTCAATAGCCGGTTCTATGCCTTGCGAGTAGGTATAACTGCCAATAGGTAAGTTGCTTGACGCCAACATGAGCAAACGTCCAGTCACATCTGTATTATTCAAGTTGTTTGTACCTTGTGCTGTACTGGTAGTCTGCTGTGAAGGCGTGGCATGATTAGTCATGAGAGTGACCATGCCTGTGTGAATGATCATGACCATGAGAATGCCCGCCATGATTGCCTTTGTATGCACCAGTTTCTGGCTCAAACGGCGCTTGTACGGCTTGGGTACGTAGTCTAAGTTGATTTAACATTGCTTCTAAAACATGGTCAGGCTCAAAATATAGCGCCTTAGGTGTAATCATTAAAGGAACATGACGATTGCCTAAATGGTAAGCGCCCTTCATGAGATCAAAGCTATTATCGGCAGTCACTTCGATTAAGGCTTGCTTGGCAGCCATAATCTGTATTAAGTTGCCTTGATTATCCGCCAGTACACTGCCATTTTTAATGGTTTCCGTACGCGGTAGATCAACACCAACGGCTTCTTGATGTTGAGTTTCTGCTTTAAACCGGCTACGTTGACGAGTATCAAAATCTAGATATAAAAAGTTTTTTGCCTTTTTATGGCTATCAATCAAGGCTTGCTGTACAGCGTTTAGGTCTGATTTATCGAGGCGTTGCGTATAAATTTTCATAAGTATGTCTATAGTCAGTTAAAACCAATAATTTAAGGTTTTATGTTTGATTAGGGGTCATCACTACTAAAATAAAAAGCAGCTAGAATAAAAAATAGCGCTGTGCCATCGGTAGATATTCAGCAGGCTCACAGGTCAACAGTTCACCATCAGCATATACTTCATAAGTCTCGGGATTGACCTCCATTTGAGGACAGTAGCTGTTAAACTTCATGTCTTGTTTGCGTACTTGACGGATGTTGTGTACGGCTTTGATAACTTTTTCTAATCCTAATTGCTTGTCAACGCCCTTGTCTATAGCAGCGCTTGACATAAAGGTAATGCAAGTCTGCGCTACAGTTTTGGGGAAGCTACCAAACATGCTGCGATAGTGCACAGGCTGCGGAGTGGAAATGGAGGCATTGGGGTCGCCCATAGGCGCTGCTGCAATTAAACCCCCTTTAATGATTAGGTCAGGCTTTACTCCAAAAAATGCAGGCGACCATAACACTAAATCTGCCCATTTGCCTATTTCAAGTGACCCCACTTCATCACTAATGCCATGAGTGATTGCGGGATTGATGGTGTATTTTGCGAGGTAACGTTTGATACGAAAATTATCATTGCCGCTATCAGAGTCAGTAGGACTTAGCATGATATGCTCTGAAGATTGCTCGGTTTTAGCTGATTGATCTGGAGCAAGGTGGCCACGTTGGGCTTTCATCTTATCAGCCGTTTGCCACGTGCGAATAATGACTTCTCCCACGCGTCCCATCGCTTGCGAATCACTACTCATCATGGAGATGGCGCCCATATCTTGTAAGATATCTTCAGCGGCAATGGTTTCTTTACGAATGCGGCTTTCTGCAAAAGCCACATCTTCAGCAATGGCTGGGCTTAGATGGTGGCAAACCATGAGCATGTCGAGATGCTCGTCAATGGTATTAATAGTGAAAGGGCGCGTTGGGTTGGTTGATGACGGCAAAACGTTGGTTTCGCCAATAGCTTTTAAGATATCTGGGGCATGACCGCCACCGGCTCCTTCGGTATGGAAGGTATGAATACAGCGATCTTTAAACGCGCCTAGAGTGCTATCCAAATAGCCGCTTTCATTCAACGTATCGGTATGAATAGCCACTTGCACATCATATTCTTCAGCCACACTAAGGCAGTTATCAATGGCTTTGGGCGTGGAGCCCCAGTCTTCATGAAGTTTAAGACCAATAGCGCCTGCTTCAATCTGCTCCACAATAGGCGCAGGCAAACTAACATTGCCTTTACCTAAGAATCCGATATTCATCGCAATAGAATCAGTGGCTTTTAGCATACTATGAATATGATAAGCACCAGGCGTACAAGTAGTGGCTAGAGTACCTTCAGCAGGCCCCGTGCCACCGCCAAGCATCGTAGTCACACCAGACATCAATGCCGTTTCACACTGCTGCGGCGCGATAAAATGAATATGACTATCAATACCGCCAGCAGTCAAGATTTTACCTTCCCCTGCGATAATTTCGGTAGCCGCGCCAATAGGTAACGTCACGTTAGGCTGAATATCAGGGTTGCCAGCTTTACCAATACCACTGATACGACCCTCTTTGATAGCGATATCTGCTTTATAAATACCGCTATAGTCGACAATCAAAGCATTGGTAATAATAGTATCGGCAACTTGCTCACCTATTAGCTGTGACTGACCCATGCCATCGCGAATGACTTTACCGCCGCCAAACTTAACCTCTTCACCGATGCTAACAATATCAGTACTTTGGTCACTATGGTTAGTCAAATCATACTCGACCTCAAGCCATAAATGAGTATCTGCTAAGCGTACTTTGTCCCCTGTAGTAGGGCCAAAGTGCTCAGCATAAATACGTCTATCAATGCGTTTTTGCGAAGTGTCTTTGGTGGCTTTGACTTTGGCTAGTCCCATGACTTTTCCGGCAAAACCATAAATGTGATGTCTACCGGCGATAGCGACTAGCTCCACTTCACGCGTTTGCCCCGGCTCAAAGCGTACCGCAGTGCCAGATAGGATATTGAGTCGATAGCCAAGCGTCGACTCTCGATCAAAGCTCAGTGCCGCGTTTACCTCAAAGAAGTGATAGTGAGAACCGATTTGAATAGGGCGGTCGCCTGTATTGATTACCGCTACCGTTTGAACACAGCGATTAGCATTTAAAGCCATATCGCCTGCTTTAATCTTATATTCGCCTGCTTTCATCGTCATTTTTATTATCCTTAATTGTCTTACGGCAATGGCTTTATTCGCGTTCAATATCGTTTTATACGGTTTTATAGCAAACAAGCTATACGATGGGATTATGTACCGTCACCAGCTTAGTGCCATCGGGGAAAGTGGCTTCAACTTGGACATCCTGTATCATCTCTGCAATGCCTTCCATGACGTCATCGGTAGAGAGATAAGTGGCCCCTTCACTCATCAGCTGCGCCACGGTTTTGCCATCACGCGCACCTTCCATCAGTAACATGCTGATGTAGGCGATAGACTCAGGGTAATTTAGCTTGACGCCACGATTTTTACGACGTTCCGCCACCATACCGGCAGTAAATAGCAGGAGTTTATCTTTTTCGGTAGGGTTTAATTGCATAAAGCTTCCTCGATAATTATTTTACTTTAAAGGTTATTAACCGTTTTTAACCTTTATAAAGCAAATATTTTAAATAAAGTTATTTCGGTTTGACCAAGCGTAGTTTAAGGATGAGATTAAGTGGAAGCACATAATATTAGGTGTCCCAAATTCTCGGTCGATGAGGCTCAAGCGTGTACCATTTAGACCTGATAAGCTCGCGGACTTGGTAAAAAGATTCAAAGCAGGCGCGCACATCTGACCCCAAATAACGGCAATTAATACCTTGATAATTATGAGTACAGTGAATGGGTAGTGACTGCTGATCGATAAGATGGCGTATCTCGGTAATAGTGGTATCTAAATACTGACCAAGCTTGAGCGGATTATTCTGCAGCTCAGGCGCAATAATCTCTGTGCTAGGTATTGCCCAAAAAGAGCCATGAACATGATGATTGTTTAACCCAAGCGGTGAGGTAAACCAGCGCGTATTGGCTTGCTGGGAGGTGCACTCACTGACCAATAAATTGCCATCACGCCATATCTCTAAGCGGTTGGCATAATAACCATTAGCAAAAGTTTCTTGATACGCTTGCCGTCCGAACACCGCAATATCCCAAGTCAGCAAGCTTGCCGTCTTAGCTAAATAAAAGCGATTGTTGGCATTAGAGACGGAATGATCATAATAAATGCTTTCTTGGGGTAGCCATTCAAGAATAGCGTGGTCATCAAGGCGCGCGTCGATATGTTGTTCTGCGCTGACGGTATCGTTGAAAGTGTTGCTAATAGTATGAGAGCAGGAGCTATCATAAAGGGCATGGTCGGAGACGTTGTTTTTTGCTGATGAAGTACCGTTGGTAAATTTTGCGTTGGGTCTAGAGGATCGCAATGACTTGCGTTGTCCGTACCATTTGCCGGCTCCAGGGGTGGTAATCACCGCGTGACTATTAGAGTGTAGATTAAATGCTAACGTTAAGCGGTCATTATCGGCAATACCAGCAGGAGGATACAACACATAAATATGGCAAATCCCTGTTTGACTGTCAGGCTCAGGATAAAGCGCGCGCTGCACCATTAGCGCACCAGTATGGGCACGATGACACAGCCGAGTTTTAGTCTTATCCGCTAAATGGTCGAAATGGAGCTGTAGCGAGGATTGCCAAGTCAAAATATAATATCCTTAAAACTATGCTGTATGTTGTTAAACCCAATTTTGACTATAAGTTTAACTATCACAGCTAGTAAAAATATAGCATGTATTACCTTCTCGAAGCTTTATTTAATACGTAGAATCTAGTAGCTGCTCATTAGATTGCCACCAATTCTTGGATATTATTTTCTGCCATATCACATCCCGCTCCATGAGCAACGACTTGCCCTCGAGAAAGCACAGTATAGTTATCGGCAAGCTCTTCAGCAAAATCATAAAATTGCTCGACCAAAATGATGGCCATATCGCCTTTATCAGCAAGACTACGAATGACTCTACCGATGTCTTTAATAATTGACGGCTGAATGCCTTCGGTAGGCTCATCAAGTACCAGCACTTGAGGCTCAGAGGCCAGCGCACGCGCAATAGCTAACTGCTGCTGTTGACCGCCTGATAGATCGCCGCCGCGACGATGTTTCATCTCGTCCAGCACTGGAAATATATCATATAAGTGTTTGGGTACTTTACTTGCTTTTCGTTGAGAGAATTTAGCCATGCCAATTAGAATATTTTCTTCAACGGTCAAGGTGGAAAAGATATCACGGCCTTGCGGTACATAAGCGAGTCCTGCGCGTACACGCTGTTCAGGCGTCATCTTACTAATATCCTTACCGTTTAATAAAATTTCACCTGATTTGATGGGTAGGATACCCATCAAGCATTTAAGCAAAGTGGTTTTACCGACGCCATTACGACCCAGTACCACGCTACATTCTCCTACCGGGGCGGCGAGGGTGACATCACGTAAGATGTGACTGCCACCGTAATATTGATTTATGGCATTGACTTCTAACATATAAATACCTTTATTCTTTTTTAAGTCAAGTTTAAGAGCTACTATTTATTATCGACCTGAATGTATCATCGACCTAAATAGGTCTCGATAACGGCCTCATTGTTCTGTACTTCACTCAATGTCCCTTCAGCCAAAATAGCGCCATTTGCCAAAACTGTCACTTTCTCACTGATGGCATCAATAAAGGTCATATCATGTTCAACCACGATTAAGGTATGATTCTTTTTAAGGCGCAAACATAACTCAGCGGTATGTTCAGTTTCGGCATCGGTCATGCCTGCCACAGGCTCATCAAGTAAGATAAGCTTTGGTCTTTGCATCAGTAACATTCCAATCTCTAACCACTGCTTTTGACCATGAGATAACAGTCCGGCTGGCTTGTTGATCAGGTCTTTTAAGCGAATCTGCTGTAGCGTTGAGTCAAGTGTGTTTTTTGTGTCAGCATCAATTTTAGTAAACCAGCTTTTTGATACCCGCTTATCTTTGGGGGCCGCTAGCATTAAGTTATCAAGGACGGTAAAGTTTTCAAATACCGTTGGTTTTTGAAACTTACGACCAATGCCTGCTTCGGCAATCTCTTCGGTAGACAGCTTGGCCAAATTATGTACTTGACCAAAAAACGCGCTACCTTTGGTCGGACGCGTTTTACCAGTGATAACATCCATTAAAGTGGTCTTGCCTGCGCCATTAGGACCGATGATGCAGCGTAGCTCGCCCGTCTCAATGTATAAAGATAGATCATTGAGTGCCCGGAACGAGTCAAACCAGACGCTGACGTCTTCCAAATACAGCGCAATACCATGTCTCATATCTGGCCCTGATTTGGGAACAGGTTGTGCTAAGCCAGCACTATCTCCATAATCTTCAGCCAAAGTAGTGACTGGTCGGGTAGGTGTGGTTTCTGCAGTCGCTATGCTGTTAGCAGACTTAAGGTTCCTAGCTGGGGTATTGATATTATGGTCAGTTTTATTAGGTACTTTTGACATTATTCTTTTTCCTTCTTAAAACGATCGAGTACGCCAATAATGCCGTTAGGTAGAAATAAAGTAACCACCACGAATAATCCACCTAGGATAAGCAACCAAAACTCAGGGTAGGCCACCGTAAAGTAAGTTTTAATAACATTCACGGCACCTGCGCCTACGATAGCACCGATGAGTGACCCCCTCCCTCCAGCAGCCACCCATACTGCCATCTCGATAGAGTTGACTGGGTTCATCTCGCCTGGGTTAATGATGCCAACTTGCGGTACATATAGAGCACCAGCGATACCAGCAATGACTGCAGACAATACCCAAGCCGAAAGCTTGTACCAAAGCGTGCGATAGCCTAAATACTGCAAGCGATTTTCACTATCACGAATGGCACCGAGCACGCGCCCGTAAGGCTGACTCATCAGATAGCGTAGGCCAAGATATGACACTAGCAGCGCCAAAGCAGTCGTAAAGCACAGCACAGCTCTCGTTGAAGCAGCAGTGATGTCATAGCCTAATAGCGTGGTAAAACCTGTGAAGCCATTGTTACCACCGAAGCCTGTCTCATTACGGAAGAATAATAAGGCGGCAGCGTAGGTCATGGCTTGAGTGATAATCGAAAAATAAACACCTTTGATTTTTGAGCGAAAAGCAAAATAACCAAAGATAAAAGCAACCAAACCGGGAACTAACACCACTAGAGCCATCGCCCACCAAAAGTGTTGAGTGCCTGCCCAATACCACGGCAATTCGGTCCAACTTAAGAAGCGCATAAAGTCTGGGATACCAGCGCCAGCCGTTTCACGCGTCAAGTACATACCAAAGGCATAACCGCCCAAAGCAAAATAAAGACCATGTCCTAAGCTTAGAATGCCAGCGTAGCCCCAGACGAGATCTAGCGCCAGTGCTACCATAGCCAGTGCCATTATTTTACCGATGAGCGTTATCCAGTAAGCAGACAAATGAAAACTAGAGGTTTCAGGTAGTAGATGGAGCCAAGGCAATATCAGTAACACCAAAAAACATAAACCAATCAAAATGGCATTACGTGGGGAATCAGATAATAATTGAGTCAAACGCATTAGGTTCTCCTTAATCCACAAAACGGCCTTTGAGGGCAAATAAACCTTGTGGACGTTTTTGAATAAACAAAATCACAAGAACCAGTAACACAATCTTAGCCATCACAGCACCAATGCCAATCTCAAGCACCGTACCACTGACGCCAAGACCTAAAGATGCCAATACTGCACCCCATACTTGTCCAACACCGCCAACCACGACGACTAAAAACGCATCAATAATATAAGTCTGACCAAGATCAGGTCCGACGTTACCTACTTGCGCTAACGCACAGCCAGCGAGACCTGCGAGACCCGAGCCAAGTCCAAAAGCCAACATATCGATACGGGCAGATGAGATACCAACCGCGCGCGCCATTTGCCGGTTTTGCGTCACAGCGCGCACAAATAGCCCGAAACGAGTCTTTTTAAGTAAGTACACTAGTAGCATAAGAATAATGATCGTAAAGCCGATAATAGCGATACGGTTGAAGGGGAGTACAAGGCTAGAGGACACTTGATAGGCACCGCTTAACCAGTCAACATTGCTGACTTCAACGTTTTGCGCGCCAAATATCATCCTTACCAACTGCATAAGAATCAGACTGACACCGAAGGTTGCCAGTAAGGTTTCAAGCTCCCGTCCATAAAGCGGTCGAATAACGATTCGTTCGATAATCATGCCGATAATGGCACTGACTAAAAAAGCAACGGGTATAGCGGCAACCAGATACCAACCTGCCATACCGGGAAAATACGCTTGAAATAAATTTTGCACCATATAAGTGGCGTAAGCACCAATCATAATCAGCTCACCGTGCGCCATATTGATGACACCCAGTAGCCCAAAGGTAATAGCAAGACCAAGTGCTGCTAATAACAAGATACTGGCGGTACTCATACCAGTAAAGAGATGTCCTATCCAAGTACTGATAGTAATACGTCGCTCGATACTCGTCTCAGCGTCTAACAGGGCAGATTTGAGCACAGGATCGATATCGTCCGCCGCCAATGCCCGTTTGACATCGACTAAGACTTGCGGGCTATCACTATCGGCAAGCACGGTAAGCGCGACAATTTGCTTAGCGACGTCGCCATCTCTAAAATCAATCCTCGCTTGTAAAGTGCTCAACGCCGTTTTGACGTCGACATCTTGCTCATTAGTGGCAGCAGTACTTATGAGCGCTGGATCTAGCTGCTCGATATTGTCCGCTAAGATGGCTACTGCCTGCATACGTTGCTTAGGATCGTCTGATTCAAGCTTAACTTTGGCTTGTCCAAACACCAAAGCTGAGCGTAGCGTATTGGTCAAAGTCACTTGCGCCAAGTCGCTGGGCCACTCGGTGGTCAGCTGCTTAGTAGGATAAGTAAATAGCTCATCTTCGCTGTTAAGTAGGTAGGTTTGCCCGCCATTGCCTTGGTAGAGCTCATCATTTTTTATCAGCTCAACCAAAGTATCTAGACTCTCAACTGACCCTGGCCACTGATTGAGCATGGTTTGGCGCTTGGTGAAATCAGCAGCAACAAATTGTTCTATAGCATCCCCTTGACCTATCACAGCATTAGCTGGCGTGATTAAAGACTGCTCGTTTTGAACAAGCAAAGTCTTATTACTGACAGCAGTGGATGTCGCAGCCACCATATTAGTAGATATTGCCTCGTCATGACTGTGTACTACTGGCGTCTCGTGAGCATAAACAGACGATGTGGGAGTAATCAGTAATAGTGCTAAAGATAATAGGGTAATGATAAAAGTATTATTAGAATAATTGGCTGGCGCGTCACTTTTATAATAGGAAGGATAATGTGACATGATAATTCCTTTTTTGCAGTCAACACTCCTCTAACCTCTACTAAAAAAATGTTTTATCAGTAGAGGCGCTAAAGGGTTGCTGGTATTGATATCATTAAGGGACTAAGGTTTAAGGTTTAGGTGACCATAAACTTATTTAGGAATGTACTGACTCCATGGCTCAGCACGAATGACTTTTGGCGTTTTGCTGATCACATCGAACTGACCATCGGCACGGATTTGACCGATCATGACAGGCTTCCATAAGTGATGATTTTCTTCATCCATTTTCAAGGTATATCCTGATGGCGCGTCAAAAGTCTGACCTCCCATACTAATACGCACTTTATCGACATCAGTAGTACCCGCTTTTTCAACCGCTTGTTTCCACATATTGATACCGACGTAAGTGGCTTCCATAGGATCATTGGTCACAACCTTTTCAGCATTCGGTAGCTTATGATCTAGCGCATATTTCTTATACTTTTTGGTGAAGGCGCTGTTAACGGGATTCTTAACCGACATAAAATAATTCCATGACGCTAAATGCCCTTGTAACAAGCTGGTATCGATACCACGAAGCTCTTCTTCTCCCACTGAGAATGCCATAACTGGAATGTCAGAGGCTTTAATACCTTGGTTGGCAAGCTCACGATAAAATGGCACGTTTGAGTCGCCATTAATGGTAGAGATAACTGCCGTCTTTTTACCGGTAGAGAAGCTTTTAATATTGCTAACGATAGTCTGATAGTTGCTAAAGCCAAATGGAGTATATTCTTCCATGATGTCTTTTTCAGCGACGCCTTTAGACTTTAAGAAAGCCCGTAAAATCTGATTGGTAGTACGGGGGTAGACATAATCTGTCCCAAGCAGTACAAAGCGTTCTGCACTACCGCCCTCTGGACTCATTAAGTATTCAACGGCAGGAATGGCTTGCTGGTTGGGAGCCGCACCAGTGTAAAAAATGTTTTCTGACTGCTCTTGACCCTCGTACTGCACAGGGTAGAACATGAGGCCATTTAACTCTTCAACGACAGGCAGCACTGACTTACGTGACACCGATGTCCAGCCACCAAATATCACATCAACTTTGTCTTGGGTTAATAGCTGACGAGCTTTTTCAGCGAATAACGGCCAATCAGAAGCGGGATCTACAACGACGGGCTCTAGCTGCTTACCTAACACGCCGCCATTGGCATTTATTTCATCAATGGTCATGAGGGCAGTATCTTTTAATGACGTTTCAGAGATGGCCATCGTTCCAGACAAAGAATGTAAGATACCCACTTTGATCGTATCGCCATTTGCCGCAGGGGTAGCAGTAGTCGCAGTTGTTTCAGTTTTTGTTGCTGTAGAGTTGGTTTCAGTATTGGTTTCAGCAGGTTTTTGACAACCAATCAGGCTTAAACTTCCTATAATGGCGACTGCTAATACAGATAAACGTGATGTCAATTTTGAATCGATACGATAGTTTGTATTGATAGGAGTAACAGTGATAAGAGTGGGCAACAAAGACATATATTTCTCCAAAAGATAAAGTAGCAGCTTGGTTAGGCTGAATGAACAGCCCATTCCTAACTACTATTAATACCTCAATATTTGTGCCAACCTAAAGTATAATAATTTGCACCAAAATCGTTCTTAATTAGAGAATATTGTTCTTATTTATGCACCATCATGGATTTATGGTTTTTTATGCACCATAAGCGTCTGGTTTAGAGAACCAAAGCTGTGCATAAAAAACGATTGGGTGGTAAGCGAGGTGCTATTAAGTTTAAAAAGTGTGAACGGATAAGACTTACGCTGTCAATCCTATAGACATTAACTTAGAATATTTCACCTTGAGTCAATATCCAATAAGCCCACCAGTGTATGTAGATAAAGTGACACTATCCAAAATACCGATTGCCTCTTTGCATTGCTAAAAACACTGCTCAGCCTTGCTGATTAGGCGCAGTTTATATATTGATCGGATAAACAACAAAGTATTAATATTGTTCTATAAGTATTTAATAGAGGCAATCATGATCGCTGGACAGAGATCCACATGACAGGCACAGGCACAGGCAGATAAATTGTTCATCCGTACCATTTCTATAAAAATAGGTAAATCCTAAGTGCTTATGAAAATAATGTATCGGTACTAGTCGTTGGTGCAGCAAGCGGCGTGGGCTCAATATTGACGCAACTATTAAAAGTGAGAACATCGGCTACTATTATCGGCACCGCTTTAAGAGATGAGAGCGTACAATGGTTTAAAGACTTGGGCGCGGATCATGTGATTAATCACCGTAATGCTTTGTACGATGAGCTGCAAAAGACTGGCATTACTGAAGTAGATTACGTCGTCAGTCTTAATAATACGGAAAAGCATTATGAAGAGATTATTAAGTGCTTAAAGCCACAAGGAAAGCTTGGACTTATTGATGATCCAGTCACACTGGACGTCATACCGCTTAAAATGAAAAGCTTAAGTTTACATTGGGAATTCATGTTTACCCGCTCAATATTCCAAACGCCTGACATGATTAAACAGCATCGTTTATTGATAGATGTAGCAAAAATAATTGATGCTGGCGAGATTAAAACCACCATCGCCCATCATATTGGTACGATAACGGCTGAGCACTTACGAGACACGCATCAAATGTTAGAAAACAGCCAAGCATATGGTAAGGTTGTACTAGAAGGCTGGCCTGTATAAGTTCTTAAAAACAAATGTTTTATAGCGTCTAAAACAATCCCAATATTTGAACATAGGAAGCATTTATGAACACACAAGCAAACAAACCACTGACTATCGTTGCCACTATTAAAGCTAAACCTGAGCATGCCGAGCAGGTCAAATCTGAGCTGCTGACACTAACCGCAGCATCACAAGCGGATCAAGGTTGTATTCAATATATCTTGCATCAAGATAATGCGAATATGACTGGTTTCATCGTTTATGAGATTTGGGAAAACAACGAGTCGTTGCAGCAGCATGTACAAAGTCCGCATTTCCAAAATTATGTAAAAGTGACAGATGGGATGGTCGATGAGTTTATCATTACTGAGATGACGGCGATTTCATAAATGTAGCTAATTTTAAGTTTTTAGACGCTACTCAAAATCCATGGTTTTGTTCGATTACATTCGAATCTGATAGAGCAAAATCATGAGATTGACTTATACATGGCTAAGCGAACTACAACATAAAACATTTTCAAACTACAATACAAATCCGTAAATTTACCCTGCCTAAGTAAAATATTTATTCGCTTATTTGTATCAGTACCAGTAAAATGCGAGACTGTTTTCTACACTAGTTTATGAGTAACCAATGATACGTTTAACTGAAATTAAATTGCCATTAAATCATACACCTGAAGATCTAACGACTGCTATAACGACAAAACTTAAAATTTCTGCTGAGCAAATGGCGTCATTTGTGATGTTTAAACGTGGTTATGATGCTCGTAATAAAAGAAATATCCAATTAATTTATACGCTAGACATCACACTGACTGACTCGAATTTAGCCAATGATTTACTGGTTCAATTTGAGTCAGACAACCATGTTAAAGCAACACCAGATACCAGCTACAAATATGTAGGTGAAGCGCCAGAGAATTTAACTGAGCGTCCTGTTGTGATTGGTTTTGGTCCTTGTGGGTTATTAGCAGGGCTTACCCTTGCCCAAATGGGTTTTAAACCAATTATCATTGAACGTGGTAATGAAGTCAGACAACGGACCAAAGACACCTTTGGCTTCTGGCGTCAGCGTAAATTAAACACAGAATCAAACGTACAGTTCGGTGAAGGGGGAGCCGGTACTTTTTCTGACGGTAAATTATATAGCCAAGTGAAAGATCCCAATCATTATGGCCGTAAAGTCATGACAGAATTCGTAAAAGCTGGCGCACCAGATGAAATTTTATTTGTCAGTAAACCGCACATAGGTACTTATAAGTTAGTCACTATGGTAGAAAAAATGCGTACCGAGATCATAGCGCTTGGTGGGGAAGTCCGTTTTGCTACTCGCGTAGACGACTTGCATATCACTGATTCAAAAGTAACAGGCGTGACACTTAATAGTGGCGAGATCTTAAAAACCAACCATGTCATTCTTGCTGTTGGTCATAGCGCCCGAGACACTTTTGAGATGATCCATGATAAAGGCGTGTATGTTGAAGCAAAACCTTTCTCAATTGGCTTTAGAATAGAACATAAGCAGTCAACCATAGACAAAGCACGCTTTGGTGACAATGCTGGAAACGAAATACTTGGCGCTGCGGATTACAAACTGGTTCATCATTGTAAAAACGGTCGTTCTGTTTATAGTTTCTGTATGTGTCCAGGCGGAACGGTTGTTGCCGCAGCATCAGAAGAAGGCCGGGTGGTCACTAACGGCATGAGCCAATATTCAAGAAATGAACGTAACGCCAACAGTGCTATTGTTGTCGGCATTGACCCAGAGCGAGATTACCCAAATCACCCTCTTGCTGGTATCGACTTACAAAGACAACTAGAAACCTTAGCGTTTGAATTGGGCGGCAAAGACTACAGTGCACCAGCGCAAACCATTGGTGATTTCTTAAAAGGAAAGCCAGACTCAGAATTAGGCGATGTAAAACCCTCTTACACACCGGGTATTACCTTAACTGACTTAAGCAAAGCGTTACCTGACTTTGCGGTGGATGCCATACGTGAAGCCATTCCAGCATTTAATAAAAAAATTAAAGGATTTTCATCTGACGACGGTTTACTCACTGGCGTAGAAACCAGAACATCGTCACCAATCAGCATTAAACGCAATAAAGAATTCCAAAGCATTAATACCAAAGGATTATTCCCTGCAGGCGAAGGCGCTGGCTACGCAGGTGGCATATTATCAGCAGGGATTGATGGCATCAAAGTGGCCGAAGCCGTGGCAAAATCGATGTTGAAGATGGAGTAAGAGTGGCTGTAAATTGTAAGCAAACCCCAATATTAAAACGCTTACTTAGATAAAGACATGTGATCGGTAAAGCCTTTCAAGCTATAAAATATAAAGCTTGAAAGGTTTTTTTTTGCTTTGAAGGTATGCTGTATGAAAATGCATCGTAAGTTATGCAATGTTATGTTGTGATATATTAAGACATTAAAAACCCCAGAGCGTATAGGCTATGGAGTTCTATGATTGCTTATAAGAATGTTTGTTGGTGCGCCCACCACGCAACGACTAACTTAGCATAACCCTTTATAATTAAGGGTTAAGGTTGTTAAGGATTTATTTTTAACAACAAATTTAACAACTTCTTAAGGTCTATTGATTTGCCATCCGATTGAGATTGGCTTTTATATCATGAATGACCTGATTTGATAATTCTTTCTCAATGTTATGATCTTTAATAACAGTCAAAAAGTCCTCAGCAACTGATGCTACCTGATCAATAATAGCTTGTGCCTTGTTTTGCTTAATATCAGCAAGTTTAGCCAACTTTAATAAGTGAGATCGGGTAGGGTATTGAGCTTCACCAGTCACATCCATTTGATGATAACCGTTCATACCTGAGTTATAAACGAGATCATAGACAGGCGACAATGACCACCTGCCAGCCTTGTCCATCATAAAAGAGAAGTTCTTGCTATGATCGTCTTTATTGTTAAAGATGACATTAAATACAGCATGTCTAAAACCCTCTTCTACAGCAACTTGTGATTGGGTCAACATACGCACGCAGCGTAAATACTGCAGATAATCTAATGATGGGATGCGAAAATCAATGTCTAATAAACCTGCCAGCGTATGAGTATGAACGCGTTGATTGCCCATACGGTCAAAACGCTCAACCCCAAAAGCAGCATGTTTTTCACCGATATCAAAATAATGATGCGCAGGCATGTTTAGGCCTGCTTGCTTAGCCATATCAGCATAAATTGACTCTAATAGGCAAACGCTTTTATGCTCAGATTGGGCAGGAAACTTAATCAGCCACGGCGCTGCGGATGGCTGTTCGCTTTTTAAGTCCGTAGTAATAAACTCGGTTGCCTCATCATATAGGACAAGTGCTTTTGGTCTTGCACCTTGTGGTGAGCCGCCGATAACGATGAGCTCAGCCAGTATGTTGCTATCTTGTCCGGATAAAATCGATTGATTGGCAGCGGCCAGTTTGGCTAAAGTAAAATCATTAATATCGATATCAGCGCCTGATAAATCTTGTTGTGGCTCAAAACTAAGTGCTCCCATTGCTGAATTACCAATATAAGCGAGGCGATCTAAAACATTGATTGACGTAGCATGAGACATTGTTTTTCGAAAGAACCTATCCATGAGCAGCATTCCCCAACCATCAGGTAAGCTGTCTGATAATAATCCGCATAGGTAATGGCTCGACGCATGAGTACCATAATAAGGTGCTGATCGTAATGGCATCTCAATTGGTGATAACTCCAGTCCATCAGTCAGCCACGCCGCATCATAGCCAAAGGTAGGGCGTCGTCCATCCATCGTTAATTTACCGATAAGACGTTTGTCTCCGAATCCTTGGTAGTAAATATTGACAATTGATATCGGTTGATACATTGAGGTGGCTACCTTATATCAGCTTTTATTTGAGGCGCGCAAGCGTGGATTTTGTTTAGCGATAACATCTTCTATATTGGTAGGCACTACATCAAATAATTCAGAAAAGTGATTTACCATGCCAAGAGCCATAGCGAGCCTGATTATATTGTCTAGTGTACCGCCCTGACCAGACTCAATACGAGCAACAGTACTGATGCCAGTACCAGCCTTATCTGCTAAAGCGGCTTGTGTTAAGTTTAATGCCAGTCTTTGCGTTTTTAAGCGTTCACCTAAAATCTGAGAAATTTCACTTGGCGTATAAAAATCAAATCTTATGTTCATAATATAATCATTCATATAAGAGTGTTAAAATACTATTTTAGCACTTAGTCATTCAAATATGAATTCTTGTTTTTATAAAGCTAATAATTAGAAAAAATACTTGCAATAAGTACCTGTTCTTTACATAATCCTTTCACTATAAAAAAAGTGGACTTATATATACAAGTATTTCGAGAACCAATATAGCTGGCCATACTTTAAGCTTTTTAACGGTTAGTATTATCAGCGTTTGTATCAATGCCAATGCGCTTACGCCTGAGTGACCCCTGCCGTCAAACCCCAATATTAACAACATCACCTAAGAAAAGTGGATTTTATACATCAGTCTTCTGTGAGCTATGCTGAAGAAACCGTATAAGTAAACTTGGTAAACTAAGCACAATAATAGGAGTTTACCATGACCAAGAAAATGAGAACTTACAGCACAGAATTTAAAGCAGAAGCCGTCAAGAAGATAGCAGATAATAATGGCAATATCTCAGCGACCGCAAAGCAGCTTGGCATCGCCATGCAGACCTTATCTAATTGGCATAATAAAGCCAATCAAGGCAAGCTTGCAGGGACTGAACATTACGATCCACAGCTTATGGTCATTATAGAAGAGAACAAGCGCCTAAAACGCCAGCTCAAAGTAGCGGAGGAGGAGCGCGAGATACTAAAAAAGGCCACAGCGTACTTTGCAAAGCACAGCTAGTGAAGTACGCCTTTATTGAAGATAATCAGCAGCTTTTTAGTATCACTCGCATGTGCCGTGTGTTACATGTAAAGCCATCAAGCTACTATGACTGGCTAAGCCGTGGTCTCAGCGACCAGCAGATACATAGAAACCAGTCTGAGCTACTGGTTAGAGCCGCTCACAGTGAAACTCGTGAGCGTTACGGCGTCGAGCGTCTACATGCGCATCTGAGTGAGCAAGGGCATGATATCAGCACTTATATGGTGAGACGCATCAAAGAAGAGCACGGCATCAAATGCCTGCGTCATAAGCGCTTCAAAGTGACAACCGACTCTGATCACAACAAACTTGTCTATGACAATGTGCTCAATCAGCAGTTTGATGCCAAGCGTCCTAATGAATCTTGGGTCAGTGACATTACTTATATCTGGACAAATGAGGGCTGGCTGTACTTAGCTGGAGTGAAAGATTTATACACCAAAGAGTTAGTCGGTTATGCTATCAATAAACGCATGACAGCAGATTTAGTATGCCGTGCGCTCAACATGGCCATTAAGAACAAAAGACCAAGCCAAGGACTGATTGTTCATTCTGATAGAGGTAGTCAGTACTGTAGCCACGCGTATCACAAGATTATCAAGCAACAGCAGTTTAAAGGGTCAATGAGTGCTAAAGGTAATTGCTTCGACAACGCGCCAATAGAAAGCTTCTGGGGCACATTAAAGAATGAGCTGGTATATCACCAAGACTATAAAACAAGGTTTGCAGCCATCAGTGATATCATTGGATATATCGAGCTGTACTACAACCAAACAAGGATTCAAAAGGGCTTGGGCTATAAATCGCCAAGACAGGTGTGGTTTGACTTCTATCGTCAGGCTGCGTAATTAAAATCTCCCAAGTTTGGTTCTACGGATTTGACGGCAGGGGTCATCTGCACTATATAAACAATAGCATTTAGGTGATTTTCGAATCATTAGAGTAAAAGAATTCCATGGTAAGGGATAGGTTAATTATATTTTGGACACCATAATATTGAGGTGTTTATCACCCAACAAGTTATAGTTTAGATTAATATTTGGTCTACTCTAGCATTGAGTAATTCTTTGCTATCGATATTAATTTTAAAGCTATCCCCTAATAAAAATAAACAGTAAATAGAAAATTCGTTAAAATTATAACCCCTAAATTTAATGTCTACGGATTCGACAGCAGAGGTCGGTAACAAGAGGTTGAGCCATCTAGCTTAGTATATTTATAATTACTGTATTGTATTTAACTATGACATCACTACGATTTTGATATTTGAGAATAATTACTCTACAGCTATTTACTTTCCAGTAACCTCTTTCATAAATACTACTTAATACATCTCTGGCCAAAAAATTAATAGTGACAAGCTATGAAACATAATTTTGGGCAATTTTCATATCTATTAATACTCATCTTAAAGCGAACCTCTCTCTTAACAAATATCCTAATATTTTGTGGCATTACTTTTAGTCATGGTTGACAGACTTTATATCATTTTCCAATGGTCTGTGATTTGGAGTAATCTTGACCGTAATCAGAACCATAACAAGGAAGTTTGTATGGCAAAATTACGACCAGTGACTTTTTGGCCCGCATTTGTTTGCTTGGTATTAACCGTCGCTTACACACTCATTGATAAACAAAATTTTATCACGGGCACATCAAGCCTAAACACGATAATCATGACTAACCTTTCTTGGTTATTCAACCTTAGTGCTTTATTCATGGTGTTTATCGCAGCGTACGCCTTTTTTGCCCCAATCGGGCGGGTACGTATTGGCGGCGAAAACGCCTCTCAAATGCTGACCCCATTTCGTTGGTTTGCCGTGTCGCTAACCACAGTTATTGCAATGGGTATTCTATTTTGGTCTGTTGCCGAACCAGTTCTACACTATCATGAGCCCCCCGCATATTTAGGCATAATCCCTGAAAGCCCTGAAGCGATGCGCTTTTCGATGTCTACTATCTTTGTACATTGGACGATTACCCCTTATTCAAACCCCAATATTAACAATATCACCTAAGTAAAATGCCAAATTAAAAAAGGTTACCGAGGCTATATTTGGTATAGCATTGGCAACCTTTTTTTATGTTTTTAATATTTAAAAGTAAGTTTATACGTTCATTATAATCAGATTTTCAGTCCCTCGATAGCGAAGTCATCATCACCTAAGCAGTTATGTTCTGGCTAGTACATTGCAGTCGCTGAGAAACAGATCAAAAATACAAATATTTAGTGTAGGAGTAGGTTTTTAATCAACTGTCTGAGTAATCCGATGATGAATAGACCTTAGGTGCAGCCATAGTTTTCCAAGCCTAAATAGTACGTTTTACCGTACCTTGCCTTATATCAAATAAATATGCCTCAACATCACGAATAACAGAAATGCCTGAACCAGCTCATTCAGAACTAGTTATTGGCATACCTATTCCAAGTTTAATTCAAGTGGTAACCCACCCAAACCTAAGACACTAATCTAATAGAATTAAGCTGCGTGAAATAGTTTCTGCATTGGCGTAAAGCCGCCATTGCCCATGTTCGGGCGCTCGTTATTGTAGTGGTACAACCAGTGTTCTGCTTGTTCTCTGACTTGAGCTAAAGTAGTAAACAGCTCTTGGTTTAACCAATCATACCGCATCGTTCTATTATAGCGCTCTACATAAGCATTTTGCTGTGGATGACCAGGCTCAATATATCTGATAGCAATATCTTGCTCTAGTGCCCAGTCTTTGAGTGCATTACTAATGTACTCAGGACCGTTGTCACATCTCACTTGATCAGGCTTGCCTCGATATTCAATCAGCTGATTCAGACCGCGTATCACTCTTTGAGCAGGTAGTGAAAAGTCAATCTCAACGGTTAGCGCATCAGGCATAAAGTCCATGCTTCAGCTTTGATTGATACTATCAGGTACTGCTAGAGGTATGGGTTTGTCACGTTTAATACGGCGCTTGGGCTTGATTCTAAGGTTCAATTCAAGATCGCAGTAGATGCGATACACGACGCGTTTGTGGTTGTAGGGCAACCCCAGAAAGTTATACAGACTTAAAAAGCATAATCCAAAGCCCCAATTCTTATTCTTCTGCGTCAGATCTATTAATAAATCCGCTATTAGCTTGTTTTCATCAGAGGCAACTGACTTATGATAGTAGCAAGTGACGCTGATGTTAAAGATATGGCAAGCCCTGCGTATGCTAATAAAACGCTCTTCAAGGTAGTGACAAGCCATCTCACGGCGCCTTGATGGCGCTACCATTTTTTTGACATGACATTCTGTAATATGTCAGATTTAAGACATTCATCGGCATACATCTTCTTTAGTCGAGCGTTCTCAATTTCAAGCTCTTTAAGACGTGAGATTAAAGAGGCATCCATACCGCCGTATTTAGAACGCCAGTTATAAAAGGTGCTTTGTCCAATATTGTGGTCACGGCATAGCTCAGTGATAGGGACACCTTGCTCTGCTTGCTTTAAGATGTTGACGATTTGGTTGTCGCTAAAGCGGATCTTTTTCATAGGGTTCTTCTGCTGATAGTTTAGCAGTTAATCTCTATTTCTAAGCGTTCTTATTTATCGGGAGGATTGCCGGAGTATGCGCAGTACTGAAGGGATGGCCGAACGGATCGATCAAGGTTTGCAGCGACGCAAACGCTGGATATTGCCTGAACCTGTTTCGCACCTTGGCAGCTTACTGTAGCGAGTCGCACCGGCTCTGTACTTGCATCAGGTGCGTAAACGCTTTAAAGGCGAACTACGATAAATTAATTATTGGATTCGTCTCAGCTTTTATTCTAATATTGTGCCGTTTAAAAAATAATGTTGCTAGCAACGGTATTTTAAACGGTATTTTTTATCACCACCTAGAAATGTCATGACATATTACTCACTATATGAGTGTTTGGTTTTTAGCTTCCTAAGCTAGCCTTAAGGTTTGTTTGTTGTAATAGCAGTAGAGCAGATGATGTAACGTCTAGCCTACTAGCGGTATCTCGCCTAGGTTTGATGTTTAGCAATTATATCGTCAAAAAACAAACGAACTATTAGGGGAGTGATGACCATGAACCAAAACAGTACAACGAATCCGACCCACGAGTCTGATATATTGTTATCAAACATTCCTAAAACTCAGAAAGTACGAGTTTGGGATATTTTGGTCAGAGTGACTCACTGGGCCGTCGCGGCTGGTATCACTGCTAATTTGCTTTTTACCGAAGAAGGCAGTGAGCTGCATCAATATGTCGGTTATACCGTGGTAGGGCTAGTGGTTATCCGTCTACTTTGGGGATTTGTGGGTACACGTTATGCACGCTTTAGTAACTTTTTCCCCACGCCGTCTCGTATTAAACACCACCTATCTGATTTAAGTATCCGCCGTACAGATGAGCAGCATTTGGGTCATAATCCACTGGCTGCTATTATGATGCTGTCGTTATGGGCCGTGATTATAGGATTGGGCATCAGTGGTTATCTGATGGAAGCCAAAATTTTCGGTAGTAAAGATATCCTTGAAGAAATCCATGGAATACTAGCCAATAGTTTATACTTGCTGGTGCCGTTGCATATTATCTCTGCAATTGCCATGAGCTATTGGGAACGGCAAAATCTGATCAAGTCGATGATAACGGGTAATAAAACGGTGACGACGCGTCGCCCACAATAAAAACAAGATAGCAGGATACATAACGTAATAGGACAGTCATGGCACGCATACTATTAATAGAAGACGATAGCAATATTGCTGAAGGCCTCGTTGTTGGGCTAAAGAGCCATGGCATGATGGTTGATTGGTTTAGTGATGCTAGGCAAGGTGAGATGGCACTGCAAGAGGATATGTTTGACGCGGTGCTACTTGATTTGACGTTGCCAAGAGGGGATGGTATGACGGTGCTACAAAATTGGCGATACAAACAGTTAGACACACCAGTGCTGATCATTACCGCTCGTGATGCCATTGCCAATCGCGTGGCGGGACTCAATGCGGGCGCCGATGATTACTTGGTCAAGCCATTTGCACTAGATGAGGTGGTTGCCCGCCTGCAAGCATTGATACGGCGCAGTCAGGGACGTAGCCAGCCTGAGATTCGTTATGGTGACGTCGCTTATTGGCCTCATAATCATCAGGTTTCTTATCAAGGGCAAGTCGTTGAGCTGACCATCAAAGAAGTGGCGATACTAGAGCAAATGCTGACCCATCCCAAACAGATACATAGCCGAGCGAGCTTAGAGGACAAACTCTATGGCTGGCAACAGGATATTGAGAGTAATGCGATTGAAGTACATATTCATCATTTACGCAAAAAGTTGGGCAATGACTTTATTTTAACCAAACGCGGTATCGGCTACTACCTCAATCCAGCACATAACCATTAATATATTTATAGTCAATTTGGCTTTCAACATACGAACAATATATGAGCAACATGTGAGCTTATGAAAAGTATCCAGCAGCGACTGTTCATCTCCTTACTCATTGGTCTGCCCTTGCTATGGCTTGTCACGTCGAGCTTTATTGCTTGGCGGTTGTGGCACGAAATCAATGAAATGAATGACACGCAAATCACCCAAGTGGTTCGTTACTTGATGGGTATCTCGGCTGATGACAGTGACTTAAAAGAGGTAGATTCCAAAGACGGGATTCCAAAAACTGGAGATTCAGAAAATAGTGATCAAGAAGACGATGACGACGATCATCATAAACAGAAGAGCGAACATGCTGCCAAAATATATAATTTAAAAAGTAAAGAGCTGTCAGGGGATCTTGGTGATGCGGAAGATGACTATATGGGCTTTGCTATTTGGGATAAAGAGGGACGACTATTAATGGCTGATGAAAACGGACAGTCGTTTTCTTTCCTGCCAGATCAGCGTGGTTTTATAGAAGAATACAACTCTGCTTATCAGCGTCTGAATCCCTTTAGCAAACGTTGGCGGTTGTTTTATGCGCACGATGACTATCATAGCGATGATATGCACGAAGGGCGTGTGATTGCGATTGGCCAAAATCTTGATTCTCGCCGAGAAATGATTGTTGAAGCGATGTCTGTACAAGTGCTGCCGATGTTAATTGGGCTGCTTTCCTTGATGATCTTGACTATCGGATTGATACGACACGGACTGATGCCATTAAGTCAAATCAGCGCCGAAGTGGAACAGCGCAAGCTGCAAGACGATCATCCGATCACAGCAGACGTCCCACAAGAGATTCAGCCTTTAGTGACCGCTTTAAACGTGTTGTTTGTGAAAGTGGCAGATACTTTGGCACGTGAACAACGCTTTACTGCTGATGCTTCTCATGAGCTGCGTAGTCCACTGGCTGCGCTAAAACTACAAGCAGACTTGTTACAGCAGCAGCTGTTACAGCTGTCGGGTATAGAAAACGACAGTCAACTGTTTTATCACACGCTAAAAATTAGCGATGGTATCGAGCGTGCCACCCATTTGGTCGATCAATTATTGGTTTTAGCCAAAATAGAGCCGCAACAGCAGTTGCCCCCTGAGCAATTAGAACGTCCAGACTGGCTGATGCTCACCGATACTGTGCTGAGTGACGTCAACCGCTTGGCGCGTGAAAAACACATTCAATTAAAACGCACCGTACACTGTGACAATCCTGCCGATATTTTGCCCATTCTTATCAATCCAGTATTATTTAAACTATTAATCCGTAACTTACTAGACAATGCCATTCGCTATTGCCCAGAGGGCTGCCAGATCGAACTGCAGTTGGATACTGATAGTATCAAAGTGGTGGATAATGGCTTGGGCGTAGAACCAGAACAGCTAGCACGCCTGAGCGAACGCTTCTATCGCCCAGCCGGTCAAACTCAAATAGGCAGTGGGCTAGGACTGTCAATCGCCAATCGAATCGCAGATCTGCACAACCTCACCTTAGCATTTGCCAACCACCCTCAACCAGAAACAGGCTTTGTGGTAACGGTAAGAAGTAAAAACGTACTCTCAAAACCATTGTAAAAAAATAAATCATACTGTCTTAAGCTTGAGTTAATATTCGGTGCGTATGCTACTCGTATTCCCTAATAACATTATATGGAGTACAACCTGTGAGCCTACCGCTCTTAAAACCACTATTATTAACTGTCGGTGCGACTTCCTTAGTATTCTTTGGTGGGGTTATTGCCTTAGCCGTGCAGTCTCCCGAACCTGCTAGTACTTTATCAGTAGCTGATCCCATCACTCAAAATGCTGACATCACACCTAACGCATCATCCTCATCGGTGCAGCAGTTACCTCTTGCTGCGCTTAGTCCTGCGCAAGCGACAGCACTGGCAAAACAAGACGCACCCAATGCGATATTGCAGGCCAATCCAGAGCTCATCAACTATAACGGTAAGGTCGCTTATGAAGTGCTATTAGATAATAGCGCCACTTATATTGACGCCAATTTAGGCACGGTTCTAAATCCGGTAGCGACCAATAATTATCGTGTTGAGAATTTTTATGAAGACTACGATGAAGATGATCGAGATGAGCATCATGATGACGACAGGGACGAAAATGAAAAAGTCGGCAAATACCGTGACGAGGATTACAAAAAGAGTGATCATCTAATCGCAACGAGCTACAAACACCATGAGGAGGAAGATGATTATGATGACTAATACACAATCAACGGCCCAAGCAACTCCAAAGAAACCTGCTAATAAGACGAGTAAAAAAGCTGATCCGTTCGCCTTTCTTAAAAGCAGTATCATGATTGCATCGATTGCAGGCACGATGGGTGGATGGTTATTTTTGCTCAATCAAGAGACAGACAGCCCATCTGTGAGCGCCGTCACTGTAAATACTACAGATTCTGGGAGTGGTGAGCTAGCTGCTGCATCAATACCCATTGTTGACATCACACAGCTGAGGCAGGTCAATGAAGCTGCTCCTGTAGAGGCAATAACAGTCGTCGCCCGTACGCGTTCTTCTCAATAACCAGCAAATCAATAAATAAGCAAAGATGAGTAATGATTGAGCTTATACCCTATCGCAAAAAATGGAGTCTTCTGATGAGTAAGAACACGACAAAATTGGCGACTCTGAAACTGGCGGCGATGGGTTGCCACATTCAAATAACGTTAAACATTACCAAGATTGGCACACAGCACTCGCAGGAAATAATAGATCACCAAATTTCTTTGTTAAAAAGTGAAACTCAGCAGCGTTTAGCACGCTGGGAGCATATATTTAGTCGTTTCGATGAAACCAGTGAGCTCATGAGACTTAATAATCATACCGACCAATGGAGGGAGGTAAGTGCAGAGTTGTTTGAGGTCTTAGGTCGCGCCATATATTTTGTTGTAGAAACTCAAGGTCTCATAACCCCAACCTTACTCAAACCGCTCTGGGCTGCTGGTTATAGGCAGTCATTTGAAACCTTGCCAAAAATGTCTACGCCATCTATACCCGTAATTACCTCAAACTCTGGCTCAAATGCCGCCACATACTTACAAGCTCAACCCAATGCTAACAATCCTAATCAGCAAATAGACAGTATTCAGTGTCGCCGATTGGTTGATGGTCAGCATCAGATCTACCTGCCCGCTGGAATAGCACTTGATTTGAATGGTTATGTCAAAGGCTGGTGTGCCATGCAATTAGCTGAGCAGATTAGTCGAAGTCATGACTGGCAACTCCCTTGTTTGGTAGATATGGGCGGTGATATAGCAATCGGTGTCCCAAGAAGCCAAGCCCTAGATAATGCAATAGACAGTCCAATTGTTTGGGGCGTGGCAATTGCTAAACCTTACTGTGCTAATGGCGAGCATATGCAAAACGACCAAGATGTCGCAATTCTTACTTTGAGATCTGGTGCTGTCGCCACTTCTGGGCAAGATTATCGGCGCTGGTGGCATAAAGGTCGCCCGCAGCATCATTTAATTCACCCTCATTATTCCCGTCCGGCTATCAGTGATGTCCTGACAGCAACGGTCATGGCTGCGGATACTGTAACAGCAGAGGTATACGCAAAATATTGTGTGCTCCTCGGCGTTACAGAAGCAATAACATGGCTGAACCAGCATCATATTGCGGCGCTCTTAATTGATACGAATAACAACGTGATATCGTCCATTGCTATTGAGCCAAATTTGAGTGAGCCCAACTTGGTTGCCGTCTAACGACTCACGCTCTATACGCCAGATACCAATATATTAAGTAGATGCATTCATAGGAGTATCGTCATGCATACAGACAATCTTACTCACAGCCAGGCTACTTCTAATACGTCGCTTCTTGTTCAGGTTATGTGGATTGTATTGATTTTGAGTATTGCCATCGGAGTCGGCAGCTACATGCTATTGATGTGGGGAGAGACGGTCTCACAACTACTGACCGCCACAGATAAGCATTTTTGGTATTTATCACGGGCAAGTGGTGTGATTGCTTATGCTTTATTTTGGCTGGCAGTGGTTTTTGGTTTATTACTGAGTACACGCTTAGGAAAGCATTTTAATGCGGCTAGGGTATTTGCCTTGCATCAGTATTTAAGTCTGATGGCGGTAGGCTTTGCCGCTTTTCATGCTGGTATTTTATTGGCGGATAACTATCTAAATCTGCATATATGGCAGATTTTAGTACCTTTTGGTTTCCAGACTGATCGGGTGGGCGTGGCATTGGGACAGATGGGGTTTTGGCTGTTATTTATCTGTGCATTCAGTTTCTATATTAAGAAGTATATTGGTCAATCAGTGTGGCGATGGCTACACTTTTTGACCTTTACAGCTTATATGCTTATTAGCATCCATGTGTTTATGGTGGGATCTGACAGTCGAGCATTACCGTTGCTGTTATTTTATGCAAGTAGTCAGACATTGGTTTTTGTATTGACTAGCTATAGATTATTGATGATGAAACAAGTCAAGTGACTATTTAATTGGCAATTCGATTGACCGTTCAAATGACTATGTATGGAGCGTTATAGTATCAAGCGGTATAAACTGCAGTGATATTATAAGCTACACTAGGATATACCAATCCGTGTCTATACCTTTTAAGGATTTTATGCATCATTATTCTATTCATGACGAAGCACATTTGAGCAATCGCAATCATTGGTTGAGGGCAGCAGTGCTGGGTGCGAATGATGGTTTGATTTCGACAGCCAGTTTATTGGTTGGGGTAGCGGCTGCCAGTCCAAGCAGTCAGACATTGCTGTTGACTGGCATGGCCGCGTTGACCGCAGGTGCGTTGTCGATGGCGGCTGGCGAGTATATTTCTGTCTCATCACAAGCGGATACCGAAAAGGCGGATCTCGATAAAGAGAGACATGAGCTGACGCATAATGCTGAGCGTGAGCTAATAGAGCTCACAAAAATTTATGAAGCGCGGGGACTTGAGCATGATTTGGCACATCAAGTGGCCGTAAGCTTGACTGAGCACAATGCCCTGGAGGCCCATGCTCGTGATGAGATAGGCTTAACGGATCTTAGTGAAGCGAAGCCTATTCATGCATCAGTTGCCTCTGGGTTTTCGTTTGTGGCGGGGGCGATACTACCGATCATTGGGATACTACTATTACCAGCGGAAACACTGGTTTGGTCACTGGCCTCTTTGACGATAGTAGGCTTAATGCTACTTGGGATCATCTCTGCTCGTTTGGGCGGTGCGCCTGTTGTTCCTGCTACTACTAGAGTAGTAGTTTGGGGGGTACTAGCTATGGTAGCAACCTCATTGATTGGCCGCTTATTTGGCGTGGCCATTTAACAACATACTCACTCCATGACAACCTAACTGGTTACTGTCCTTTTTTAGCGTATTGTTTGATGGTGGGTAGGTCTTTGACAATGGCATTGCCAACAATGTTGGGAAACAGTCGATTGAGCCATGCAAAAAAACGCTCGGGAAACCCCAAATGCTGATGCGCCTGCTTGGTTGATATAAAGTGAATCAACGCTTTTGCGACGGTCTTAGGCGAGTCCATTTTCACTTTCAATGCCTCATTCATGGCGACGACTGCATCTTTATTCATGGTGGTCTTGGTGGCTCTAGGCGCAAAATATCGAAACTTCACTGAGGTGTCGGCATACTCGCGGCCTAACGCTTCACTTGCGCCGCGTAAGGCAAACTTGCTAGCGCTATAAGCACTAAAACCTGGGTAGCCAATACTGCCAAAGGTTGAGCCAACACTGATTATTTGGCTCGGACTATGCTGTGCTATCAAGATAGGCAGTAGTCTTTTTATGAGCTGTAGTGGATACGCCACATTGACCAACATCATCTGTTCGATCGTATCATCACTTTGATCCGTGAGTAATGCAAAGTCATTGATACCTGCATTGAGTATGACAGTATCAATGACGTTTCCATGGCCTTGTGTCATTTCACCCAGCCCCTCTAACAGTAGCGATTGCGACGCCTGCGAGCTTAAGTCACATGTATGAGACAGAAGCGGGACATCAGGATAGTCTTTGGTCAACTCATCCACTAAATGCGTCAAGGTTTGATTGTTACGCCCGATCAAGATTACCGGTCGATTATTGGCACATAATTGCCGTGCGATCTCTTGTCCGATACCACCCGTGGCACCAATTAGTATGGTGTATTGCAGGGTAGACTGTATTAGGGCTGATTGACCATTAGGTAGTGTCATGATATCGCATCCTTGTTGAACAATTATTATTAAAGCATGGATTATTGAAGCACGGATTGTAGTGATATGCGCTGTTGCTAATCGTCTGAGTGATTAATGCCATGCTTAATTCCAAGACCCATCGCAATATACAGCTTACGCTCTGCTAAGGGCACGTCAATTTGTCGACGACCATGCATGATGCGTTTGTTGTCTAGTATCACCACATCACCATTTTGCCACGCAATTTCTTGAGTATGCACTTCACAGATTCGAGTCAGCTTGGTTATTAGCTCATCATCAACGCTTTGACTATTCGCTAGGGTGAACTTAGGTTTTTCATAGTTAAATGATGGCCCAAGTAATGTGTTTGCAAAGGCGAACTGCCCGCTTAAGTTGTCCTCTCGGATAGCAGGTACCTGTAACACGTACCGAACGCCGCCATCTGTCTGAGGCTCTACATGATGCGTTAACGTCTTGCTCGTCGTCGCAGCGATAAATTTATCTAAATCATCCAAGCTTATTTGATCAGCGGCATCTGTTCTGCCGGTCGCAGTAGCCACGTAATTTTGCCAAATTGCTTGAGGTAAATAGCGACTGATACGCATCGGCTGACTAAAAGTGGCTTTTAGCTCAGGTGATAGTGCTTGATACACAGCATATCCATCACATATCGTTGTTTGTGAGCCTTTTTTGGCGCTTAACTCACTAAAAAAGGCAATGACATCAGGTGGCATCGGCGTATTGCCATTTTCGATATGTAGTCCAATAGCATGCGCACCTGCGTCCACTTTTTGGGCTTCAGAAGTGATGTTTTGACGGGCAGGATCATAGGTTAAGGTCTGACACAGTTGACTCATCAACTGACTAAACGTGTCCACATCGTAGTGATGACCTCGAAGTAACATCCAACCATGGGTTTTTAAGGCCGTTAAAATATCAGAGGTCTTAGGTAATGATACGCTGGCAGACACTTGAGAGGTTAGTACCTCAGGAGTGTCAATTTCGATAACGTCACTTTTTATCAAATCATTTAGCATAAGAGTGGTTTGCATAATGCTGTCCTATAACGATAAGTGGTAAAAATATATGTAGGCTAACGGCTAGCTTTGATCTATTTAGGTTTGGTCTATTTATGTACTATCTAAACGGTCAACGGCATTTTTCCTACTATGTTTTATTAAAAGCTTAGTAATAGAGTCTGTTGTGCTGCTGGTGAGAGTGTCCGTTATAAGCCGAGTGCTGATTTATAAGTCTCAAGAATTTGTAGTCGTCGCAATTTACCGTTATCGGTTAATAATCCATTGTCAGTGCTGAAAGGTAGCTCGGCTAGATGCCACTGTTTGATACGAGCATAGTCAGGCAAGGTTTGGTTTACGATATTTAGTGCTTGTTTGATAGCAGATTGTAAATCACTGTTATCTGCTGATGTCGCGTTAGGGTTGGCGACTATCACCGCAGATAGATGAGGCTCACCATCTCCGAGTACCGCTACCTGATAAATAATGGGCTGCGTTGAGAGCTGCGCTTCTACCCATTCAGGCGAGATATTGCGGCCAAAACTACTGATGAGCACGTTTTTGCGTCGACCCGTGATGTATAAATAGCCGTCGTCATCTAGATGACCGATATCCCCTGTGGCAATGATGCCATTGTCTTCGTTGCTATTATCATGGTTTAGGTAGCCTTGCATCGCATTGCCTTTGACCATCACCTCGCCACTATCTGCGATGCTGACCGATGCATGAGGCATAGGTTTACCCACACTGCCTGCGCGCTTTGCTTTAGGCGTATTTAGACTGACCACAGAGCCACATTCAGACAAGCCATAGCCCTCATAGACAGGCAAGTTTAAGGTGTTAGCATCTTGTAATAATTTGGGTGAAACTTTGCCGCCACCGACTGCCATAAACTTTAATGATGGCAAAGCAGCATTTGTGCTGGATTTAGTTTTTCCATTGGCTGCCATATACTCACAGATGGCTTTTAGCATTTGGGGTAATAAAATAACGCTGGCGATATTGTATGTTTGTACCGTTGTCATCAGACGCTTGGCATCAAATGCTTGATTGGATAACAAACCAAATTGATCAATGTGCCCTGTTACCAAAGTACGGCCCATATATAGGCTCACGTAGACGCCTGCCACGTTTTCTAACAAAGTGGCAAAAGGCAACACGCTCAAATGACTAAATTTGCTTGTGGTCTCGGTAACTTCTGAAGTGTTAGCAGCGTCATTTTTCAAGGTGTCAGCTAGCGCACCCGATAACGACTCAACAATACGCATCAAAGTATCTTGACCCAAACATACGCCTTTTGGCATACCAGTACTGCCTGAGGTGTAAGTCACTTTGCAAAAATCGTTGGCAGTAGAGGAATTTTGAGAGGTAAGGCTAGGGTCAATGATAGTGTCAGTAAGTTGATAAAAGCTACCTTTGATATGAGTCGCCTGCTCAGACTTAATGGCTTTTGTCTCTGGTGTATCAGCGATCACCCAATGATCCATATTGTCTATGATTGGCATTGTTAAACTAGCTCCAACATATACCGTCTCTATCTGCGCATCTTGTAGTAAGTGCGCAATTTGTGATGCACTAAAGAATAAGGGGATTGGCACAACGACCGCGCCGACGGTACTCAATGCCAAATCGAGTATGATCCAATCTATATCATTATGGGTATATAAAGCGACACGCTTGCCTTGCCATATGTCTAATGTCTCATGGAGCACCGACAACGTGCGTTGAAGCTGGCCATAAGTCAGACTGATCGTTTTGTCATTGTCTATCGTCTGTATCGCCACTTGCATAGGTGACTGACGGGCATGCTCACATATCGCGGTATAAATGGGTTTCATGTTATTCTCACTGTCTTGTAGTGGTGCAGTGTTATTGGTTGATGGTAAGCTAATGAATGAGTATTAAACGGTTATCTTATTTAGCGTCAAACGAGTGGCATAATTCATCTCTAACGTTTCGGTATAGCGATAATGAGGGGCGCATACCCGCTTAGCATCTGCCACATTGATGGCGACCACCAAAGGGTTGTGCTGATAGTAATGGCCCCATGATGATACTTGCTCAGGGTCTTCTAGCGCTTCTGCAGTGGCCTTGGCAATAACATGGCTGCGAATGCCCATATGTGCCAATATATGTCGCACAGCATCGGTGCCAGTACACACTACCCAGTCTGCTTTGGTTTGGTATTCATGAGTCGTAGGATTCAGGGTAGGGGTAGATAAATAAAACACCAAAAATGCTATCATAAGCCGCGCGCTACCAGCACAACCTGATGCTAAATTGCCAATCTCAAAAATGCGCTGACGATTGACTGGCTCGCCTGCTACTCTACTGATCTCATTTTGTATTGGCGTGTTTAAATACTGCTCTAAAAATATCTTATCTTCACAGATAGGTTTTAGACCGATAGCAACGCTCGTGCCTTTAAACGCGGGCAAAGTATCATCGTCAGCGGATAACCAATCGCCATAGGATGGCATATCGGCAAAACCTGAAAACAAAATAGGCATAAAGTAGCTTAATCTAGCGTGATGGATGTACTCATATATTTGTTTGATGAATGCTTGGGCATCTTGATTTTGAGTATATGAAGTAGGCGATGTCGCTATTGGAATTTGAGTGCTGGCGCGTATATATAGGGATGAAGGTATTCCTTGCACCTCCAATATTGACATTGGCTTAACGGCTTCAATATAGAAGGTCGTATTTAGAACATTCTGCAAGGTATGAGTGCTATCAATAGATAATGACATCAGCTGTCTCCAAATGGCTAAAAGCTTTTAGCACGATTAACATCATGGAAGCATGATAAAGGAGCAACCTTAACTGAACCTTAAGGTTGTATCGTTTTTAACAATCAAACCCCGGTATTGACAACCTCACCTAAGAATAATAAAAGCTTGAGAAAGCTATACGTCATATACAGTATGGCTTGAAGAGTTTTTATGGCTTTAGTCTCTCATATAGGTTATGTAATATTGATATATTGGCCACCATAAAAATGATGCCATCGTTACCTAAGATAATTTGTTTTAGCAGCAGATAGCGGCTCTGTTCTCGAACTGATTTTGCGGTATTACTTCGCAGGTGAGCCTGATATAACAATGATATTTTTACCAAAATTCACAGGTCACCATTTTATTTTTAGGATTGTAGATAGCGCCTCGATTTCCCATTTCACCCCAGTACTCCACCTGACGAGTTTGAAAGTTCGACATAATAGTAGATATATTGGCATTGGATGAGAACTTTAAAGTGTTTTGACCACCTGATGATTCAGGTATAAAACTAAATATATATTCTTCTAGAGGTTGACCACGGTAAGTGACGCCTTTATTAAAAATAACTCGATACTCAGTGTATATATCACCGATGTTCATTTTTACCTCTTTTATCGTATTACGATATTCTGACGACCACTGCGCTTTTGGCTTGACGAAATCCTCATAAGGTCTTTGACCCCTAATACTATTTATAAATACTGCATGTTTATCATAAACCTTTTTGTAAGGTGGCTGTTCACCATCACAAGCATCCTCCATCCAGCCAAATACATGAACCATATCACTGCTTGTAGTGCTGCTGAGGCTCTTAGAGAGTTCAGGTGCAGCTATTGTATTAGCAGACAATAAAGACGCAGTTACTAACAATGCCAAAGAGGGTAGGTGAATTAATTTCATAATGACTCCAATAGATAAATGTAGCTGGTTAATGTGTAGCGTAATCAATAAACGATGGCCAAATAACGATTAAGATATTCTATTGATAAACTCATAAGACACGCAGAAAGCAGCGTCTTGCTTAACGTATTTGAAACACTGTAGAACATCAGAAAAGTCAGGATTTATGTTTTCATAGCGACTTTCTATGTCTTTATCAGAGATTTTTTTAAATGTTTTATGATTGAGTCTTACAACCTCGGCTGTCTTCCCATTGAGTAAGACGGTTTCTTTTAAATTTTGGACTTGTCCGCCTTTACCAAAGTCAAACGTCGCATTATCCACGGTACGGTAAATATTGCCGTTAGAGAGTTTGAAACTCAGCTGACTAATGGCATAACTCATACTTCCTCCTACGGCACCCTCGTAAGTACAAGCTTTTACGATGGCTTTATTTTTGATAATAGAATCAACGATGGTACATTTGGTACTACCATTGATATCGGCCATACCTGCAATAGCACTAACAGAGAGTAATGACAACGGAAGCGCCATGAGTATTTTTGAGAATTTCATTGCTATGTCCTTTTATGAGTTTTTAATTTGAGCCGGAATGACTAGTTTTTTTGCTGCTGAGTTCATTATAGCGACTAAAAAAACAGCTATTCTCTAGACCTGATGAACGATCGTTTGTCTAACGAAAGTCTTTTAGCATTACCCTGTTTTTAGTAGGTAGAGCTTTTAGTGGCATTCGGAACCAGATGAGTTCAGAGTCAACGCACAGCAGGATAGTATTGGAAAATCATCAATAAGGGAGGGCGTTATATTTTCAGATCAAACCCCAATATTAATCACATCACCTAAGTAAAGTACTAACTAGAGAAAGGTTGCTAACACTATGCCTAGTATAGTGTTGGCAATCTTTTTTACTTCTATCAAAATCAGTCATACCGTATATGAATCTATGATCTTGATATTCTTATACCCACACTAACGAAGTAGTTGGCATCTGACAAATATCAAGCCAGCCTATAAAGTGATTTTTCTATAGCGTTAAACTTAGTTAAAGATAGAGTGGATTTTGAGTATCAGTCAAGCTAGATAAGTCATTTTATTATACGAATGAAATGACTTATCTAGCTTGATAGTGGCGAATCCATATATCTGATCAGATAATAAAGAGCTACTTCCAATGCTCTTAACTTAAAGGCATCCGGTCAAGTAAGTCACGTCTGGATCTCCAGTCAGGCATGTACGTATCTAGTAACGCTTTAGACCTGTCGTTATTGAAAGTGTAATAACTCATACACGATAATATACTCTAAACAGGGAAGGGGCTTTTTAACTAACTGAAGATTAAGTAATATCCCCCTTTCCTCGATATTGTATCTGCCGAATTTAACTGCGGAGCCTTATCCTTCACAGTCATTGTTCAGTTATCCTCGATTGATGCAGAATTAATTGATAAGTAAATAATAATTGTATATCGTTACGATTCTTCAGGCACTGTGACATTTTTAACCCATTTAGATGATTATCGATTGAATTGAGGACACGGCCTAGTAATCCTTTTCATGTAGCTGTAATCCGTATTCGTACCAACCAATGATATAAAAGTAAAGATATTAAATAGTTCTGACCGAATTACTAACTTATTAACACAAGAAGCTTTATGATCTGACTATGCAAGTATAAAAGCTAGTTGCTCATTAGCAATGGAGTATTGTTTGAACGCCCCACAAATAGCAGTGATTATTGCGACCAAAAACAGACCTAATCTACTAAAACAGCGAGCTATAAACTCAGTATTAAATCAAACCATATCACCGAGCTATATTATTGTTGTAGACGACTCTCCAGAACAAATTCAGTGTCAAAACAGACTGATAGTCGAATCTATTCCATCAACTAATTCCCATATTCAATATTTACTAAACCAGAGAACTGTCGGTGCTAGTGGGGCATGGAATACGGCAATAGAGTATCTGAGCAACAAAGAAAAGCAGGACTTCGGTTCACTATTTCTAGCATTTCTTGACGATGATGATGAATGGCATCCTAACTACTTAGAAAACTGCAAATCGTTAGCAATCAAAAAGCATTGTAATATGGTGGCAGCGGGATTTTACCGTTGTGAAGGTAATGAACAGCAGCCTATTAAATGTATACCTCCCGACTCAATAAATGAAGAACTGTTCTTGTGCGGAAATCCAGGTATTCAAGGCTCTAACCTATTCTTATCACTAGATATTATGTTGATGGCAGGCGGTTTTGATGAGCAACTATCAAGTTGCACTGATCGAGATTTGTGCATACGCCTCTGTGAATTAGACGCAACACGCTACTGCAATATAAAAAAACCACTACTAAATCACTATGCCGATAGTGACCGTCAACGCCTTAGTACACCAAACTCACCAGCCAAGAATAATGGATTGGCAGTTTTCTGGCAGAAATACCATGGACGTATGAGCGCTGATCAAAGTAACGCGTTCCTTGAGCGCGCACAGCGCCTATTTTTCTGGCAACCAGAAACATTACCAAAATCAATACTAAAACAGGAATCTCAAATAGCACTAACTCTTGGCGTTGAATTTGGAAGTCTTTTATTTAACCAATTAAACCAAATTATTGAAAAAATTCATCATTTAGGCCCAAAAAGTCTGGTTAGCTTCAATATCGTTTTGACCACAACTAAAAAATTAGATCAGATTGATTTGCGTGCGTTTATTGAGCGGATGAATCAACTGGGAGTTACTTGCTATAATTTATGCCATCAGCAAACGTGTATTGAAACAGCCACAGCATTTGTTGCCAAAGAAAATATCGGTAATAGCGCATGGGTATTAAAAGATGGTGACTTTCAAAAGCAACGCTCTATTGAAAGCGAGAACGATTTATCAACAATACTGACGTATTTAGGCGCTCATCATTTATGTACTAACCGCTGTAATGGGTTCCTCTTAAAGCCGCATGCGACACTCGCTAATAGAATAAAACAATGTCGCATTGATGCAGCTAATGATCGTATCAGAAGGCTATTTGGTATTCATGAGCTTCTACTACTTGGTATGGGCTCTGAAGCTGTTGTCATGACAGATGGTAAACGTGTTTTTAAATGCATTGACTATTGGAAAATCCACATACCTACTGAGCAAATCAATTTCTTAAAATGGTTTAGTTCACAACGGTACAATCTACCTGGTTTATATACCCTTGACGAAGTTATATTAGATGGAAAAACTTTGGTACTCACTTATCCCTTTGAAAATAGTATCCCTTATCAAGGTGGCAACTGCGAACAAGTGATTGACTTGCTACACAGTTGCAGCAAAGCAGGGATTGTATGTAATAACATGCACCCGAAAAACTTAATAAAAACCCAGAGTGAAGTGAAACTGATTGATTATGGCGCGGATATTCGCCCATGGAATGAACTAGGGTTCGAACACATGGCTCGGAGGGCTTATCTAACTATTCATCATGTGGATCATCCAAATCTCAAGCACTTAATGCGCCAATCTCTTTATACAATAAATATTCCAGAAATGCAGGGCTATCAAGCATTTCGTCAAAGATTAACTGGTATTGATTGTAACCTTAAACAAGCACAGGAAGCATGGTTGCCGCTTGGCCCACTAGAAAAACCATCCAAGCCATTTGCTCTAACTATTGGTGTGATTACCGGTGATGCACATAAATTATTGCCATTATTAAATAGTATTGCTGAACTTGCACAATGTGATTTTTTATCCAGTATAAACTCCATAGTACTATGCAACGGTTGCTCAGATACCTCTGTGAAAGAAACGCTTTCATTCAGCAAAAGGCCATTGGGTGATATAAAAATAATAAGCGAAACACAACAGATAGAAGATGCTGCAAGCGGCCTATTTGGTTCCGACTTGGCAAAACGACCAAAAGGCCAGGTGGGGATCGCACATGCACGGAGCATGCTGCAAAAATATGTTGGTTTAAAATGCACAATGACTCCAAATAACTATGCTTGGATCCTTGATGACGATATGCGTTTAGATGCCCGAGCCAAACAGTTTCTAGCTTGGCTACCAATGTTTAAGCAAGCAGATGTCGATATAGTGATCGGACAATACGAAGGCTCATCGCCTAATCCTCCATTAAATGGCCTACGTGGCCAATTGGTAGATCTGCTTCATAACTTACGCTGGCTTGATAAACTACCAAACAATATCGAACTGCCTGATCACACCCATGAAAATACAATACTTCGAGATAAGTATCCTGATTATTACTATGACTTATCTCGTAAACATACGGCTCATATCGAAGCACCATTTTGGCTTGAACCCGCCTACAAAGGTGAAAGCGTCACTGAAGCTCGCTCTCGATTGATTGCACATGCGCCTTTATTGGTCACGGGCTTCCCGCTCACTCGTGGTATTGTTCCAGCATGTTCAACATCTCCATTAGCTGCAGCAAAAGATACGGTAAACCGTGGAGGCAACACCTTTGTACTAAACGCTAAAGCCTTAATACAAACGCCTAACCTAATTTTTAAGATTAATGGCCGTGAAGCTCGCCGTTCAGACATGGTCTGGGCAATAGTCAATAAACATTACCATGGACTAACTATTAAAAGTGCGCCATTTCCTGTTCAACATACTGGGCGCATACAGAACGAACCAATTTTGAATTTAAGTAAAGTACAGGATGAAATCATGGGATCGGCATTGTATGCTGGTCTGCAAGAATTTCTACGAAACAACGAACGACATAACTTAGTCTTTACTGATATTGAGATTAGCGAGGTATGGAAAGCAACCAAATCAGAATGCAACACTCGTCTTTCACGTTTAAGGCTCAGTTTTTACCGAATCAATGGTTTAACGCAAGCTTTATCTAAATATCCAGAACTAAGCGAGTTGTATAAATACTTGGCTAGCTCGTTTAACCCAGATATTTTTACTAAATTAGAAACCCAAGTTCAACAAATGAACGAGTGCCATATTTACGAATTTTTAAATCAAATAGTGCCGCAGAGTAACCGCTTTGCAAAAGCACATCAGAAAACCCTTGAGAGAATAGAATAAAATGCCTTTTAAAGATTACTGTGAACTCCCAACACTACACGGCACATTTAGAATGTACGATACTGGCAACGAAATGTTACGAGTAGTCACCTTTGGTGATATCAATAAACTAGAGAGTAAACCAATACTGCGATTACATTCTTCTTGCCTAGCCTCTGAAGTATTTGAAGCAAGGGACTGTGACTGTGCCGACCAATTGCGCGAATCCATGAAGATAATGGCACACAATGGAAGTGGGATAATTTTCCACTTCCATCAAGAAGGCCGTGGACAGGGCCTTTCTAATAAGATTCAAGCAGTATACAAAATGCAGAGTGAAGCTTTAGATGCAGCAGAGTCATTTGAGGCACTGGGTTTAGAACAAGACGTTCGCGACTATGCACCAGCTATAAATGTGCTAAAAGAAATGGCAATAAAACAAGTGCGCTTGGTATCAAACAACCCACGTAAGCGACGCGCACTAGAACAAGCAGGAATCGAGGTAGAACTACTTAATACACACCCACAAATACGGCCTGAAAATATAGATTACTTGAAAAGTAAAAACGAAAAATTAGGGCACTGCCTGCCTTTAGGTTTCGAGTATGACAATATTAACTCTATTTTATTTTACCATTCAGACCAAACCTGGGGAGAGCTTTCCAACTTTTCAAAACATGCCATATATCTGCATAATAAAATTTGGCCGACAACAGAGCACTTTTACCAAGCACAAAAATTTAGAGATCATACATTGCAAGAGCGCATACGCTGTGCAGCAAGTCCTATGTTAGCCAAACAAATGGCTAAGCAGTTAGAGTCACAACACCTACAACCTAACTGGCATAACATGAAGGAAGATATAATGCTGCAAGCACTTACAGCCAAATTTACTCAGAACCCTGAACTTGAAGCGTTATTATTATCAACTCAGCAATATCACATAGCCGAACATACACTCAATGACAGTTATTGGGGCGATGCAGAAGATGGTAGTGGCTTGAATCGGTTAGGTGAACTGTTAATGCAATTGCGTAATCAGCTACAGTTCAACAAAGAAGCGCAACTATGTGCGGAATAGTCGTGCTTCACGGTGATACCGCCGAACAGAATATATCAGCTACTTTAACTCGCCTTACTCATCGAGGTCCTGATGACCAACACTATTGGATCAAGGGGAAGTTAGCTATTGGGTTTGCACGTTTGGCAATTAATGATGAAAGTATTACAGGACGCCAACCTTACAAATCCAGCTGTATGATAGGAGCTTTTAATGGCGAGATTTACAATGCAGATTTACTTGCAAAACAATATGACCTCCTTCGTAATAGCGACTGCGATACACATGTAATCGCGCCACTATTCGCTCAACTGGGTGAGCAGGTACTAAGCGAGTTAGACGGATTTTATTCAGGGGTTATTTATCAACTGGAGACAAATTCGATTCTATTGTTTCGCGACCATATGGGTAAAAAGCCACTGTTTTACGGTCAAGCCAATAACACCCTATTTGTTGTCAGTGAACTTAAAGCCCTACAAAATATTGACTGGTTCGAGCAAGTGCCCCTTGGTATTAGTCAGCTCGACTTAGCCACGGGCACGCTTACCCAAGTAGCACGCCACCAACAGTTAACCAGTACAACATCTAATCTGCTTTCAGCAATGGAACAAGCAGTTATTAAACGCTTACCTAAACAGCCCTTCGGTGTTTTCCTGAGTGGAGGTCTAGATAGTTCGATTATTGCGGCTATAACTTGTCAGCATCGCCAAGATGTAACTTATTTTACTCTGGGAGATTCCGATAGTATTGATGTTGCTATGGTTGAAATGCTTGTTAAACACCTAGGATTAAAGCAAGTTATCTACATCCCATTACCAAGTGAGCAAAAGTTACCCGGATTGATTGATAAAGTACTTTACACAACTGAAAGTTACAATCCATCGATCATTAGCAATGGCCTTGCAACCTATTTATTAGCTCAAGCAGCACAGAGGAAAGACTTAAAGGTAGTACTAACCGGAGAAGGGGCAGATGAGCTATTTGCTGGTTACCATGAGCAACTATCCGAACAAGAGTGGCAAGCTACTCGTACTAAGCTGATAACCGATATGCATTTTACAGAACTTCGTAGGCTTGATAAGTGCAGCATGGCACATGGTATTGAAGCTCGTTGCCCATTTTTAGATCGTACAGTAAAAAGGGTTGCCGATGACCTTGAGCATAAGCAGTTTTATATTCCCGGTCATAACAAGATAGCACTTAGAGATGCCTTTAGGCACTTATTGCCTGTCGAGATCGCAAACCGAAAAAAGACCTCTTTTGATGTTGGTAGTGGCATCCGAAAGTTGGTAGTGGACTATTTAACCCGTAACGGTAATACAGAAATAGCAGAACTTAAGGAAATATGGCAAGCCACATTCACGTACGATGTAGACGATCCTTACTTTTTTAGCTATCCAACATTTGACTCTGCTATTGCTAAACGAGGAGGGGCTCATAGATGACTGTACATTTAGCCCAACAAATACTACTCGATAAATTTAAGCAAGAGCCATTTCATAATTTATACCTACTCAACAACGTACACCCTGCAACGATGGCATATGGCGGTACCTGTTCAGACAAAGCTCTAAGCTACTTAGATGCAACCAAAGCAGTTGGGTTAGATGCATACTTGCACTCTGCTCGCATTGGTGGAAAAGATATCCACCGACTAGTAAGACTGGAAATAAACAACCAGCGCTACTTTGCAGATATTGGCAATGGGTGGCCATCCATTCAACTTATCCCAGCCGCAACCCCCATTTTATATGAGTGTTACGGCATGCGCTTTAGGACTACGATAGAAAACGATGTGATCACAGTCTACCACCGAAAACGTAATGTAGAAAAAAAACAAATGGAAATTGATATTGCCGCAAAGTCTGAAACCGAAATCTATCACAGTATTGAAAACCGCTTTTCTGCCGATATTATCTATCCATTTAGTAGCCAGTTACGTTTCTCGATGGTTGTGGGTAAACGCTTTTTATCTATTCGCGATACCCAATTAGAAATTTACAGCAATAGTGGCTACGAGGAAGTGCTAAACATCAGTATGAGTAACCTGCGAGACGTTATAGAAGGGTATTTTGGCTATGATATTAAGCCAATCGAGTCTCAATTTAGCGATACAAACTAATTATCAAATTTGATTTGATAGTTTTCAGTCCACGCGCAATACTATAATTTCCCAAGTTAATATCTATAGATTGGACAGCATAGATCAAACTAGGATTCAAAAGGGCTTGAGCTATAAATCGCCAAGACAGGTGTGGTTTGATTATTATCGTCAAGCTGCGTAATTAAAATCTCCCAAGTTTGGTTCTACGGATTTGACGACAGTGGTCAGTCCACTTTCCCCGCTCTTCAAAATAGGTTTGGATTGCTAATCCAGTTTTGATAACGTCTTGAGCCGTTATAGAGGCAATAGGGTAGTCGCCTATATGCGGTGCAATATGCTTATCTAGATAGTTATGTAGTTTTTGAACGTTCTTAGGTGTGGTACTAGATCTTTCGTTAATATAGCTCTTAGCGATAACTCTAAATAAGTCTTTTTGCTCAAAGTTATTCTTTTCATAGTTTTTATGTTCAGTTGGATCAACGCCATCACTGAGTAGCGCCTGAGCTTTATCACGTGCCAGCCGAGCCTCTTTTAGCGAGACTTCTGGTTTAAAGGCAGAATCAATAGTTTGTTTGGCAGGCTTATAAATGCCAATCTGGTAAGTTTTTTGCTTGGGTTTAAGATCTTTATCGGATTGATAGCGGTAGGTCATTTGCCAAAACAATGAGCCATTTGGGTGTTGTATCAGGTATAAATTGTTGCCATCACCATGGCGCGTGACTTTGGTGGGTGTGGACTGTTTGGCGATTGCTTTCACGCCAGCGTCAGTTAATCGGTAGTCTTTTTTTCTTGTCATGGCTTATACCTCAAGTTGTCGAGAGGTTTAACAACAACCTCACTACATAATTAACAACAAAAAACGACGTTGTATATTATTCAACAACGCATTTAACAACATTGTAGAGGTGCTAGTAGGTAATGACAAGTGTTTAATAAAGACTAATAACTATGTATGATAGGTGTTTAAAGGGCTTGAGGTAATGCGAGGTTATGTTTAAATACAATGATTGGTGCGCCCACCAAGACTCGAACTCGGATCGATCGCTTAGGAGGCAACTGCTCTATCCTGTTGAGCTATAGGCGCATTATGGAGGGACATTGTAGAAAAAAGTAGGCATAAAAGCAATCAACAAAAGATAAATAGAAGCAATTTATCCTTACTCGCCATTACTAAGTGCATCAGCGACATCTTCTCCATTGTCGCCTAATGGTTTTTTGGCTTGTGACGTAGGCTTAAATAACTCGTCAACACTGTTTTTATAACCTTCGATATTGTAATAATTATATTTTTTCAATATGTCTTGCCCCGTACTTGAGAGCAAAAAGTTACGAAAATTAATTGCCACAGTATTATGTGTCAGGATGACACCATCAAGCGCATGCTCATCTCTCAAGGCATAGCTAAAAGAATTCAGACGACGCGCTTCAGTATTGTCTGATGTATCTGTAGCAGCGTCTGCTTCGCTAAAGAGCTCACTTACATTCAGGCTATCAGTACTATCTTGAGTGGCATCATCAGTATCAACACTGCTTTGGCTGCGCTTGTCTTGAGCGTCTTTAAGCTTGGTTTGTAAGGGTAGTAGTCGCTCGCTTGATAAGATATTATCAGCAATAATTATGTCGGCATGAGTGACAACAGGCGCACTCTCATTGCCATTATGATTGTTATTTGGCAAAGTTAATAGTGCTGTAGAATTGACATAATTTGTGAAAACTTGCACATGAGGATAGCGGGATTCGAAACTTGTGATCACATGGTCTAATGGTATTTGTAGACTGTCTTCTATTTGCAAATATAAGGTACGATCAGCGCTAGTATCTGCATCCTCATCAGTGCCTTCTGCTATCGTCTCACTCTCGCTTGCCAAAATAGGCAGTGGATCCATGTTTTTACGGTTGCTACTCCACAACCAAGTAAAAACGGCGATGAGTATCATCAGCAGTAGCAAAAGCAGGCCAGCCAATAGCAGTTTATAGTCTTTCATAGATTATCGTTCTTATTTTGGTGTATTTGATTTAGGCTTAAATGACCTATAGCACATAACTTTTCGGCTAACATTGCTGCTAAAAACTAAGCTATTTATACAATACTTCCTCGACCAAATCCGCTAGCATTTCAGCGAAAACATCCGTTTTTTCTGTTGCTTGAATGCTATCGTTTTGCTTACTTACTTTTTTAGATTCTTGAGTTTGCGTACTGCTGTTCTGCTCAGCGCTATTATCATTATTGGCTGAGGTTGATGTACTGTCTTGCGGCGCAATAGATCTGGTTTCGCTATTTGTAGTCGTGCTTGTCGTAGTATGCGCGGCTAATGGGGATTCACCTATTGTTAATTGGTCTTTTAACCAGTCAAAACCGTGGCTCTCCCACCATGCTTCGAAGCGTGGTAGTGTAATGCCGCGTACTGCCATAGGCAAGTTTAGTGTTCGCAGCTTTTGTGCCAACACTGGATCTTGGATAGCTTGATGACGACTCAGATACAAGGCATCGGGGGAACCTTGATAAAGTTGCCTACGCTGCCACGATAGCTCATCAATTTTCATACGAGGCAATTGCCATAATTCCCCTCGATAGTAGACTACATAGACACGTCGTTCAAGGTGGATAAAGAGGGCATCGATAGGGCGCAGGGGCATAAGATTAAGTTGTCTCGTCGTTAAGAAGCTCATTTAAAAAATCAGCGACATCCGTTGTCGCAGGCTATGTCATCCTTGGTTTATAAACTGGTAAACCACTGGGAACAGTGGCACACTAATCGGGTGATGCGATTGGTGGTTATATCAGCTATTAATTATAACTACTGTCAATGGATTTACTATGATTATGCTAGCAGAAATATTACTCAGTAACGACTGCCAAACATGGATTGATGAGTATCGCTTGTGGCATTGTTATTGTACTCAAAGCTTTTATCATTAACGTTGGTGCGCTATTTTAACCCTATGTTATCTATTAACCCCCTTATTCTTTTATCACTTCAATCAGATTGCCCTTCTATGTTTAAAATAATTCAGTCACACCGTACCGAAAACCTCGTTGATCAACTGCTTGTGCAATATCAGTCTAAGGATCAGCCTGTTTTTGAGCCTTTTATTGTCATTGTGCCTTCAATGGTATTGGGCGATTGGTTGGACAAAACCATTGCTAGCCGTGCTGGAATTAGCACGTTGGTGCGTACTAAGTTTTGGGGTCAGTATCAGTGGACCCTCATGCAGGATGTGTTAACCCGTCATAATACGTATTTATTGGCTCAAAATTCTGAAGCGGCAACCTTGAATGTACCAGAAGTGGCGGTGCTGTCGCCTACAGTGATGCAATGGCGCTTGTTTGGCTATTTAACCTATTACCAAGAGGTGATTGTTGCCGATGAAAAGCATCCGGTTAACCCATTATTAGCGTCTTTGATTGATGAGCCGCATGAAGGTGCTCAACAAGGTAATTTAGGACAAGACAATTTAAAACAGAACATGACAAAAGACAAGGCGCAACAAGACGCCCGTATCTGGCAGCTGGCAAGTGATTTGGCAAGAGTGTTTAACCGCTACTTAACCCATCGTGAGGATTGGTTGGCGCTATGGTCGTATAACAAACCTCTGAATGTGGATGAATTAATAGCGGATAAAGATGCATTGTCACTACGCTTTGATAAATATGCGCGTGGCACGCCTGAATGGTTGGTTGAGCATTATGTTGAGTTGGAAGCTGCTCAGCGCTTCTTATGGTCGCATTTATTTGCTGATGTTCATCTACACCGTGTGGCACTTGAGGATGTCTTCTGGTCGGCTTTAGCAGCTAACACCGCGGATGAGCGCGCTCAGTTGCCCAAAGTACTGCGCATTTTTACCATTCAGCAACTGCCACAGACCGAGCTAGATTTTTTGCAGCGTTTATCGAAGTACATGAATATCACGCTATTGCATTACAACCCATCAAAGCTGTTTTGGGCCGATATCGTCGATAAATCTTGGTTACAGCGTCAACAAATCATCAATCCTGAAAGTGTATTTTTACGTGATTATGGTCACAGTTTACTGTCGCGTTTGGGCAAGCAGTCGCGCGATACCTTTGCCATGCTTGCTAATTTGTCGGGCAATGAGCAGTACCAAGAAGAAATAGTAGAGTGGCAAGATAGCTTCGATGTTGGCGATATTAGCGATGATGGTTTAGATAATGATTGGAATGATGAGTTTGGGACTAGTGTTGATGACAGAGCCTATGAGGAGGCTAACAGTTCTCAAGCTACGCAAAATAGTCCAAGCTTATTAAGACGTTTGCAAAATGACGTTTTAATGCTTGATGAGCAATCGACCCAACAAGCAACGGCCGCTACAGTCTCGCAAGCAGTGAGTCAGCAAATAGCGCCGAGCCTTGATGGAGATAAACAAGAGACGGCTTGGTATGACGATGAGGCGTTGGAGAATAAGCGTTTTGAGAAGGATCGTTTTTGGGCAATCTCTTCGCAAGATAATAGCCTAAGCATTCATTCGTGCCATAGTTTGCAGCGCCAGCTTGAAGTGTTGCGTATCATGATTGGGCGCTGGTTAAATGAACCTGTCAAAGCGGGTGAGAAAAAACGCCATATCTCTGACATTGTGGTGTTACTACCCGATGTTGAGCGTCATCATGCGCTGATTGGCTCTATCTTTGTCAATGGTAAAGGTCAGGATGGTTTGACCTTGCCCGCCAAGGTAACTGGGGTTGTTGATGCCGATATTCGGCAGCTATGGGACGCGATTGTTGGTTTTTATAAATTATTAGGCAGCCATAGTGCCCGTTTTGAAGCGGCTGAAGTCTTAGATTGGTTGATGCTGCCACCTTTGTTTGAAAGTTTTGGGCTGACTCATGAACAAATGAGCCGTGGCTGTGATTTGCTGGTAGAGGCAGGCTTTATCCGCGGGTTTGATGAGCGGCATCTTAAGCAAACTTTGGATAGCAATGATTACGACTACCGCTTTAGCTTTGCGCAAGCGTTAGACAGATTAACATTAGGCTTAGTGATGCCAGAGGCTGAGTTGAGCGATTGTTTATACCCTTTAAATGAAGATGAATGGCCAAGTACTGCATTACCAGAAATGACCTTGCCATTGCCGCAAGTGAGCCTAAATGATGCGTTGATCGTTGAAGCGCTTTGCCGCATTTATACTGGCTTGGTCGCACGACGCAATGACCATACACAAAAAATGAAAGCGGAAGATTGGCTCGATCAGATTGAGAGACAAGTGATACATCGCTACTTTGGTGATGTGGATCAAACGCGTACCATGCGTGCCATCTACAACGCAATGAACGGCTTTAAATCTAGCTTGCGAGCCAATCGTCACTATAGACAGTACGCCAGTAGCGATAGCGACAATAGAGAAGTAGAGCAAAAGCTGGCAGGTGTGGAGCAGTTGCCACTAAAGCTGAGCTTTATGCTAGACAGTATTGAAAACGAGCTTGAAAGCCAGCAGGTCAGTGCGGAGCCGACTGGGGTGATTACCTTTGGTCGGTTTGGTGCGCTAAGAAACGTGCCTTTTGAGTTGGTGGTGATGCTCAATATGGATCTCTCTGAGTTTCCTGCGCGTGATCGTGATAACCGCTATGATTTGATGAAAGCGACCAATTCACGTCGTGGTGACAGAGTCAGCGAAGACGATGACAATGGTGCATTTTTAGATGCGCTGCTGTGTGCGCGTAGTGCTTGCTGGATGTTTTACAACGGTCAAAGTCTGACGGACACTCATGAGCACCTGCCAGCCAATCCAGTGAGCGAATTGCTACAGTTCTTGCAAGGTGAAGTACAGTGGCAGGTGAACTCGCTTGAAGACTTAGCAATATTACCAGAGAATATTGATCCCACCACCGAGAGTCTCAAGCGCTATTTGCCTAAATTGATTAAGCAGTGGTTGGTGACTGAGCATCCTGCTCTGCCTTTTCATGAGAGTCTGTTTGAAACAGAAATTGAAGGCAATGATATTTTTGAGCAAGCGTCTATTGATATTGATGGCAATAACAATGCCAACGTCAATGCTCAGGATAACAGCCCTGTTGATATGATGGATGAATTAGATGTTCTCTTAAATAAGGCCATGCGCAAAACCAAACTGGCGCAAAAAAAGCAGTTTCCGCCTGCGCCGCTTTGGCAGTCAGTGTTTCATACTTTAAAAGGGCGAGTATCTAGTGAGCATGCGCAACTGGTGAGGTTACCCACAAAATCACAATATGAGTCAATCGCTAAGATACTTGGTCAAGGCTTGGGTCAGTTAGGTCGAGTAGACAATCAAACCTTGTCTGCATTGGATGAAATGCTAGCGCTAGATACGGTTGTTGATACTAGCGATGTCGGTAGCATGACGGAAGCGCTTACCCAAGCGGTATCTGATAGCATATTTAATATTGGAGAGATAGACGTTGAAGGAGTATTGGCGTATCAAGTGCGCCATCCTGCCAAAGCGTTTTTGCGTACTCAAAAGGTGCATGTGGTGCAAGGTGAAGAAGCACTGTCGCAGCAAGAGCCGCTATTTTTAGACAGCTTGACGACCTATCAAATTAAAGCGCATTTGATTAAAGAGCTGGCGACCGATAATACTATTGCCAATACGACTGATGACAGCGCTAATCAAACCTTAATGTACCAAAAAATCATGCCAGCTGGTGTGGCTCGCCAAACCACGCTACCCAATCAACAACAAAAGCTGCAACAGCAATGTCTAGAGTTCAAAGAGCAGTTAATGGCTAATGGCTTTGATGAGAGTAGTATTATTAACCAAGGTGGAGCAGATAGCGCTACAGTATTACAGCTACTGACAGCAACCACCGAACACCCTGTTCAGATAGAGTTGGCAAAACTGTTGAATAGCACCAATAGCGAATCAAGCAACCAGACAGATATAGAGGGTATGGAAACATTGCTCAAGCTGTTGCCGAAAGTTATTAAGATAAAAGGCTCGGTGCCAATATTAGCATCAGTATCATTACCACCATCATCAGTGCCGCCAGATGCGCATGCCCGCCACACACATCTGCAGGCAGGTAAGACCTATGCTGAGCAATCACCCAAGCAATGGTTAAATATACTGCCCAACTCTGCTAGCCCTAGGCATTTACTCAAATTTTGGTTATCGCACTTGTATTGGCAGGTGGCCAGACGTACCACTGCTGAGCAAGTGGCTCTAAATGATGGTGTGAGTATTTGGCGCTTTAATAAGCCTAGCTCGCAAGTCAAAAAATATGACAAAATAATCGCCTTTAAACTAAGTCCCATTGTTTATGAAAACGCTGTGATAGAGCTGATGAAATGGGCGATTTTTGGCAAGCTAGTCGGTCAAGTACCCATTACGTTATTGCCAGAATATGCACTCAATTACCTTGATAAGTACTTAAAGTCTGAAGAAAGTGAAGGCAGTAGTTATTGGCCAAAACGTGCAGATTTCTCAGACTGGCTAAGACCTAACTATAATGTAGACACGGTATACGATACGTGCTCGCAGCATGCCATTTGGCAATATGTACTGCGTGATCAAGACGCGTTCAAAGCATTATCGGCAGCGTTGACTACCTTGGCACGACCATTGTATGAGCCAATGTTTACCGCGTTAATTGACTTAGACGGCTAATTAGAGCGTGTCTTCAATTCATTCTAGTCATTTAGAATCATTAATTTTTGCTCTCTTGCTCTAATAGATAATAATTAAAAGTATCCGCCCTTATGACAGACTTTACCGACCCAACCAGTATCAGTGACCTTTCTACACAGTCTACGCAACCACATTTATTCGATGAGTACTCGGATGAGCTGCCTCACGCCAATCCTATATCTGATCAAAAAGCGGATGTAATACCAGCAGTTGATGTTGCTCTAACAGGCAAGCATTTAATTGAAGCCTCAGCTGGTACTGGCAAAACGTGGACATTAACTGGTATCGTGCTGCGTCTGCTGATTGAAGCGCGGCGTGCGCCAGAGCAAATCATCGCCACGACCTTTACTCGCGCTGCCGCAGCTGAAATGCGTCAGCGTATTCATGACCGTTTGGTAGATTTTTATCAATTATTACAATGGGTCAATAGCCTAAGTGCTGATACTAATAATAAAGAGAGTTTATACCCGAACATATTACAAGTCATGCCTGAGAGTGATAAGGATAGACAAGCAGATAACTCAAGTGCTGCCTCAAACGCTGAGGCAGAGAAAACTGACCAGCTAAATCAAGACCTTGCTACTGATAAGCAAGCTACCGCTGATAAACGTAAACAAGCAAAAAAATATCGTGAAGATTGGCTAGTCAATCAGGCAAAATATGCGCGCTTAGATGGCATCATGAAAGATCCTATTAACCTGCATTTAATTGGTTATTTATTGGATCATGTCTACAGCTATCCAATGACAGAAGCTATTAGGCGTACCGCGCTGGTGCTAACGACGTTGGATAAGCTATTCGTAGGTACGCTCGATAGCTTGGCGCAAAAATGGCTGACGGAATATAGTAGCGAGACGGGTCATCAGCAAGGCATGGGCATTATTGAAGACAGCAGTATTGAGCAGGTGACTGACAGTATCATTCATGATGAGCTGCGTCAGTTTCAAAGCCGCTTGTATCACGAGCAGCCAAAGCTGTATGCATTGATGGATCAGCAAGGCAAATTGACTGCCGTTAGTGATCATAAGAAGTATGTGACTCGCTCGCTTAACTTTATTTCAGCACCTATTGATGAGATTGTAGTAAATGACTTTTCGTTTGAGGGCTATGAGCGGCTTATAAATACTATCATTGAGCGCAGCGATGAGCTTGATATCTTTTTTAAACCTGACGGCGAGTATTATGACGTTCCAAAAGGACAGCTACAAAATAATAGAGACTCTTGGCCGAAAATCATTCAAGCATTAAAAGATTTTGGTCCAGCCGCTTTTAAATTTATATCAGACGCAAAAAATCATACAGGAAAGTTAATCGAGGCTTTTCAAAAAACGGACAATATCGGCTCTCAGTTTCGTGTACCCAAAGATGGCGAAAGAGTTAATCTGATATTTAATGAGTTGCAGGTCGTTCGTGACTTTAAACGCTATATTGAAGAAAGCAAAAAGCTAGACGAATACATAGTGACTGTTTTAGCCAATCTTAATCGTCATATCGTGCTTGCGGTACGTGACAGGCTACCAATTATTTTGGAAGAGCGTGGTGAGACGACCTTTAGCCTGCAAATGGTACGTCTAAACCAAGCATTAACTGGTCGGCAAGGAGAGAAGCTGGCACGTTATATTCGTCATCACTATCCTGTGGCGTTGATTGATGAGTCGCAAGATATCAATGGCGCGCAAGCTATTATGATTGAAAGCATCTATTTACCAAAGAAAAAGGGCAAGGTTGCTGATAATGATAAACAGTCAGCTACTAAAAAAGCCAGTCATGAATTTTTATTATTGGTTGGTGACCCAAAGCAAGCTATTTATGGGTTTCGTGGTGGCGATGTGGCCAACTATAACTACATGAAAGCTCAATTTGATAAAAGCACGCTTTGGACGCTTGATATCAACCGACGCTCAAATGCGGGCGTGATTAATGCCCTAAACTGTTGGTTCGGCATGGCTGATGTAACCACTGATGAGAATAAATTAGCTCAATTAGGCGCAGGTATTTATTACCAGTACATCAAGGCGGCAAAACCGGAGTATGAGCTGTCTTGGTTTAATGAGTCAGATAGGCTGGACAACGTGTTGGTCACAGAGGTGCTCTCTGCTCAGCCAGTGAGCCTATTGCATTTGCCTTACGATAAAGAGCTTGAGTACGATGAGCATGAAATCACTGCGCGCCATATAGCCACTTTGCTTAACAGTGGTCAGACCTTAAAGGGTAAGCCTATTCAGCCCAGTGATATTGGCGTGCTGGCACGTGCCAAAAAAGATTTAAAACGGGTGGAAGACGAGCTAGTAAAGCTCAATGTGCCGACCTTGACCACCAGTGATGTCAGTATCTTTGAGACGAATATGGCAGAAGATGTGACAGCACTACTAAGCGCCATGTTATATCCCTATCGTCATGACATGATTAATCGAGTATTGACCAGTCATCTGTATGGTCTGAGTATTAAAACGATCAAAGCCATGATGACGGATCATGAGTCAGGAGTAGTTGAGGGCAGCAATACCGCGCTAAGCTCCGATTTAAATAGCTTTAATTCTAAAAATACATCAGCGACTGATAATAAAAAAAGCTATCAAGACTTTATTACTTATCTAAAGGAGGGCGCGCAGCGTTGGCAGCACTTTGGCATATTATCGGCACTACATTATTTATTAGATAAGAACCCCATACAGCCGCAAGGTGTTTGGCAAGCGTTGGCTGCTCATCCAGAAGGCGATCGTCATATCATGGATTTGCGCCATGTGATGGATATCTTGGCGCAGTATGGTATTGGCATGGGTGAACATGAGCTATTGGCCTGGTTTAGACAACACATAGATGCAGCACCCAGTAGTGATTGGGCCAAGCAATATCCGCTACCGACAGAATCTGGTGTGCAGCTGATGACCATTCATAAGTCAAAAGGGCTCGAGTTCCCCATTGTCTATGTGCTAGGCATGGGCGATGCCAGTAGGAAGTCAGGCAATAAGGAAGACTATGGGCTGTATCTGTATAACGCACAGCAAGCGCCTTCAGCGTTAGTGCAGCAGTCGATAGATAATCAAGCAATGGGAAATCAGCGCCGTTTCTCTCCTGTACAGGGTTCTGCTACTGTCGAGGATTACTATACCAATATCGAGACGCAAGAAGGTTTTGATGAGATACGGCGGCTTGGCTATGTGGCATTTACTCGGGCCAGTGAGCAGCTTTATGTCGTGCTACGAGATCCTAGTAATAAAACAGGGTTTGACTTAAAGCCAGTGTTTTATTGGTTTGACTCCGAAGAGCCAAAGTTTGAATTGCCTGATAGACTCAAAGGTACCATAGGCATGCTCAGAGGGCATGAAGTTAATGAGTTCTATAACAATAACCGTGCTACCGCTAAAGCAGGCGCATTAACGGAAAATGAATCGCCTAATTTGATTAGACCTAAAACAGAGCCTATTAAGTATGATGATTTTTCAGAAGTTATGAAAACCAACTATTTTTATGGGTGGGCCAAGACCAGCTTTACCGCTTTGGCGCGTCAGCTAGATGAATCAACACAGACAATGGCGGTGATGGATGAGCGTATTGATGATGCGATAGACATCGATATGCCAGAAGCTTCAATTTCGGCTGTACCATCACTGCATAATAACGACTCTCTTGAACAAGCCGGTGAGCTAAATCTCAAGTCAGAAGATGATATCCGTTTTACTTTTGTCAAAGGCGCTAATGCCGGTACATTTTTGCATGAGATATTTGAAAAAATTGATTTCAGCAATAAAGCGCAGTGGTCTCAGGTTATCGATAGAGCCATCAGTAGTTATCAGCTGCCGCTGGTGTATAGCAGTGCTGAAACCCAAAGCCGTCGATTGCAAGCAAAGACGCAAGAGCAAGGTAATGACGTTAATACTGATTCATTTAATCTTAACTCAGTAGACGCTAGCAAACATGAGGCGTTGATGGACTGGATTGAAGAGGTCTTAGATGCGCCATTATTGGCCTCCAAGCAACCTTTGCGCTCTATTGATGCAGGTCAACGATTTGCTGAATTAGAGTTTAATATGGGGCTATCAGAGAACTTTAAGGCACAAGATATTACTAGACTCTTTCAGCAGTATTTGCCTGATGAGACCGACAAACATGTCACGCTGGTTGCGCAAAACAAAGCGTATTTGTATCGTTATCTACGCGGTGAAATTGACTTGGTGTATGAGCATGCTGGCATGTATTACGTCGTCGATTACAAGAGTAATTTTTTAGGAAATAGCCTAAGTGATTATGATGAAAACACGCTCAAGCAAGCAATGTCCAAGGCGGGATATTGGTTACAAGCAGCGATTTACCAAGTGGCTTTGCATCGATTCCTAGCTATGCGAATCAGTAATTATGCAGGCAATGAAGATAAATACTTGGGTGCTGTTGAATATGTCTTTTTACGCGGCGTATATGATCCGAACGTTAAAGCCGCCTCGAATGAGTCACAAAATGCTAATAAGTCGGACGGTAGCGAATTAAAGATTAACAGCTCCTATGGATTAGTCACTTGGGATATACCCATCGATTTTATTAAAGCACTAGATACGTTGTTTGGCAGACCAGATTGACAGATTTTGAGTAATGATTGACTGCATGAACATTGTTATACCTTTTAACCAAATCTAAAAAGAGACAAGCATACGATGAGCAATAATCTATGAATAATAATAAGAGCAGGGCGGATATAAGCTTACAAGAGAGCTGGGCTAGTAACCTCAGTAATTATATTTTGCTACGCCGTCAGCAGACGCAGGTAGCCTATAACACAATCGATGATAATTCTGATACTGATGATGGTAGCGCCAAAATAGACAAAACTGAAGACAGTGGGTTATTTAGCGCCTTATTCGTTATGTTGGCGACTCATTTGGAAGAAGGGCATACCGTTTTAACCATTGAATCGGCTGCGAATGAAACACCGCGACAAGGTCATATCAATGGCGAGTTAGTGACGCTACATGTGTGGCAGCAGCAATTGTTAGAGGTGTTAGCAATGCCAATCCTTGCGCTAATCGATACTCAAGTAGACAGCCAATCAGAAGATGATGCTACACCTGAGACGTCGCTATTTGTCTTGTTAGAAACTCTGTTTAACAAGCAATCTCAACTATGGGCACAGCTAACACTCAGTAATCATGAAAAAGAGGTGTTAGATAAACGCTTTGATATGGTGACTACGCTATATCAGTTGTTGAAAAATAGCGACTTTGAATCTTTCGTTCAGTCACTTCATAAGCATACGTTATTCGCCGATGTTGACACCAATACTCAGTGTAACACTAATAAAAATAGCCTAAGCAAAAGTAATCAACCTATTATTTATCGGCTTATTAATAACCAAGAGGCTGATAAACGAAATACCTTGATCACTTTTTGGTTGCATCGAGCTTGGCAAGCCGAGTTCAACTTAGCAAAAAATATCAATAACATTTTGAATCAGCAAGTCAGCCCTTTACAAATAGCAATACCTGAAAACCTTCATGAGCACCAAGTGAAGGCGATTAATGTCGCTAATAACAACGCCTTTAGTATTATTACAGGTGGTCCCGGCACAGGTAAAACCTATACCGTTGCTCAGTTAGTCATCGCGCTGCAACAGGCCGCAGAGAGTAGGGACGGTGAACATAAAAGTATTAGATTCAGCACTGATAGCGCCAGTCTAGCGTTAGCCGCGCCAACGGGTAAGGCAGCACAGCGCATGCAAGAGTCGCTGCAGGCGGCGTTAGACGCAGCTGGTGTTGAGCTACAGTTGCAAGAAGCAAAAACGATACATCGCTTGTTAGGTATTGGTCGGACGGGTAGACCGCGTTACGATGCCCATAACCCGCTTGGCGAAGATATTATAATCGTTGATGAGGCATCAATGCTTGGGGTGGAGCTAGCGAATTATCTTGTCAGTGCGGTAAAGCCTGGTGCAAGGTTGATATTATTAGGCGATGCGAACCAGTTAGCAGCGGTCGATGCAGGCGCTGTATTGGCGGATTTATGCCGTATTCCACTATTGCAATCCATTCATGCAGAGCTGACAGAGAGCCGTCGATTTACGGCAGACTCGGGGATTGGCAAGCTTGCTTATCAAATTAATAAAACAGAGACAGATACCCAAACTATTTGGCAGTTATTTAAGCAAGATAACGCGCTGAATTTTCAGTATGTTAATAACGTAAACACCTTACAAACAGGAGCGCTTCAAGACAGCAAGATAAAAAATAGCCTAAGCGGTAATACAATTATTTCGGAACTAATTTTAAATTACCAAACATACCTAAACAGCGTGAAAACTCTGTTAGAAAGTCCGATCGAAAAATCCATGCCAGAATCAGTTAAAAACACCATTGCTTCATTAACGAAAATATTTAACGAATTTAGAATATTAACTGCTGGTCATAATGGTGAGTGGGGCGATCACTACATTAATAATATTCTCACTCAATGGCATCTTGCTGAGCTCAAGTTACCACTGGGACAAAACACATGGTTCCATGGTCGTCCTGTTATGGTGCTGCAAAACAACTATGAGCTTGGATTGTTTAATGGTGATATTGGTTTTTGCTTGCAGACAAGCGATGAAAGAAGTCGATTAGAGGTTTTCTTTGAAAATAAAACGCAGGGGATTGCGGTCAATTTGTTAAATGAAGAAGTGATTGCCACAGCTTATGCGATGACCATTCATAAATCACAAGGCTCTGAGTTTGATCATGTGGCTATTACTTTTGACAATAGTCATGCAAGATTACTGAGTAAAGAACTTATCTATACGGCAGTGACCCGTGCTAAAGAAAAGGTAACCATTTATAGTACCAAACACGCTTTTGAGAAAGCCGTTCAAACACCCACTGAGCGCCATACGGGTTTGGCATTACAGTTTTAGTTGCCTCGTATAGATAATCAAAATATACTAAAAACGCTATGGTATTGCTGATATCAATTTTTTGTCGCCTCTGTCTGCGCAGGCACAGCAAGCAAGAAAAATGGATATCAGCAGTGCGTGATGGTTCGATATTACTTTTCACTGACTATATTTAACAAACAGTATAGTTAGGCATTAAAAAAGCATCCAAATCGGATGCTTTTTTAAAATTCAAATACGAAGATTTAGACTTTGTCTTCTTTAATAGCGTAGATACCCGGTAGATGACGCAGGTAACCATGAAAATCCATACCACAGCCGTAGACATAACGGTCCGCGACATCAATACCAACAAAATCAACGTCAAAACCTTCTACTTTGCGATCATGTTGTTTATTAAGTAGTACGCAAGACTCGATAGAGAGAGGCTTTTCTTTACTCAATTCTTCAACCACTGCTTTTAGAGTAATACCTTCGTCAAAAATATCATCGATCAACAAGACGTGCTCGCCCTCGATGCTGACATCAGGCTTAAACTTCCAATCAAGCTCGTTGGTCCCTTCATTATCACGATAGCGCGAAGCGTGGATATAGTGCATACGATGATAAAAAGTCAGGTGAGTGAGTAGTTGACCGGCTGGGATAAGACCACCGTTCATAACCACCATCACAATTGGGTTTAGACCAGCATAGTGTAGGTTGAGTTGGGCGGCAAGACGCTCATAAGCAGCGGCTACTTCGATACTGCTGATAAGGCACTCTGAGTTGCGCAGGGTTTTTTCGATTTCTTGATTACTAATTTGGGTCATGAGTTGCGCCTTCGATAAAAGTGCCGCCTATTTTAGCAAATTTTAGCAAATTTGCCCAACACTACCGCCTTAATAAAAACATAATAGTTTCTAATGTAGCCGTTATTCAGGCTTTTTTACGATGAATGGGCGATAATAGTCAGCCAAACGGTTTAATGAGGTATCAGGTAGGTCTGGCAATAGCTTGTTCAATGCCATACTCATGCCTTTGTCGATGGCGGCTTTAGCAACTGGCACGGACTTACGTTTAATCATGCCAAGCTTTAGCGTTTCTGCGTAGCGGCTGACAAAATGAGTCAACGTCTCTTCGTTGACCGTTTCAAGCGCAGTTTTAAAGGTCGGTCTATCAACGTGTTCAGGTGTAATGGCGGCAAAACCCTCAGTAATGGTTTTTGCATCGGCATCCGATAATTTAAAGCCAATACGCTTCACGCCTTCATTGTCAATAAAGGTGGCCCGATCTCTTAAAAAATGAAAACTGGGCAATACCTCTTCATTGTTTTCTTTACCCAATAAAATATTGAGTAGGGTGTCTGCTGCACGCTCAATGGTTCCAACGATTTTACGCATGGATGCTTGACGCTCAGGGTTTGGAATAATATCTACCAAGCCAACCAATAAGTTATCAATCAAGTCTCGGGCGGTTTGATGGCTTAGGGCATCGCGATAAGGGTAATAATCTACCTGTGCATCAGTAGCGATAACTTGTTCTGCCTCTTCGATCAGCGCTTTGAGTTTAGGTGAAGGTACGAATCCAAAATAGTGTGTCATTATAACTCCTTTATTTGTTGTTTTTAACGTCTTACCAACGTTACATCCCTTGTCAAATCAGTTACTATTTAAACCTCATGCTAAGCAAAGATTCATCACACTATATGTTGACTAGTGGCGTGTTCTAACTTTACAATGCAAGGTTTTTTTTAGCTAGGGTGTGTCCTCATTCTAAAAATGGTAATAAAAATGAGGACACACCCTAGTAATGATCTGACGGGAGTGCTGTTATTTCCCTAATAACGGGTGATCTGAGTCACTCACCGCCCACTAATTTAGCATATTTTTTATACTTTGCTTTAAAAAGCTTGAACTCATAAGGCTATCTACTACTTGTCTAGGGAGAGATAAGATGAATAGTGCTATTGTACTGTTAGTTGGTGTCGCCGCAATGCTCTGCGGTTATGTATTTTATTCGAAGTTTATCGCCACCAAGATTTTGGCATTGGACAACAGTCGTCCCACGCCAGCGCATACGATGAAGGATGGGGTAGATTATATTCCCACCAACAAGTATGTATTATGGGGACATCATTTTACATCGGTGGCAGGGGCTGCTCCGATTATTGGCCCTGCGATTGCAGTTATCTGGGGCTGGGTACCGGCCATTATTTGGGTGGTTTTGGGTACTATTTTTATGGCAGGCGTACATGATATGTCGGCCATTTGGGCCAGTATGCGCAATAGAGGTCAATCGATTGGCTCTATTGCCGGTACCGTCATGGGTACACGTGTTCGTAGCTTGATGATGGTCGTTATCTTTTTATTATTATTGATGGTGAATGCTGTATTTGGCGTCGCTATTGCTAATATGATGATCAAAACGCCCTCTGCCGTATTACCGGTTTGGGGCGCGTTGATAGTGGCCTTTATCATCGGGCAGTGTATTTATCGCTACAAGATGAATTTGGTTTGGGTCTCCATCATTGGGGTCAGTGCTTTATACGGGCTGATCTATCTTGGTCCTATGTTCCCCATTGTATTACCTGAGACTTTTTTAGGTCTGCCTGATAATGCGCTATGGATTATTATTTTATTTGCTTATGCAGCCATCGCTTCTTTATTGCCGGTATGGATGCTGCTACAACCACGTGATTATATTAATGGTTTACAGTTATTTGTCGGTTTGATTTTATTGTACGCCGCGATTTTTATTGCGACCCCCAACATTGTCGCGCCAGCCATAAACACGGCGCTACCAGTTGGCACACCTTCCTTGATGCCATTATTGTTTGTCACGATTGCCTGTGGCGCCATCTCAGGCTTCCATGGATTGGTAGCTACGGGAACTACCTCAAAACAGATTGATAAAGAAGAGGATGTGCGCTTTGTTGGTTACTTCGGTGCATTGGGTGAGGGCATGCTTGCCCTAGGAGCCATTCTCGCAGCCACAGCAGGTTTTGCGACTCTAGGAGATTGGGAAGCGGTTTATCAAAAATTTGGCGACGGTTCTATCGGTGCCTTTATTGATGGTGGCGCGACCATCTTAAATGCCGGTGTGGGCATTGACATGGTGCTATCCCAGACCATGCTGACTGTCATGGCAGCCTTGTTCGCAGGGACGACTATGGATACTGGGGTGCGCTTACAACGTTATATTTTCCAAGAATTTGGTGAATTTTATAACATCCCCGTTCTTAATAAGAGCGTAGTAGCTACGTTGCTCGCTGTCGGAAGCTGTCTACTGTTGGCATTTGGCGCGGGTGGTATCGACGGTGCTGGCGGTATGATTATTTGGCCATTGTTTGGGACAACAAACCAACTTATGGCGGCTTTAACCCTCATGATCGTTACTGTCATTTTATTACGTAAAGGTAAGCCAGTTTGGTACACCTTGGCGCCATTGTCATTCTTGTTAGTGATGACGGTTTTTGCCTTATTGATTCAGCTCAAAACCTTTTACGTTGATGGTAATTGGCTGCTTATCATTATGGACATCATCATTCTAGTCGCAACGATTTTAGTGACGTTTGAGAGTCTATCGGTATTGCGTAAAGAGTGGACCTTGCATAAAGGTAAAAGCAATATTGAAAAGTAATATCTAGATATAACGTCTAATCACTATTGGAATAGATATACAAAAAAACGCTAGCAGCAACTGCTGGCGTTTTTTGTATGAAATAGGCATGATAGATATAGTTAAAATATCCTAAAATGGCGACGTTATGGCTGATATCAGCAGTGCGTGAGGTATCGATATTACTTTTCACTGATTATAATAAGAAAGACTCAAAATACGAGCAATCATTTAAGAAAACGGTGAAAAACAAAAATCTAGTAAATGGGACGATAATGACGACAGATAATATAGAAAACACTCAGCCATGGTGGCAGCGGTTCGTGGCAGGGCTGAATGAGTTCTATCATGCGCCTTATCGCCAGACGATGGCACGTGCTGCACGTGATGAAGAAGATTTCTTTATGCTGCTGATGTTCGCTGAGAGCTTAGGCATTGATAATCCTGCCAGCTTTTATACGTTAGAGCTACAGCCATTATTTTTAGAAAACTTCCATGAGTGGCACACCCGCATGGGTATGGACAGATGTCCCTTTGACCACGTTGGTTGCTGCTAGTCATAGCCGTTTTTTAGTTATATCTATTTAGATTAAAGATTTTATTGATTAACAATTAACAATTAATAATTGAGACATGAGTATGGCTTTATACCCTCTACACGGATTAGTAGACCAACTGGCGACGCAACCGATTATATTCGTCGGTGGCAAGGGCGGTGTGGGCAAAACCACGACGGCCGCTGCACTTGCCAGCTATTATGCTGGCCAACAACAAAAAACATTGATTGTCTCAACCGATCCAGCGCATAGCTTGGGTGATGTGTTAAAGGTACGTCTCAATAACGAAAAAACCGCTATCACACCGTATCTAGATGCCATTGAGCTCAATCCTGATGTCATCGTCGATGCGCATTTTGCTCAAGTTGAGCGCACGATTACCGCCTACGCCAATCCAGATATGATGCCCAAAATTCGTAAGCATCTCAGGCTATCAAAATCTGCCCCTGGTGCCCAAGAAGCCGCTATGCTCGAATCGATGTGTCAGCATTTGGTCGCGGCAGCAGATGCCAATTATGAGCATATTATTTTTGATACCGCTCCAACTGGACATACTTTGCGATTGCTGGTACTACCAGAGATGATGGGCGCGTGGACAGATGGATTACTGTCACAGCAACGGCGACAGGCGAAACTGCGCTCGGTAGCGACACATTTGGACCGTCACAATCAAAAAGACAGCAGCCAGAAAAAAGATAAAACTCAGCCAAATAATATAGCAAATCCATTTGCAGAAAAGAAGTCTGACCGCTGGGAGCAAGCAGTATCCGTGCTGGAGAAACGTAAAGAGCTGTTTCGTCAGGCGGGAGCACTGCTGCATGACCGTCAGCAGACTGCTATTGTATTGGTCATGACCGCCGATGTATTACCATTGGCTGAGACCAAACGTGCTATCGAACAGTTAGAAGACAGCAAACTCACGCCAGCAGCGATAGTCATCAATCAGCTCATAGCACCGGCCCAGTCTGATGAGTTTTGGCGCCATCGTGCTGAGCGCCAGCAGCAGCTGATGTATGATATCGACAAGAGCTTTACTAGTTATCCGCTTTATCCCATTTATCTGCAGCAAACCGACGTACGTGGTACTGAGGCATTAAGTGCATTGTTGCAGCCATTGTCGTAAATGCAACTTTGAAAAACCAAATACATGTTTTATTCAAGCAGAGTTGTCTAACTACTCACGCCTATGTGATTGCAACTTCCCAGAAAGTGACCATGCCATATCGAGTCGCAAACTTTGGGCAAGCTCTGCTTTACCACTACTGAGCGATGACCATTGTGGTTTGCCTCGTGCTTTTTTAAGCTCGCTTGGTAGTTTGTTGGTTGACCATGGCGTCACAGCGTTGTCTACTTCACTGTTATTTTCAGCTGATGGGTCGCTGCCGTCATTCTCACCTTTGTATAATAGTTGCGTGGCATCAGTCGCAGCGTGACCGCGATGGCGTAGGGCAGTGAGTAAGTCTATCGCACGAGTGGCGAGCAAGGTTAAGGTAGCAGGGTCAATGTATAAGCGTTTTACCCCAGTAATCCGGTCAGCAATGCTACTGGTATTCGATAATAACCCACCTGCGATACCGCCTATTGCCGCACCCAAACCCAACGTCGTGCCCAATGCGGCCGCATCAATGCCCAATCCTAATAACGCGCCAGCTGCCGCGCCCGATGTCGTACGAATCCCATAGCTTTTTAGCAATTCAGGGTCAAACGGATCTTGCTGATAGGCTTGTAACTCAAGCGGCGTTGCTGCCACCGCATTATCATAAAATTTATATAAATTAAGCAAATTATGCTGCATCGCGCGCTCACTTTGCCGAACGGCTTCTTGCATCTGCTGCAATACTGGCATCGGGTCATCATCATCACTAATCTCACGCACAAAAGCGGCAACATTCAATAAAAAATCCGCGATGATAATATTGGCCTCATCGTATAGCTGTGCCCAGTCTTCTGTGCGTCTCTGCATGAGCTGTTCAAGCATTTCTGAATGGGTAAGCATGGTCGCAAGATTTTGCCACAAATGCATTTCATCTTCGAACTCAAAAGCGACCGAATCAAAACGGGTAGAGATATGCAGATTGCGTCTTGCCAGCATGGTCTGCCATTCATCAATATTGGCATTTTGGCTATCAGTAAAATTAAACACCGGCATAACAGGTATCGCTGCCCACGATAAAATGGCCAACTCATCTTTGTATTTACCCAATACTGGCTCACGCGCATCGACAACATAAACTGCCATATCACTTGCCAGCAATTGGCGGATAACTTTGGCTTCTTGGCTATAGTCCTCATTGCTACTTAACGCATCACCACCTTGAGCGATATCAGCTGCCAAAAATTGCTGTAGACGTTCAATACCATCGCGACGACTGGCGGTATTGTCTTCTAACCAATCCATCAATCCCGATGCGTCCTCTAAACCGGGCGTATCATATAACGCCACCAGTACTTCACCGGTCTGACTATCCGTTAATTGGGCGCGTTCGACATGGCGTGTCGTCGCGGCTTCGTTTTTGACTTCACCAAAGTACACGTCACGTAATAAGGTACGCAAAATAGAGGTCTTACCCGTATTGGTATGACCAACCACCGCCAGTTTTAATGGCTCACCGCTGGCTATCGTAGTTTTCTTACTCTCGCGAGTTGTTGAATCTTCTGCTTCATAATTAGAATTAGAACTGGTATCGATGGAAGTGGCGACGTCGGTTGTATCGCTAGCACTGGATTTATTAATGTTAATAGGCTGGGTAAGTGCTGTCTTTGAATTTTCTACGTTGATAGGCTCATCTTTTAAGGCCTTGTCGGCAAAGAGACCGATAGGCTCATTCTTCGTTTTATTATTATCCATCATCTGATCCCGTATGATATTTATTAGCGTCTGGTGAAAATTTTAAAAAGTTATTATCATTTTTTATTAAGCAGTATAAGTACTTACCAAGCCAATCTTTCGTGCTGATAGAGCCGTTTGCCATTGTTGATATCGCACATCTTGTTGCTGCGAGACTTTTTGTTGTAAGGCGTCAGTAGTGTCAGGCGCATTATTAAGTAGCTGCACAATCAGCCCGTCTTTAGCATGAGCTGCAATTTGATCGAGCTTGCGTAGCGTGCCACGGTCAGGCAGGGCTTTGCTATGAATACCGAGCAAGACTTGTACTGGATGGGTCTTTAGATACACGGTTAATCGATCCATATCATCGCGGTCATCAACGATACCAAAATTCTCAATTTGACTATCATCACCATTATTAGCATCAAGACCTTTTTGCCACCAGTTATCTTTCTCTGAAGGATATTCCAGTAACGCAACCAGCTTTTTGCCAGCGCTCACTGTTGCCTTTGGAGCGATAGGCGCCGCTACCTCCGTAAAGTCATCGGCATCAACCACATGACGCTGCCAAAAATTTAGGATTTTTTGATAATAAGGCAGCTTGGTATCCAAACGCATTTTTTTACGACGGAACATGAAGGCACAAAACGCCCACGCTATCGCTCGTGGTACGATACCGTACATCAGCAAACTACCAATTAACAAGCTTGCCCATTGCCGCGCCACAGACAATGGCATGGCATCTGTCACCAGTCGGCTCTGTACGATAGCGGCATTGTCAGGTACACCAAATCCGACCATACTGGGCAGCCAGCCAAGCACTTGGGTGAGGGTAATCAGTGCCTGATCGGATAGCAGCGTCGACTCCCAACTAAAGCTATATTGGCGTACAATTAATAAGAATATAATCGCAAAGAGCATACCGGTTAAGGTAGCAAGCCATAGCTGATGGCTAAAACGACCCAAATACCAGCGCATACCACTGTGCTGTAATTGGCGCTCGTACAAGTCGACTGCCGCCTTGGTGACATCGTCCTTACCACGGATAAGATAACTGGGGCTAACAAAACTCGCAAACCAGCTGGGCGACTGACGACCTTGGTTAAGCAAGGTCATGACTAGCCAGCCAGCTAGCATAAGGGTATGAAACCCAAGTAAACAGACCAAGACATAAAAGAAATTGACGACATTGGCTTGTAGTAAGGTAAATAATCCTAAAAACCCCGAGATGCACCACACCACACTCATGATCACCATGATGCCTTTTATGCGTCCATCAATCTTGCCCAATACTCGTGCCAGCGCGCCGTTACTATCGATACGTGAGGCACGGCGATGCAGTTTTTGGACGGGTTTTCCATCCTCATTTTGCAGCTTTTCCGTGATGAGTAGCGGGTCAGTGGCAAAGACATGCTGCTGCGTCTCAAGCGTGCGTACCAGCTCAGTCAATTGATCTTGTGGTGAGAGCATAAAGTGATAATATCCGTATAAAAGCGTTCATTTAGAAGACAATTTTTGATTATTGTAGCGTATATATAATAGCGATTACTGCTGTTATTTTGCAGCGTCACAAACCAATGATAACTAAATAAGCCATTATTCAGTATTTTTGTCATGGTAAAGGTGATAAAAATCAGCCAGAATGCATGAATGAATGATAGACAGGATAGTCATAACCATAAAGATAAGCCATACACTAGGCATGTCCTCATTTTAGAAATACAAAAAAAGGAATCGTTATGAGTACCAAAACTTATCTAATCATCGGCGGTACAGGTGGCATTGGCAGAGCCATGGTGGAGCAATTGGTAGAAAGCACGGCTAATAGTGATAGCCAAGACAGTCTACGTGTCTTTGCGACTTATCATAAAAGCGTTCCTGATTTTGCAGCAGACAATCTCTATTGGCTGCCCATGAACATCTGCGACGAACAGAGTATCAAACAAGCTGCTGATGTCATTAGTCAACAAACCGACCACATTGATTGGCTCATCAACTGTGCAGGACTCCTACATACTGCGACGCAGCAACCAGAAAAATCATTGCGACAGATTGAGACAGATTTTTTCTTAATAAATATGCAGGTCAATGCCTTAGCCGGTCTGCTTATTGCTAAGCATTTTAAATCCTTATTAGCCAAATCTGAACGTAGTAATGACAGTCCTGCTGTTTTTGCCACCATTTCTGCACGAGTCGGTAGTATCAGCGACAATCAGTTGGGCGGTTGGTATAGCTATAGGATGAGCAAGGCGGCGCTCAATATGGGCATGAAAAACTTAAGTATCGAATGGGGAAGGTCGCTCAAAGATGTGTGCGTGGTCGTCATGCAGCCCGGAACCGTCAACACGCAACTGTCAGCGCCTTTTCAAGGCAATGTGGCTGATGGGCAATTATTCTCGCCAGCTTATAGTGCAGAATGCTTATTAGAAGTGCTAAGCCGCATGACGGCTGCGCAATCTGGCAGCTTTGTTGATTGGGCAGGGGAATCTATACTTTGGTAGCGCCAAACGATTGAATATTAAAATTGATTCAATTCAATAGAACAAAATAGGGCGTGTCGTTATCATAATATTAACGGCACGCCCTATTTTGTTGATAAGACAAGGATAAATTAAGCGTAAATCTCTAGGTGAGCAAATGCTTAGTTCGCCATAAACAAGTCCATAAACTCATGCACGGGTGTTTGCTCCAAGCGTTTTTGGTCGCTGCATAACGCAAAAATAGCCTCGCAGCGACTGTCAATAAAACGCGTCGCCAGACTGGCTCGAAACTTGGCTTCTAATACAGGCAAACCTTCTTCACGGCGGCGTTTGTGACCGATAGGATATTCTACAGCGACCTTATCGGTACTGGTGCCATCTTTAAAGAACACTTGAATGGCATTGGCAATCGAACGTTTGCTTGGGTCATGATAGTCTTTTGAATACCGCGGATCTTCCTCTACCACCATCTTGCTGCGCAACTCATCGATCAATATATGATGCTGCTCATGATAATCGTCTTCATAGTTTTCTGCCATTAGGTCTCCTGTGAGCAACGGCACAGCCACCATGTATTGCAAGCAATGATCCCTGTCAGCAGGATTGGCAAGCTCGCCTTGTTTTGAGATGATGCGAATCGCTGAATCATGGGTCGTCAAAACGATTTTTTCGATGTCATCAATTCTATCTTCGATACGTGGGTACAAAATAACGGCCGCCTCGCATGCCGTCTGCGCGTGAAACTCAGCGGGGAAGCTTATTTTAAATAAGATGTTTTCCATGACATAGCTGCCAAAGTCACGCTGGAAGGTAAAGCGACGCTCGTTTTCGGGCTTGGTGGCTAAGTCCTTATTGGTGTGGCTAAACAACACATCATAAAAACCCCATTGCGGTGCGGTTAGTGCCCCAGGAATACCCATCTCACCACGTTTGGTGATATCTACCAAGCGTACCGCACGGCTGGTCGCGTCACCTGCTGCCCAAGACTTGCGGCTCCCTGCATTGGGCGCATGACGATAGGTGCGTAGTGCTTGTCCATCGACGAGGGCTTGTGAGATAGCCGCCATAATACGCTCGCGCGGTAGGTTATAGAGCTTGGCGACGACCGCAGTTGAGGCCAATTTGACTAAAAATACATGGTCAAGCCCAACGCGGTTAAAGGAATTATCTAACGCCAATACGCCTTGAATTTCGTGCGCCATAATCATCGATTCGAGCACGTCTCTCATGGTGAGCGGTGCGCGACCTTGGCTGACGTTTTGCTGACTGAGATAATCTGCGACTGCCAAAATACCACCGAGATTGTCTGACGGATGTCCCCATTCAGCAGCCAGCCACGTATCGTTATAGTCTAGCCAGCGTACGATGCAGCCTATGTCAAAGGCGGCTTTAATAGGGTCGAGGCGATAATTCGTGCCGGGCACACGCGCACCATTTGGGGTAATTTGATCGGGGCAATCGGGGCCCAAGTGCTTGGTGCATTCAGGGAAACGTAGCGCCAGTAAACCGCAGCCCAGTGTATCCATCAAACAATAACGAGCAGTACTCCAAGCGTCATCACTGTTTTCGGAGTCTTTATCGATAGAGTAATTTAAAACATAGTCGGCAATTTTTTGAATTTCATCGTCATATTCTGGACGGACATTGCTTTCGACATTAGACATAATCGTCACCTCTTCCTTAAGTTAGCTACTTTGTTGACCATTGAGCGTTTACCACGGCCATGGTCATGACTCAAAAGTAGCACAGTCAATATGGAACTGCCAGATTGAATTATGTTAAGAATTTAGCAAAGGTTGACGATAAGTTGTGCTATGTCATTAGATAAATTAAGCCGGCGATAAACATTAGACCCAATATCAATAGCAATAAACTCAAAAACTTAGTGACAATTCCTGAGCCTGATCCTTCAGTGTGCTGTCTTTTTACTTTGCCTTTTTTAAGCAGAGGCAAGGTCATTTTGATATGTTCAATGCCATCTTCAAGATAATGCTCGCCTTCAGGAATGAAGCCTAACGACTCGTAGAAGCTGAGCAAATACGCCTGTGCGGAGATGACGATGGTCTTCTTTGCGTATTTTTTATGACAATATTTAATCGCTTGCGTCATGATTTGACGCGCGACGCCATTGTCACGATGTTCCGCCAGTACCAGCACTCTACCGATAGCGGGCATAGAGCTGGCGGTTTTGCCCGCCGGATGGGCGACAGAAAGATTGGCTTGCAAGGTATTAAACTCAGGCGGGATAATTCTGCAATAGCCAATCAGCGCCTCATTTTGATGGGCGACTAAATGCAAACAATCAAAATCCACTTCGTCCATGTCTTGATAGGCACAGTTTTGCTCGACGACGAACACCTGCGCGCGTGCTTTTAAAATATGATAAAGATCAACTGAGGTCAGCTCATCAAAGGTTTTTATAGAGAATTCACAAGTCATAGTTTACTGGCTTTTGGCATATTGTTGGTTAGTAAGTAGAAGATAAAAAGTGTCGCGTATTATACCGCTTTAATCTTATTCTGCATTAACCGTTCAAGGTTTGACTGATCTTATCCAAATTTAAACTATCAGACATGGCGCTAAATATCTCGAAGTACTTGCCATGTTTCTCATACAGCGCTTCGTGAGTGCCTGTTTCGACCACGCGGCCATCTTCTATCACGACCAAGTCATCCGCATCGATAATTTGGGCGATATTGTGTGACACCATAATCACCGTACGGTCTTTTTTGATGAGATCTAGGCTTTTTTTCACTTGTTGACTGGCAATCGCATCAAGGCTGGCGGTTGGCTCATCCAAAAATACAATGGGCGGATCTTTTAAGAACATCCGTGCCAGCGCGATACGCTGCTGTTGGCCACCTGATAATGATTTAGCCGTACTTTCATAGCCCTCTGATAACGATATGATTTGCTCATGAATCGAGGCTTTCTTTGCGGCGACGATAATATCTTCATCAGTAGCATTCATATCGCCATAGCGAATATTTTCGCTAATCGTACCTGAAAAGATATGGTTGCTTTGTAGTACCAGACCGATATTTTGACGCAATTCATGGGTATCGCAGTCGGCTAAATCATGCCCATCTAGACATATTGTGCCAGCATCTGGCGCGTAAAACTTCACCAATAAATTGATAATGGTGCTCTTGCCAGCACCACTTAAGCCCACCAGTGCAGTAATGCGATTGGGTTTAATCGTAAAGCTAACATCTTTTAGCGCTTGCGTGCCGTTAGGATAAGTAAAATCAACGTTTTTTAGCTCAATGTGACCTTTCAGATTTTTACTGCTTCTACCATCGATATTTTCAACTTGTTCGTCATCTTCCAATATATCAAAAAAGCCTTCAGCATAAGTCAGTGCATTATTGATTTGATCATAGATACGGTGCAATTGACGAATAGGGGCAGCGACATTTTGAAATAGCATGACATGAAATAAAATCATACCGATGGTCATCTGGCCCTTTAGCACAAAGTAGGAAGTCAGCAAAATGATAACTACCACGCCAATCTGCTCGATAAAGGTTTTTATTGCATCATAAATAAAACCAATACTACGAATACGCAGCTGATTATCAGTCATGTCTTTTTGAATGGTTAAGTGCTTCTCCGCTTCAATAGATTCACGGACAAAGGACTTTACCACGCTGATAGAGTTAATCAGCGAGATAACCAAACCGCTTTTGGCTTCTCTATAACCACGCATCTGCCGACGAAATCCTTGCAGACGCCGTGCTTGTTTTTGACTGATAAAGAAGTAAATTGGGATGATAATAAGACCAACCAAGCCGATCCAAAAATTGGTCGAAAACATGATAATGAGTGAGACGATGGCACTGGCAAACAGCGGCAACATGTCAATAAAGAAATTCTGCACTAGGCTGGTCAGGCTACTAACGCCATAATCAATACGGGTTTGTAATTTACCACTGTCATTTTCGCTACTGGTATAAAACGCCATGCGATAGGTCAAGATACGCTCAATGATTTTTTGTGATAAATCACGCGACAGATTGATACGAATCTTTTCACCATAAAAGCGCTGACCAAAAGAGATAAATATTGATAATATCTCTTTGGTCAAGAGCACCGCACTGATGATGACGAGCATACGCAGACCTGCTTCCCAAGGCTCGGCAAGGGTTGCAATCTCGGTCAAAGTATCTACGGCATAACGCAGCACAAAAGCATTGACCTGTGCGGTAAAGGAACCAAGTACCGTTAATATCAGTGTTGCAATGATTAAGATTTTATAAGGCGCGGCAAAGACAGCAAGCTTTTTGAGAATATCCCACAATAATGCCCGCCGCTCCGTTTTTTTAAGTGGCGGTTTTTTATCTAATTGCAAATGGCGTGATTGCGGAGGTGTTGGCATAAACGCTTAACTCATGGGTATTAATATTTCACTAAATCTTATTTATATTAAATAATTGAAATAAAGTTTAGTATTATTTAGAGACATTTTTTATTTCATTTTGGGGCAGTCATTTGAAAATACTTCCTTACGTCTTAATCAGCCTTTTAGGTGGTGCTATTGTTCCGCTGCAACTGGCTATTGTCAACGCTTTTCGAGAAAGTACACAAGCCTCTCAAATACAATCTACCTTTTATTTATACTTAGGAGGTGCATTAGCTTCTTTAGTGCTGTCGTATGTGATGAGTGGCGGTATCAAGCCGCCAATGATTGAAAACGCGACGTGGTGGATGTGGTTGCCAGGATTTTTGGGCAGCTTTTATATCTTATTCATGTTTATTGCCGCGCCAAAGATAGGCGCAGGTAATACACTGCTCTGGGTGTTTCTTGGGCAAATGTATTTTGCCCTTATTCTAAGCCAAACGGGCCTGTTTGGCTTAGCGGTTAAAGCGATAGATATCTATAAAATCGCTGGCTTAGCCTTAGTCACTATAGGCGGAATGTTAATGATATATGGTGAGACGAGAGTTAACGGTTAAAAACAATCCGCTGGTACAAACACTTCACCGACCATAATACGACGGGCAGAGCGACTCATCGATACTTTTTTGGCTTGCCAGCGACCATCGACTTGTTCTGTTTTTCCGCCTACGAGTAACGTTCCTGAAGGATGACCAAAGCGCACTTCCATCAATTCGCCTGCACCTGCCGCTTGGTTAACTAGAGTCCCTCGCGTCGTCGCTGCTGCTGCTATGGCAACCGCTGCTGTGCCCATCATGGCATGATGCAATTGTCCCATACTCATCGCTCGTACGACTAAATCAATATCATTAGCATCAACGGCCTTGCCACTAGAAGCAGTATAGCTTTGCGCAGGAGCAACCCAAGCAATCTTTGGAATATGTTGGCTGGTCTGTGCCTCGCTCACGTCTTTGAATAATCCCATCGCAACGCCGCCTGTGGCACGGATTTTCTCAAGTTTGGCAAGTAGCTCGCTATCACTATTGATATCGCCTTGTAATTCCGTGCCTGTAAAACCCAAGTCTTCTGCCTTCATGAATATCGTTGGGATACCGGCACTGATAAAGGTTGCTTTGACGCTATCGGTACTTAAACCACAACCAGAGACATCAAAATCATCGACTAGATTGTTAGTTGGGAACATATCGCTAGACGAGTCTACTGGGTCGATAAATTCTATTTTAACTTCAGCAGCAGGGAAGGTGACACCATCTAATTCAAAGTCACCGGTTTCTTGCACTTGTACTTTGCCTTGCTCGTCTGTATAAACAGGCACATGGGCGATGATGGTTTTACCGATATTCTCTTGCCAAATGCGTACTTCGCAAATGCCACTCTCACTATCGTCATCAATCCTATTAGCAATTTTATCAGCGTCAACTAAACCCATGTTAATCGCACAAGCACCAACGGCAGCGGTTAAATTGCCACAGTTACCTGCCCAATCAATCATTGGCTTGGCGATATTCACTTGCCCAAACAGATAATTGACATCGTGGTCTGCTTGCTTAGCTTTAGACAAAATTACTGTCTTTGACGTACTAGAGCTGCCATTACCTAGACCGTCGATTTGCTTACCATAAGGGTCAGGACTGCCGATGACACGCAATAAAAAGTTATCACGCGACTTGCCAGCGACTTGGCAACGCTCTGGTAGGTCGGATAGTTTAAAGAAAGTGCCTTTTGACGTGCCACCGCGCATGTAGGTGGCTGGGACGGAGATTTGCGGGGCGGCGGAAGTGGTGACTTGGGTCATCTTTAAGAGTCCTCTGTAATATAATTGAGTCATGAATCCTTTAAAGTATTAGTTTAAAAAAATTAAGGACTTTCTAATTTCTTTAAAATTAATTCAAATTCATAACAAGACATATTTTCTTCAAATATTTTTCTCAAATCTAGATAGTCGTCCGATATGTAATATAAAGTATCTTGCCTCTTTTGTGAGGTAGCTTGTTTCTTTGATAAAATAACACCAATGCTCATTAATTTTTCAAAAGTCTGGTAGATATTTTTAAATCTATTTTTAGCTTCTCGTTCAAGCTTGTCTGTAAAATAGCCGTTATTCCAAAAATAGCTAATAATCCTTTTTACACTTCTTCGGTTTTCATCTTGCTTTACATCTTTTAATGCGGTTTTCATTTGAAGCAGGTCATCAAGCCCTACAGTATTGCAAGTTGAAAAATCTATATTATTATTTGAAATATTTGTAGTTAGCCCCTTATGCGACAACTTAGGCTTGAATATAGTATTTTTGAAAATAGTATTATCGTCAAAGACGCATTCTGAAAATCTATCATAGTTATCGAATAGACAGTTATTAAACTTAAGCCCTCTAAAATCGAAAGTTATATTTTTAGAATCTGAATGTAGGTCTATAATACTTAGGTTTTCTATATAGCCGTTTTTTTCGTACATTTCCTGAAGCAAACCAGTCCTTTCGCTTTTATCTAAATTATTACAAATATCCAGTAATAGAATAAATAAAGATGAAC
>NZ_PJBY01000026.1:0-1422 GCF_002836005.1 Psychrobacter sp. Sarcosine-3u-12
ATGAACTGACCCCCATAAGTTGGACACAACTTCTGGGGGTTATTTTATGAAATACGACATAGACTTTAAGATCAAAGTCATAGCATACTATCGTCAAGGACATAGTAGCGGTGCGACAAGTGAGAAGTTTGGACTTGATAACAAAATGGTATCTAAGTGGGTTCAGCAGTATCAGCATAGTGGTATAGACGCCATCAAACCTAAGACTAATAAAACTAAATACAGTAGCGACTTTAAGTATAAAGTGATCGCTGTGATGTTAGCAGAAGGATTAAGCCAATCTGAAACCGCTCTTAGGTTTAATATCAGCTCACCTGCGCTTATTAGCCACTGGCATAAAGCTTACAGACTCCATGGTATGTCTGGACTCACATCCAAATATAAAGGTAGTCACCCCATGACCTCTCCTATCACAGACAAACCCGATAATGAAAAGACACTAGCAGAGCTCAAACGTGAAAACGCATATCTACGAGCGGAGAATGCCTATCTAAAAAAGCTCGATGCCTTGCTTCGGGAAAGGGAACAAGCCGCGACAAAGCAAGGCTCATCGAAGGATTGAGACTAAAGCACACGTTATCTGACTTACTCAGCATAGCAAAGCTTGCGCGGAGTAGTTTCTACTACCATAGGGCGAGTCTTAGTAGTCAAGATAAATACGCCGAACTCAAACAGCGCATCCGTGATATCTATCATCAGCATAAAGGTCGATATGGTTACCGTCGAATCACCCAAACCCTTAAGAATGAGGGTCTCATTCATAACCACAAACTGATTGCACGGCTGATGGGACAGCTTAAGCTGACAGCGAGAATCAGACGACAAAGGTACCGATCCTATAAAGGAGCGTGCGGCGTCATTGCTAAGAATAGAGTCAAGCGCAAGTTTCGGGCGGGTGCGCCCAATCGCAGATGGCTGACAGACATTACAGAATTTAAAGTCGGCGATGACAAGCTATATTTATCACCGATACTTGACTGCTTTAATAATGAGATTGTCAGCTACCAGCTATCAAAACGACCTGTCTATGACTTGGTCAAACAGATGCTTGATTGTGCGCTTAAGGGCATACCAACAAAGCGCACCGAGCGGCTCACGCTGCATTCAGATCAAGGATGGCATTATCAGATGAAAGCGTTTGCGAATACGCTTAAAGAGAATAACATTAAGCAAAGTATGAGCCGAAAAGGGAACTGTTTAGATAATGCATTGATGGAAAGCTTCTTTGGGTCTTTAAAGTGTGAGACGATTTATATTAAGAAGCCGAAAACCATTGAAGATTTAGAGAAACAGATTCATGAGTATATGCATTATTATAATCATGAGAGAATTCAGCTTAAACTAAAAGGACTGAGCCCTGTGGAGTACAGAACTCAGTCCTTGGTGCAAACTTAAACTGTCCAAGTTTCGGGGGTCAGTTCA
>NZ_PJBY01000027.1:0-1387 GCF_002836005.1 Psychrobacter sp. Sarcosine-3u-12
GAAGTTTGATTATAGGCACTTCTGATGTATCTAAATCTAGAAAAAATCCTTTTTTTATATTTTCAGGATAGTTAATGCAAGCAAGCGTTTTATCATTCTCTTCTATTCCTATAGTATTGAAGCTCCCACCAATTGCATAGCTTTCACTATCTTTAAGTACAATAGTTTCCTTATTCAAGTTTTCTGGTAATACAGCAGTTTCTTCATTTACTTCTTCTTTTAACAATAAATCTGACTCCTTATCTACTGCTTCTAGTGTAATAGTTTCCTTATCTACTTCTTCTAACTGTGTGCAACCTATTATTAGACTTAATAACAATAATTTAACTACTACATATTTAAGCTTCATATTATCTTCCAGTTTGTGACCAATGCGGCTTGTCTTTACTTCCATACCAAATAACGGATACTTTCTTCCCAGCAGCAACTAAATCATTAAATTCATTTATCTTATATTTGTTACCATTTAAACTAATTGTCTTACCTGAATAGTTAGTGACTGTCATATCTACTGCAAAGCCTACATTATGGTTAGAATTAGATGGTTTTCCAACAGGGTTGCCTCCAATACCATAAGAAGCATGCATAGCTCTAGCAGCTTCAACAGCTTTACTTTTATTTCCACCATGAGTCCAATCAATATTGACACCAGGCCATGGAGGAACTTTTTCTGGACTAATTTTGCCTCTTTTTATATTAGTTGAATAGTACATTAGATAAGATCTTGCATCAGGACGATATGTAGTAGAAATACGAACTGAGATGTTAGCAGCTTTCAATGCACTAATAAATTTCTTAGCATTAGATTTAAACGGTTCTGATAAATCATCTAAACTTGTACTTGCTTTAAACCTGCTATGCCAATGTGCACCACTTGGATCTAACTTAGGCTTTTTAGCCTTATAAACATAAGCAACACCGTTTTTATCACTATTAGCGATGATAGTACCTTTCTTAATTTCCTTACCATTCTCGTTAACTATCACCGCAATGCTGATACCCACATCTGAATCATGCGTACGACCTCTTGTGCCATCACTACCAGTAGTAGAAGCATTTTTGCCATACTTAGTAGATTGAGTCCAATAAGTTAATCCTGATAAAGGCTTATCTGTTGCTTCATCTAAAAACTTAATCGTGATCTTTGCTTGTTTCGTCCTAACTTCATGTGTTGGGCCTTGTTGTGTTACTTTGTCATCGCGTATGACAGTGCCTTTATTAACTTCACTTGAAGTACTAGGTTTTGTAGAGCTGGGCTTTTGAGAGGGCGGCGTAGTTGAGGGCGCATTACTAGTGGAAGCAGAGCCTGTTGAACTGCTATTATTTTCAATCAGTTTATCAGTGCTGTATGTCCATTCAGTTGAGCCATCAGTGACAATATTACTGG
>NZ_PJBY01000028.1:0-1309 GCF_002836005.1 Psychrobacter sp. Sarcosine-3u-12
TGAACCGCCCCGACTTTATCGGAGACTTATTTACTTGAGTCAGGCAGCTTCACCTGACAAGGTTAAATTATCATAATACCGCTTTTCAAACTCAAAGGGTGACACATATCCAATCGTGCTATGCAATCGTGTTCTATTAAACCAATCCACCCATTCAAGGGTTGCTAGTTCAACATCGTTCACACCAGTCCAGTTCTGTTTTAAATAATGAATCACCTCAGACTTATAAAGCCCGTTGACCGTTTCAGCTAATGCATTATCGTATGAATCGCCTGTCGTACCGACAGAAGCTATAACACCGCATGTAGCCATTTTATCAGTATAGCGAATGGATAAATACTGAACCCCTCGATCACTGTGATGAATCACATCTTTGGGATAGTTTCTATCTGCTATTGCTTGATTTAACGCCGCCATCACCATATCTGTGTTCATACGATTAGATACTTTCCAGCCCACAATAGCGCGAGCAAACACATCAATAATAAAAGCGGTATACACCCAGCCGCTTATCGTCTTGATATAAGTAAAGTCTGCCACCCAGAGCTGGTTAGGGCGATGAGCGCTAAAGTTACGATTGACTAGGTCATCAGCACGCTTTTGATCATCACGGCTGTGAGTTGTTATTTTACCCTTACCGCGCCAGACACCTTGTAGGCCATGCTGTCTCATTAAACGCTCTATGGTACAACGAGCAACCTTTAACCCGTCAGCTTTCATCTGCTGCCATACTTTACGAGCGCCATAGCGGCATTTGCTGTCCTGCCAGATGCGTTTAATCTCGCTGATGTAAAAGTCGTCATGTTGACTGCGCAGTGAGCATTTTTCAGGGTAGCTCTCCAAGTCTTTAGCACGGTGATAGGTTGATGGGGCAATCGGTAATACTCTACAGATCAGCTCGACCCCATAATTATTCTTATGATCGTCGATGAATTGAATCATGATTTTAGTCAGCGGTCGAGCTCCGCCTGGGCGAAAAAAGCGGCAGCCTTACGCATGATCTCATTGGCTTGCTTGAGCTCTCTGCATTCGCGTTCAAGCTCCTTGATGCGCTCTTTATCACTTTGCGCTTGCACCGATGCAGGAATAGTTTGATCGATGTGTTTTTTATGCCACGACCGCAGGGTTTCAGGCGTACAGCCAATCTTAGGGGCAATGGCTTGAATCGCTGACCATGTGGAGGGATAGTCGCCCAACGCTTCTATCAGCATGCGAACGGCGCGTTCTTTAATCTCAGGAGTGTAGTTTCGTGTTTTCATTGTCGTATTCTCTCAGAATGTTGAGTCTCCGACAATCCCGGGGCGGTTCA
>NZ_PJBY01000029.1:0-1277 GCF_002836005.1 Psychrobacter sp. Sarcosine-3u-12
TGACCCCTGCTGTCAATCCCGTAGAACTAAACTTGGGAGATTTTAGTTACGCAGCCTGACGATAATAATCAAACCACACTTGTCTTGGTGATTTATAGCCCAAACCCTTTTGAATCCTCGTCTGATTGTAGTACAGCTCGATATAACTGATAATATCATTGATGGCTGTGAACCTTGTTTTATAGTCTTGATGATATACCAACTCATTCTTCAATATGCCCCAGAAGCTTTCTATTGGAGCATTGTCGAAGCAATTACCTTTAGCGCTCATTGAGCCTGTAAATTGATGCTGCTTAACGATCTTGTGGTAGGCATGGCTGCAATACTGGCTGCCTCTGTCAGAGTGAACGATTAGCCCTTTGTTTGGACGTTTATTCCTGATGGCCATGTTCAATGCGCGACAGACCAAATCTGCGGTCATGCGTTTGTTGATCGCATAGCCGACCAGCTCTTTGGTATATAAGTCTTTGACTCCCGCTAAATACAACCAGCCCTCATTCGTCCAGATATAGGTGATGTCGCTGACCCACGACTCGTTAGGGCGCTTAGCATCAAACTCTTGATCCAACACGTTTGGATAGACCAGTTTGTTGTGATTGGAGTCGGTGGTGGCTTTAAAGCGTTTGTGGCGACGGCATTTGATGCTGTATTCCTCTTTGATGCTTCTGACCATGTAGGGACTGATGTTATGACCTTGCTCACTTAGATGCGCATGCAGACGCTCAACACCATAGCGCTCATGAGTTTCACTGTGAGCGGCTTTAACGAGTAGCTCACAATGGTTGCGATGTATCTGCTGCTCGCTGATATCGCGACTCAGCCAGTCGTAGTAACTTGAATGCTTAACCCTTAGCACGCGGCACATAGTGGTGATGGTAAAGAAGTGCTGGTTATCTTTGATGAAGGCGTACCTGACTAGCTGTTTTTCGCGAAGTACGCCGTCGCCTTTTTTAGTATTTCGCGTTCCTCTTCAGCCACTTTGAGCTGCCGCTTGAGCTGCTTTATTTCTTGAAGAGCACTCATAAGATCAGGATCGTATTGCTTTGTGCCGACAAGCTTGCCTTGATTGGCTTTGTTATGCCAATTTGATAGCGTTTGCATGGCAATGCCAAGCTGCTTTGCAGTGGCTGAGATATTGCCATTATTGTCTGATATCTTCTTGACGGCCTCGGCTTTAAATTCGTCACTGTAGGTTCTTACTTTCTTGGTCATGATAAACTCCGATTAATACGCTTAGTTTACCAAGTTTACCTCTACGGTTTCTTCAGCATAGCTCA
>NZ_PJBY01000030.1:0-1277 GCF_002836005.1 Psychrobacter sp. Sarcosine-3u-12
TGAGCTATGCTGAAGAAACCGTACAATTAAACTTGGTAAACTAACGACTCAAAGAGGAGTTTACCATGGTCAAGAAAGTAAGAACCTACAGCGATGAATTTAAAGCCGAAGCTATTAAGAAGATAGCAGACAATAAGGGTAATATTTCAGCGACTGCAAAGCAGCTTGGCATAGCCATGCAAACGCTATCTAACTGGCAAAACAAAGCCACTCAAGGCAAGCTTGCAGGGACTGAGCAATATGACCCACAGCTAATGGCCGTGCTAGAAGAGAATAAGCGCCTCAAGCGACAGCTGAAAGTTGCCGAAGAGGAGCGCGAAATTCTAAAAAAGGCGACGGCGTACTTCGCCAAACACAGCTAGTAAAGTACGCCTTTGTTAAAGACAACCAGCAACTCTTTCGCATCAGTAGCATGTGCCGTGTACTACATATTAGACCCTCAAGTTACTACGACTGGCTGGGTCGTGACATCAGCGCTCAGCAGATACATCGTAACCAGTCTGAGCTACTAATCAAAGCGGCACACAGTGAAACAAAGGAGCGCTACGGCTTTGAGCGTCTGCATGCGCATCTAAATGAGCAAGGATATGATATCAGCCCATACATGGTCAGAAGCATCAAGGAAGAACACGGTATCAAATGCCGTCGTCATAAGCGTTTTAAAGTTACTACCGACTCAAACCACAACAAGCTGGTCTATGACAACGTGCTCGATCAGCAGTTTGACGTCAACCGCCCTAACGAAGCATGGGTCAGTGATATCACCTATATCTGGACAACCGAGGGCTGGCTGTACTTAGCAGGCGTTAAAGACTTGTATACCAAAGAGCTGGTTGGCTATGCCATCAACAAACGTATGACCGCTGACTTAGTTTGCAAAGCATTGAACATGGCAATTAAGAATAAGAGACCAAGCAAGGGACTAATTGTTCACTCTGACAGAGGCAGTCAGTATTGTAGCCATGCGTATCATAAGATTATTAAACAGCATCAGTTTATAGGCTCAATGAGTGGCAAAGGTAATTGTTATGACAACGCACCCATAGAGAGCTTCTGGGGTGTATTAAAGAATGAGCTGGTATATCATCAGGACTATAAGACCAGATTTGCCGCTATTACCGATATCATTAGATATATCGAGTTGTACTACAACCAAACGAGAATTCAAAAGGGTTTAGGCTATAAATCGCCAAGACAGGTGTGGTTTGACTATTATCGTCAAGCGGCGTAACTAAAATCTCCCAAGTTTAACTGTACGGATTTGACGGCAGGGGTCA
>NZ_PJBY01000031.1:0-1267 GCF_002836005.1 Psychrobacter sp. Sarcosine-3u-12
TGTAGTGGCATAATAAAATTGGACAGCTTCTAAGAGGTTATAATAACCCAAAGAAGGAAACTAGTATGACCAACAATCGCAATCAATATACCCGAGAATTCAAGCTTGAAGCCATCAGCTTAGTGACTGAGCATAAGCGTAAAATACCTGATGTAGCAAGCTCACTTGGCATTGGCAAATCCACCCTGCAGAAATGGCTGAGTCAGTATCGACAAGAAACGAATGGCCAAGCACCTAAAGTCGGCAACGCTTTAACGGATGAACAACGCGAGCTACAAGAATTGCGTAAGCAGGTTAAGCGACTCACTATGGAGCGCGACATATTAAAAAAGGCTTCTGCTCTGCTGGCCTTGGACAGCCTGAACGGCTATCGCTGATAAGCAAGCTTGCAGAGCAAGACAAAAGCGTCAGTAAACGCCGACTATGTGACTTATTTGGCATCATTAAAAGCAGCTACTACTATGGCACACAGACTAAGCCTATCGATATTGAACGTGTCAAACTCAAAGCCTTGATACGTCAAATATTCAATGACTCCAAACAATCAGCTGGGGCTCGCACCATTGTCGCCATCCTGTGGAATGAGCACAGTATTAGGCTAACGCGTTACTTAGCTGCCAAGATTATGAAGCAAATGAAACTGGTCAGTTGCCAGCTCAAGACCCACAAATACAAGCACGCTGATCAGGAACATAAAACCCATGACAACCTTTTAAAACGCAGATTTAGCCCAACGGCGCCCAACCAAGTCTGGACGGGCGATGTCACTTATATTCGCATTAAAGGCGGCTGGTGTTACCTAGCCGTTGTTTTAGACCTGTACGCCCGTCGTGTGGTGGGCTTTAGTGTCTCAGACTCACCCGATAGTATTCTGACAGGTAACGCTCTGAAAATGGCGTATCAGACGAGACTCAAACCAAGTGGTGTGTTATTTCACTCAGATCAGGGCACGCATTACACCAGTAAGAAATTTGCTGAATCAATCGATGATTGCGACGGTATGACACAGAGTATGAGCCGTCGTGGAAATTGTTGGGATAACGCCCCAACTGAGCGCTTCTTTAGAAGCTTCAAAACAGAGTGGATGCCAAAGGGCGGTTATGAGAATATCGCTGAGGCTAAAAGTGCCATTAGTGATTATATCTGGGGCTACTATCAAACCGTGAGACCGCACACTTTCAACAATTATTTAACACCAGCTGAAACAGAAAGACGTTACTTTAATCAAAACCTCTTATCAGGTGTCCTAAATTAGTTGACCACTACA
>NZ_PJBY01000032.1:0-1181 GCF_002836005.1 Psychrobacter sp. Sarcosine-3u-12
CGGAGTTTTTCAAGCTAGTTGTCACCATCAAGCCCAATTAAGCAGCTTGTAATCTCATCTTTTCTGGCTCTTTTGCAGGATTCAATGTCGTCGGACCCACAGGCTCGCAATCTCTCACCTCTTGACTGCCCCAACGTATTGGATTTTGAGCTTTAGCTTGCTGCATCGTCAGCTTACGTTTTGCCAGTATTTCCTTATCCTCACCCGTATGGCGCTGACTCGGCGTCACAAAGTTCAGCTGACTGTGTTTGTGCTCATTATTGTACCAGCGCGTGAAGCTCAGCACCCAGTCACGAGCCGCCTCTAAGCTTTTAAAGCCTTGGGTGGGCCAACTAGGACGATACTTGCACGTCTTAAACAAAGACTCTGCAAAGGGGTTGTCATTACTCACACGCGGTCTGCTATATGACGTCACAACGCCTAATTCATAGGCCTTCATCCTCATAGTTTGCGCCTTCATCGGTGCCCCATTGTCTGAGTGTAATACCACACCGCTATGTAGCGCCTTTTCACGGATGAGGGTACGCTCAAGCAGCTGAGCTGCTAATACTCCTGACTCACAATCATACACCTCCTGACCGACAATCTTACGGCTATAGACATCCTCTATCATGTACAGGTAATAGAACTGCCCCCGTACGGGACTTGGCAAATAAGTGATGTCCCAGCACAGCACCTGACCTGGAGCGGTCGCAGTAAAGGTTTGTGGTGCCTTTGATGCGCTAGGGGCTAAGCGACGACCTCGATGGTTGAGCTGATTATGCTGCTTAAGTAGTCGGTAAAAGGTAGACTCTGAGCCATGATATATGCCTTCATCAAGTAAGGTGGGTACGATTTGGGTGGGCGGTAGACTGGCAAAGCGGGGCTGATTGCAGACGGCTATAATGGCGGCTTGTTCCGCTACGCTCATCTTGTTAGCCGGTACAGGGCGGATAGCTTCAGCACGCTTATCTTGCTGCACTTGAGAATCTTTATACCAGCGCCGATAGGTACGCACGCTGATGCCAACCTCACAACAGGCAGGGTTGAGCCTAGCGCCTGCTTGGGTGGCGTCTTGTATCCATTCTATATATTGGATGCGCTCTGGGAGTGAGGTTAGTCGTCCTCGGGTTCGGTCTCCCAAAACGCATCCAGCTTTTTTCTGAGCACCAGTAAGGCGGCGGTCTCAGCCAAGGCTTTTT
>NZ_PJBY01000033.1:0-1148 GCF_002836005.1 Psychrobacter sp. Sarcosine-3u-12
GTCTCATCGATGATTTGTGCACTGGTCTTAAAGGCTTCTATCGTTTGGTTGGCATCGCTAAGTGCTACCGTGTATTGCAAGTGTGCCTGCTTGGCCTCTTTAAAGGTTTCGCTCAGCTCAGTGCCCATCTTTAACTGACGTTGTCCGGCATCATTGACCCACGCTGACTCATGCTCGCTTTGACTATGTCTGATATCAAAGGTGGATAGCAGTACTCCAGACTCACCTGTGATTTGCAAACCATGGTCGGTTGCTAGATTAATGCCTTGACCGCTATCGCTTGATTGATGATTGCTAAAGCGATGACGCAGTATGCCAAGCTCAAGCACGTGCTCATCAGGGGCAAAGGTGGCGCTAGAAGTGATGGTTGGTGTCTCAGCATTGGCACGTGATCCTGTATTCACCGTCCACTGGAGACCGACTTTATTAGGCGTGTCATCGAAACTTAGGGTCACCTCAGAATCAGACGTCAGCCCATATTGAGCAATACCAGAAATCCAACCACTGTGAGTATCATCTTCACTAATTTGCGAATGTCCGAGGCCACCACCATGCCAACGAGGAGCAGATCCGCCTTGCAAGTTGTGTCTATTCGATAGTCCGCTATCACGAGTGGTGATGTCTTTGTCATCGACATCGCCCATACCGATACCGTCATAAAGCGATCTGCTAATCACAGGACTGTCTATATCACCATACCAATGGTTAAGGAGAATCGACTGCCCAAGCCTTGGCGCAAACTGCCAGCCATGAGTGCTACCGGATGAGAGTTGCAGGCTACGTAGGGGCAGGGTAGTTCCGTCATCGTGAGGACTGATACCTGAGTAGACGGGAGTGGTGATGGTTTGTTGCAGGTTGTCATCGGTGACACTAGAGTCATAGCTGGGCGAGGCTAATAAACTGGTGTCACCAGTACGCGCTTGGGTGAGTCCTAGGTAGGTACTACTGGCAAAGGACTGTTTGCTAGGGTAAGGGCAATAAGGAATAGCAGCGTCAAGTAACGTCGCTGATACCCAAACCCCAGTATTGCGGGCGATGTCAAAGCCATGATCGGGTATTGAAAAGTGACTGTGATTCATTGCATGACAGTGCATATACTGAGCAGTGCGCTGTAACCACTGCTTGATAAATACTTGATGATGGTATGA
>NZ_PJBY01000034.1:0-1064 GCF_002836005.1 Psychrobacter sp. Sarcosine-3u-12
TGGTGTAATGGACAAAATTCATGCTAAAAAGTAGAAGGTAGTCGCTAATGGACATAATTCATGCTATTTGAGTGACTTCGACCCTAAAAAGTCTTTAATAAACCGTAACTTACGGTACTCATTTAACCCATGATGACTGTGCAATTGTCGCTTTAGCTCACTGAATAACCCTTCAAGAGAATTGGTCGTATTTGGTATATCTAAGTGCTCATATTCTCGATAAGTAAACAGCCAGTTACTATTGGTTCGTAGACTACGATAAGCACTTCTAAGACGCTTGTGCGTGTACCACGTTCTACCAGTATCAGTATTGATGCTACGTTCACTAAGATAGGCTTCATGAGTCAAATACCAGTGATCTAAGCGCTTTATGAACGCTGTCTTATCAAGCTGTATTATGTTTAAAGCGAGCTGTCTAAGCTCAATACTGGCGATGTTCTTAGGGCGACGAGTGAGGTAGCGGGTCACTATTTGTACTTGATGAAACTGGCACATTTGACAAGGTATACCGGTAAATAGCGTACGCAGTCCTCGTCTACCATCGCAGGTAATACTTTGTATATCAACGCCTAACGATGCTAGGTGATCAATCCCTTGCTTATAAGCACTATTAGTTTCATGACTGACTATCGCGTAATAAAGAACGGTTTTAGTGGTGTTATCCATAAAGACCATTAAACCAAACTTGCGACCAAAGTAAGTGGTGTCCATGATGATATTAGCAGTCTTTGGTCGTTTAACCTGATACTCGATACTGACTTTATCTAAGCGTCTTTGAATGGTTTTAAGACTACAGTGGTATTTATCAGCCAGTTGTTGGTAAGTCTGTTTACCTTGGGTATATTCAGTCCAAAGTGTTTGGTTATTGAGTCTTTTGCCACCTAAAAACTGCCGTCTGCAAGCTAGGCATTGATACTGCTGTTTGCCAAGCTTACGTCCATTCTTCTTGGTGTGTTTATCACTACAAAAAGGGCAGTTTTTTGATTCATGGCGTTCATTCCTTGCAAATATAGACAGTATATAGCGTTAGACCCTATGACAGCATGAATAATGTCCATTACACC
>NZ_PJBY01000035.1:0-1037 GCF_002836005.1 Psychrobacter sp. Sarcosine-3u-12
ATCAAGTAAGCCATGTTTTAACTGATACACCGTTTTCTTTATTTGCCTAGCAATACGAGTTAAGCAAATCCAAACCAATATAGAACAACAAACATGATTGCGTTGAATACGAGCTTTGCGACACTGATTAGATTCTATACCCGTTAACTGCTTAATCTCACGATGAAACTGCTCAATCTTCCAGCGTATGGCGCACACCTGTTGTACGTCATCACGATGAGTTTGAGTGGTATCGTTGGTCACGACCCAATCCGTGCGGTGAGTACTCACCACGACCCGAAACAGTTGCACTTTATAGTCTTTAGGGAACTTATTGATCTTAACTAACTTGCCATCGATTTGTTCAGCTTTACTCCACTCTAAAGCACTGACTGCGGTATATGCGCGTTGTCCCTTGGAGTCATCAACCAAACGGTTATTCTTAAGCGGGCAGTAAAAGATTTTATCTAAACCATCGATAGTGAGCATGATGTCTTTGGTAGCATACCAGCTGTCCATCAGTACCGTTTTAAATGCCAATTGCTTGTATTCGATAGTGTGTTGTAGCATATCTTTTAAATGATCAAGCTTAGTTTTACCATCGATAGCTTTGTCATAAATACGGTAGTCAATGACCCAATACTGCTGGGTATGCGGGTTAACGTAAATACAGTTCACAAGGCCAATGCCTTTAATCAAGCGTTTGGCATTACCACTGTACTGGCGGTTGACCAGTTCTATCTTGTGACTATGGTCTTTGTCCAATACAGTATCATCGAAGATGAGGTAACCCTCATCATGGGCGACAAGGTCTTGTTTGACTTGCTCCCATACTAGACGAGGTTTGAGCTTGTCGCCTTTAAGGTAACGGTTGATACGGTCATGGCTGATGTTCTCAGGATGATGGTCCGCATAGTTGGTAATGGTGTAGTTTATTTGACTCACCATGAGATATTGGCAATAATCTAGTCGGGTTACTTTGGGCTTTTTCATGACTGTTATGCTACTACGTTATTCTTGAGATTAGCAATGTCTATTAGATTCTGCGTAAGTCCTAA
>NZ_PJBY01000078.1:0-90719 GCF_002836005.1 Psychrobacter sp. Sarcosine-3u-12
CTGATTAGCCCCTTAACTTAATTGTTAAGGGGCTTTTCTTTGTCTTTATTTATGATATTTTTAATGAATATTTTATTTTAATTAGAGTTAGAACTATGAAAATAAAAAGAATTAATTCTACACAGTCTCACCCTAGAGTTCTTTCGACAGGAAAGAATAGTGTTTTAGGCAGTTATGATTTTAATACTACACTTGTTTGTCTTGAATCTCTTAGTAAAGAAGATTTAGAGGAAATGATAAAGCATTTGCATGCTCTTAACCTAGAGAAAAAACCTCTAAGTTACGAAGCTTATAAAACGTTATCAAAAATACAGCCATTAGTCGTCCATGAGTATACACATTTTTTTGACTGTACCTCTACAGTTTGGGGAGCAAAGTATTTAAGTATGATGGCAAAAGCATATGAAGCTGATAATCTCAATTATGGAGGAATTGAAAAGGATTTTCACTATGCGAAAAGGTTCTATGACTTATTAAAGTTTCTTCGTTTACCAGAATATTTTACTGAAAAGACGGAAGCTATAGATAATGTTAGACCGTGGCTATACCAAGAAACAATGGGTAATAGGTTTCTCAGTTCAGGTCAAACTAGTAATCACCCTATAATGTTTATAAGGTTTTTGAATGAAGATTCTGAACTCTTAGTACGTTCACCGATATCTACGATTTCTTTACTAGAATGTACTGCTATGGCTCAGGAAATTGATAAAACTATTCAACTAATTCAGTTATCATCTGAACCTTCTAAAACAATTGAAGCTAAACGGTATAATAAAAAAATTTTTGATTATATTTATAATAGAGAAATTACAGAATATTCTGTTTGTGCTCATTTGATGGCAAATCAATATAGTGAGCCAGATATTCACTTGACTTATCAAGCGTCTGCACTTCTCTGTCGTATGGTTTTGAATACACCATCGAGTATTTATTTACAAATAGTTGAAGAGTTTAATTTTGGAAGTTTATTTAGTTCACTTCCATGGATAACAAAGATAAAGCTAGGCTTAGATTACTTAGATTGTGGTATTCTCTATTATCTTGTTTGTAAGGCAATGCCGAAAGGTAAATTAGAAAACTTAGATAGTATGTTTTCTCTGATCCTTGGAGCTTATAATAGATTAGGTGTTAGTTATGAACATCTAAAAGCAGAATCGGAAAAAGAGTTCTTAGAATATTCACATGCAGCAGCTACTTCTAAAATTTCAAGTATTTCTAAAATTGCCAAAGCGGGTCAAAAGAACTATAGTTTAACTGATTGGAATAAAATTAGATTAGATTTCCATCTTTTAAGTCTTCCACGTGCTCTTCTAGGAGACTCTAATCAAGCTCATTTTTTTCCAAGGGATGAAAACTCACTTGACTTAGGAGATATAGAGCAGATTTATAATGAGCTTGTCACAGGTCAGCTTTGGACTGAACGATTTGCTGAGGCTTGTAACTAGCTATAGTGTAAGTTTATCTCTATAAATTAACTGCTATTTATATTAAAATTTATTAATTAGCGCCAAAAAATATTTCACTATGTAATATGTATTACTTAGATAAGAGCATCCATAAACACCTCAAAAGTAACCTACCAAAACGATATGCGCAACCAAGCTGTGCATCTAGAATCAAACAATGAAATCATAACTTGTGTATACCTAAAATCAGAGTAAAGATTAAATTACTTTTTACACATCAAAAAGCCCATATTAGAGAACTAATACGGGCTTTTATATGCCATAAAGCATTCAACAAACTAGGCTAATCATTAAGCCCCTTCACCAAACTTACCACTTTGGAAATCAGTGACCGCTTGCATGATTTCTTGCTGACTGTTCATGACAAACGGACCGTATTGTACAATCGGCTCGCGTAGTGGGCGACCCGTGATTAAGATCACTTTGGTATCCTCACTACTATCGGCTGTGATTGTAACACCATCGGCATCTTTATCATTTTTTAAGATAGCCATGTTTTTACTCGGTACGATTTCGCCTTCAATGTCTACCGTACCGCGATAGACAAAGGCAAACGCATTGTGATCGGCTGGAATGGCTTGGCTAAAGCTCGTTCCTGCTGGTAAACGGATATCCAAATACGTCGGCTCAGTAATGTCGCGGGTGACTGCACCTTCTACGCGATGCGATGTACCTGCGATTACCGTAACGTCTACGCCATCTTCAGTTGTGTATTTAGGCAAGTCCTCACTTTGGAAGTCTTTATACCAAGGGTCATTCATTTTATCTTTGGCAGGTAGATTAAGCCACAGCTGAAAGCCTTCCATCGCGCCGTCTTCTTGTTCCGGTAGCTCTGAATGAATAACACCGCTCGCCGCTGTCATCCACTGCACGCCGCCGTTCTGTAATAGCCCTTCATTACCCGCGCTATCACGATGACGCATACGGCCTGTAATCATATAAGTAATGGTTTCAAAGCCGCGATGCGGGTGATTGGGGAACCCTGCGACATAATCATCGGGATTGTCGCTTTTGAAGTTATCTAGCATCAAGTACGGATCGAGGCGCTGTTGCAGCTGCTGCGTCAGTACACGAGTTAATTTAACGCCAGCGCCGTCTTGGGTATCGACCCCAGCAAAAAGCTGCTCGATTTGACGCGATTGGGTCACAGTATCTTTTTTGCTATTCGCTACAGTATTATTCATTATTCTTTCCTGATTTTTTAATATCTGTTGGTGAGCATTGATTTATTACTCTTAGCTATTTATTTGAGGCCAAGGGGATATATTTCAATAGTATTATGTAGTTTATATTAATAAGTATTAATGATAATTAAGTATTATTTAATCAATTATCAGTACAAGAGGGATTACTATTAAAGAGTAGCCAATAATAAAAATCTTACTTACCTACTGAGGTTTAATTGCTAAACTGATGAGCATTAACCAATACCATGCTTAGAATAGAGAACGGATAATATGGCAGTCGATTTTAGTAACACATTGATAGTGGCTATTTCTGCAACCGCCTTGTTTGATTTAGCAGAATCAGAAAATTATTTATTACAACTGTTGGAGCAACGTCCTGAAAGCGCTATAAAAGAGTTTCGCGACTATATGGCCGCTCGTGAGAACGAGCCATTGGATATTGGCGCGGGTTATCCGCTGATTAAAGCCCTACTAAATTTGAATCATTATTGTGAAGACGATACTGTACAGCTCCCTGATATTGAAGCGCCTTTGGTCGAAGTGGTGATTGTCTCAAAGAGCAGTCCAGATACGGGCATTCAAGTACTTAATGCCATTCGAGAACATGGACTCAATATTTCTCGATCGGCATTTATATCGGGCAGTCCTGTCTCGCCTTATATCAAAGACTTCAATGTTGATTTATTTTTGACCACCAATCGTGAGGATGCGCAGCAAGTTGCTGATGCCAATATTTGTGCCTGTGCGATACTCGATGCGACGCCTGTCAATACTTATAAATTGGATACCAAACAGCTGCGTATCGCTTTTGATGGTGATGCTGTGCTTTTTGATGATTCAGGCGAGCTATTATATAAGCAAAAAGGATTGCGTGCTTTTCATGATCGTGAAGCCCAAATGCGTGACTTACCGATTGAAAAAGGACCTTATGCCGAGCTATTGATTAAGCTATCAAACTTACAGGAACGTTTGCCTGCTGGTCTGCAATATTCACCGATTAAGATTGCGTTGGTGACGGCTCGCAACGCCCCCGCGGATCTGCGGGCTATCAAGACGCTACGAGAGTGGGGCGTCAATGTGGATATGGCGTTTTTCTTGGGTGGGCTTGAAAAAACAGCGGTATTAAAGACCTTTGCACCGCATATTTTCTTTGATGATTCGGTCAAACATATCGATGCCGCGCGCAGTTTTGTTCCTACCGCCTTAGTGCCTTATCATTCGACCTCGTTACTGCATGCCAATAGTTATTTAACAGCGGACAAAGATGCTTCATTATTATCATTTAAACCGATACAGCAACCACTGTTTTCAGTGAACCATTAAGGTCTGTTTAATAAAATGAAATGAATAGGATAAAAGATTATATGAAGTGGCGGCAATTACTCACGTTGATATTAGTACGAATCAAGCAAGTTATTGGCTTATATGCTTTTGTTTTAGTGCCAATGTGGGGGATGTTTTTTCTTAACAAGTTTGCGCTGTTCGGGCTGTGGAATATCTTTGGTATCGTACCGCGAGCCCTTGATCTCGGCAGCATGATAGGGATTTTTGCTTCATGGACGATGCATGGTAATTTTTCACATTTGCTTGGCAATACTTTGACATTATTACAAATTCTGTTTTTATTTGGGCTGTTTGAAAACAACGCGTATCGTACAGTGGTTAAGCTTATTATAGCCTCTGGATTGGTAACGTGGATCATTGGCTCGCCGCTATCGATTCATATCGGGGCATCAGGACTATGTTTTGCGATGCTTGGTTATATGATAGGTGGCGCTGTCTTCGCAAGGCGTTGGGGCTATCTATTGGCCTGCATTGTCATGGGCACGGGCTACTGGTTGACTATCAAACAAGGATTAATGCCGCAGCAAGGTATCTCCTTTGCGGCACATTTCGGTGGTCTATGTGCTGGTTTATTGCTCGGGGCAAACTCAAAACATCAGTATACTGCCACTGTTCAGCGTTATTAATTGCTCAATGTTATTCATTGATAGACACTACTAACTGCGAGGCGTTTTACGGATTATCTAGTGGTTTTGTAAACTTATCTTTATCTGAATATTTGGCCATTTTTAGCCCATTTAGTCAATTTTATTCAGATTGAGGACAGTCTCTAGCTTTTATTGTTACAAATACTGATGAATAGGGGATCATCTGTTGCTAAGGGCTGCCATTTGGTTGAGCTATTAACGTGCTCATCAACCGTCAAAGTACTGTCTTTCGCTGGCATAATATAATCGGCACGGGCTGGTGTGCTGCAGTCAATTACCTGCGCAACTTGCTTGACACTCATGCGTCTTTCAAACAGATATAGATTGGTTAGATAGATATCTGGATTGTCTACTTGCGGCCGTGCGTGACCGCTATCGGCTGCCATAAAGCGTATTGTCTGTGGTTTTACATACGACCATGGTCGAAACCACACACTCTCTTCAATCTTTTTGACCACGGTCATCCCTTCTGGTAATTGAGCGACTTGCTGATCATACCAGTTATATTCTTGATGTACCTGAAACCCAAAAATACCAAGAGCAGCAAAGGCTGGAATCAGCCATTTTGGTGCTTTTTTGCCCGCCAATTTGCTGAGGTGAGTTATAACAAGTGCCAACCCAGCCAAACCAAATCCGGCAGCCATGGTGGCGATAAACTCATAAAGCATAAGACTTTTCCTTAATACATGGCGCGTATAGGCCAATCATAAAATAGTAAATTTTTATCATGTCGTTCTTATAAAGCGGCTTTTTATAGATTAACTGTCACTAAACGACTGTTATCAAATAATTTCTATTACGCTATATAGATAAAAAAACACTCACAAGCAGCGGCCGCCTGTGAGTGATATGCATAAAGGATACCATACTACATACCAGAGCTTAGTGGTCCACTGCGCCGCCAGCTCCGCGTGGAGAACGAACGCTTTCAACCAATTCTTGGATATGTAATGGTGGTGCTTTAGTCGCGTAAGATACAATGAACGCAACGATAAAGTTGAGCAAGGCACCAATCGCACCAAATGATAATGGCGAGATACCAAACAACCAGTATTCTTCCGTATCAGGGAAGTTAGCCGTACCACTGATGAAGAACCAGCCTTTGAAAACAAAGATATAAACCAAGATACTAATCAGACCTGTCAACATACCGGCGATAGCGCCAAGGTTGTTAATACGCTTAGAGAAAATACCCATCATCAATGCTGGGAACAGTGAAGCACCTGCAATACCAAAGGCTAAGGCGACCACCTGTGCGGCAAACCCTGGTGGATTAATACCCAGCCAAGTAGCCACGACAATCGCGACACCCATTGTGATACGGGCGACACGTAGCTCACCCTTATCAGTGATGTTTGGATTAAGGTTTCTTTTAATCAAGTCATGACTGATGGCTGATGAGATGGCAAGTAGTAGACCAGCGGCTGTTGATAGTGCTGCTGCCAAACCACCTGCAGCGATAAGACCGATAACCCATGGTGGCAGTTGAGCGATTTCTGGGTTAGCCAATACTAAGATATCGGCGTTGACGTCTAGCTCGTTACCTGCCCAACCTGCATTGGCAAAGCGGCCATCGACTTCTAGATCATGTGCTGTGCGAGCTTCTGCTACAGCAGCAGTGGCAGCTGCAACATCTCCGCCTTCTGCTTCAGCCGTGTTGAGTGCTAGCTGAGCCGCACCCAATCCACTGTCGTTATATAACTGAATACGACCATCGTTATTTAGGTCGTTATATTTAATAAGACCAGTATCTTCCCATGTTCTCATCCAATCTGGACGCTGCTCATAAGTAAGCGCAGGCTCTTCCACACCTTGTGGATAGATCGTATCGATCAAGTTGAGACGCGCCATTGCACCCACTGCAGGGGCGGTAAAGTATAGTAATGAGATAAATACAAGGGTCCAACCCGCTGTCCAACGTGCGTCAGCGACTTTAGGAACCGTGAAAAAGCGAATGATAACGTGGGGCAGACCCGCAGTACCAATCATAAGCGATAAGGTAAACAGCACCATATTTAGCTTGTTAGGAACGTCAGCTGTATAAGCTGCAAAGCCTAAATCAGTGACTACTTGATCGAGTTTGGTTAATAAAGGAATACCTGCTTCAGTATAGTTAGAGAATAAACCAAGACCGGGAATTGGATTGCCTGTTAACTCAAGTGAGATAAAGACCGCAGGAATGGTATAAGCAATCATAAGAACGACATACTGCGCAACCTGCGTATAAGTGATCCCCTTCATGCCACCAAGTACAGCGTAGAAGAAGACAACGACCGCAGCAATCAGTAGGCCAGTGGTGTTTTCAACTTCTAAGAAGCGTGAGAAAGCAACGCCAGCACCAGTCATCTGACCGATAACATAAGTAGTCGAGGCGATAATCAAACAAACCACGGCAATCATAGCCGCTGTCTTAGAATAAAAACGGTCGCCGATAAAGTCAGGAACCGTAAATTTACCGAACTTACGTAAGTATGGCGCTAGGAGCATCGCTAGCAGTACATAGCCACCTGTCCAACCCATTAAATACGTCGAGGCACCATAACCACCAGCGGCAAGGATACCGGCCATCGAGATAAATGACGCCGCACTCATCCAGTCAGCAGCCGTTGCCATACCGTTCACGACCGGATGCACACCGCCACCAGCCACATAGAATTCGCTGGTCGTACCAGCACGCGCCCAAATCGCAATACCGAAGTAGAGAGCGAAGGACAGACCCACAAAAATAATATTAATTGTAAATTGACTCATAGTGCTATTCCTCGTCTACGCCATATTGTTTATCTAACTTGTTCATACGCCACGCGTAAAAAAAGATCAAGATGATGAAGACTGCAATAGAACCTTGCTGAGCAAACCAGAAACCTAGATCAGTACCGCCGATTCTAATGCCTGCTAACAGAGGACGCAAAAGAATAGCAAAACCATAAGAAACTAGTGCCCAAATGGCTAGGCTACCTAGGATGAGACGGACATTGGCACGCCAATAACCGGATGGATCGTTGTGTTTTTCCATAGGACAACTCCTTTTGTCTTGCATAAAAGCGGAATTATTGGTTTAAGCGTGATAAGCCGTTATGGTCTAGCAAGTATCACTAAAAGCGATACGACGTTTATAGCAATGACCAGCATTGCCTGACAAACGATCAAAGCAGAACGGAAACGACAAATCAGCGTCATTAACTAAAATCACCAACAAAATAAGCGAGTTTTGGACTATTTTTCGACTGAAAACATCATAAAAAATAACTATTCACTGCTCATTACCCTCAAAAAGTGGGTAATACCTAAAATATGATGGATTGCTTAAAATTTAATTATTTAAAATAAATAGCAGTATTAATTAAATCTGACAGGCAGGAAGAACGATATATTTCGAGGAAGGTAGATGGGGCATAACAATCCATTGTTCTTGAAGCTCTTATCTTCCTGACAAGCATCTTAAGGTTTGTAGAACGCTAATTACTCATGCCAATAAGTAAATATTAACTTTATCGGAATGTCTATACCATTCAAGGTATCAGTAATAAAAAAATTGATAAGAAAATTTCAATCGTTAAACGTATGGTCAATCAATGCGACGAAACACTTATTCTGACACGATATACATAAATTATAAACGTTACTGAAATACTACTACAACTGTCTAAATTGTGCTGTGAATTTGTTACTTTATACATTCTATAGGATATGAGTGGCAAGTAACATTTATTTTAAAAATAAAGTTACTAAGTTGATAACCAAATGTGATGATTGTAGGGCATTTAATCTCTATAGAATGCCCGTAGCGTTTTGATAGCAAGTATTGAATACCAATAAATCAAGATTTTTACTGATTAAACCCTGTTATCAGTATCTAAAAAAGTAGGTTATACAAAGCGTAAATGAGGAGCTCGTATGAACGAAGGCATAGCAAATTGGTTCAATAGTATCGTCAATTATGGCGTTAGTATTATCTGGGGTAACAATGATTGGTTGATCGCGAGTAATCCTTGGTACGGATTGCTCATGTTCGTACTGATTGGCGCAGGTATTTATTTTACCATCGTCACCCGCTTTATCCAATTTCGCCACTTTGGTCACATGTGGCAGCTATTACGCGTCTCAAACCAAGGGCGTAAAGATGGCGGCATCAGCTCGTTTGAGGCTTTGATGACCTCACTTGCGGCGCGTGTTGGTACGGGTAACTTGGCGGGGGTTGCCATTGCTATTTATCTCGGTGGTCCGGGTGCTGTTTTTTGGATGTGGATGACCGCGATAGTCGGTATGTCGACCAGCTTTATTGAGTCGACTTTAGCGCAAGCATATAAGGTGCCGCACAATGATAACGTTTACCGCGGTGGACCTGCTTACTATATCGAGAAAGGTTTAGGAAAGCGCTGGCTGGCGATATTTTTCTCGCTTTGCCTACTCGTCGCATTTGGTCTGGCATTTAATGGCGTGCAATCCAATACGATTGCGCAAGCGACCAATGAAGCGTTTGGCATTCCAACGTGGATGACAGGTTTGGTGCTGGTCGTATTGGTGGCGCCAGTGGTATTTGGTGGTTTGCGCTCGGTAGCCCGCATCGCGGGCAAAATCGTACCAGTGATGGCTATTTTATATATTTTATTAGCGCTATTCATTATCGTGACCAATTTCAGTCAGTTCCCAGCAGCGATTGCTTTGATTGTAAAGTCAGCCTTTGGCTTTGAGCAAGCAGCGGGCGGGGTCATCGGTTACGGTATCGCTCAGGCGATGATCAACGGTATCAAACGCGGTTTGTTTTCTAACGAAGCCGGTATGGGCTCCGCACCCAATGCGGCGGCAACGGCCAAAAGTCATCCCGATCATCCAGCAGTGCAAGGATTTATGCAGATGCTCGGGGTCTTTATGGATACCTTGGTTATTTGTACCGCTACTGCCTCTATTATTATCTTGTCTGGAGTGGTTGACCCCAACGTCGAACAAGAAGGTATCCAGCTTACTCAGTTGGCACTATCGCAATATGTTGGCGATATGGGGGTAATATTCGTCGCGATTGCTATTTTCTTTTTCTCATTTACGTCTATCATTGCTAACTATAGTTATGGCGAGTCTAATCTTGAATTTATCTCTGGTGCCAAAAATGCCAAAGTGATGATTATGATTTTCCGCTTTATGGTTTTAGGTATGGTGTTCGTCGGCGCGATTGCTAGTTTGCCAGCAATATGGAACTTTGCTGATTTGTCGATGGGTCTTATGGCCTTGACCAACTTAGTCGCTATTTTAATCCTATCGCCAGTGGCCTTAAGAATATTGCGTGACTATGAGCGACAAGTAAAAGAGGGCAAAACTGGCGATCAAATTAAATTTAATCCTGATGACTTTGTGAAGCTAAAAGACGAAGCCAATCGTGATGCCTGGACGGATTAAGCTGACAGATTGGTTGTGATTATTAAATAAAATGTATAAGTAAAAAAAACCGCTCTTATGATTAAGAGCGGTTTTTTATTGATTTCTTTATCTCAAATATGATTTACATATTTGGATAGTTAGGACCGCCGCCACCTTCTGGCGTCACCCAAGTAATGTTCTGCGAAGGATCTTTGATATCACAGGTCTTACAATGCACACAGTTTTGCGCATTGATAACGAACTTAGCGCCTTCTGCATCTTTGACTACTTCATAAACACCCGCTGGGCAGTACAAACGTGCTGGCTCAGCATATAAAGGTAAGTTAATTGAAATAGGCACCGTTTGATCGGTAAGTTTTAAGTGCGTTGGTTGATCTTCAGCATGGTTGGTATTAGAGATAAATACCGACGATAACTTATCAAAGATCAGTTTACCATCAGGCTTGAGGTAAGTAGGCTGATAAGCGTGGTTGGCACGCTCTAGCTGATCGTAATCTGGCAGGTTATCGTGTAAGGTAAATGGCATTTTACCTTTCAATAAGTTGTGCTCGATAAAGGTGAAAGCACCACCCATGAATAGACCCATACGGTGTATTGCAGGCGAGAAGTTGCGCGACTCGTAATTATCTTGGTACAACCACGACTCTTTATACATAGTCGTATAAGCAATCACTTCGTCATGCTGACGATCAGCTTGTACCGCTTCGAAAATCGCTTCGGCGGCGAGCATGCCTGACTTCATTGACGTGTGCGTGCCTTTGATCTTGGCAGGGTTCAAGAATCCAGCGTCATCACCGACCAATACACCTCCAGGGAAGGTGAATTTTGGTAAGGAGTTGAGACCGCCCTTAGTCAAAGCACGAGCGCCGTAAGAGATACGCTTGCCGCCTTCGAGTACATTCTTAATGACAGGGTGCGTCTTTAGGCGCTGCATCTCGTCAAATGGCGACATGTACGGGTTATGATAGGACAAATCAGCGACAAGACCAAAGCTTACTTGGTTGTTTTCATCGAAGTATAACCACCAACCACCAGTAGAACCCGTTTCGGTCAATGGCCAGCCAAGTCCGTGCATGACCACGCCTTGCTCGTGCTTCTCTGGCACAACTTCCCACAATTCTTTTAGACCAATACCATAATGCTGAGGATCTGAGTCTTTATCAAGATCAAAACGGCTGATTAAGCGTTTGCCTAGATGACCACGGCTGCCTTCGGCAAAAATAGTATATTTGGCAAGCAGCTCATAACCCGGCTCAAAGCTTGGCTTGGCTTCGCCATTGGCCGCCACACCCATATCACCAGTCAGGATACCGCGTACCGAACCATCGTCATTATATAAGATGTCATCAGCTGGGAAGCCTGGGAACATCATGACTTCTAACTCTTCGGCTTGTACGGCCAACCAACGAACCACATTTCCCAATGAGACAATATAGTTGCCGTCATTGTGCATCGGTGTTGGGATTAAAGGATCTGGTACTTTGGTAGAGCGTGTGGCTGAATTTAAGTAGTAGAAGCGATCTTCGGTGGCTGGCACGTTTAGCGGTGCGCCTTTTTCTTTCCAGTCTGGTATCAGCTCATTTAAAGCACGCGGCTCGATAACAGCGCCAGATAAAGTATGAGCACCGAATTCAGAGCCTTTTTCAACCACACAAACCATAAATTCATCATTGCCAGCTTTGATAGCGAGCTGACGCAGACGAATCGCAGCAGATAGACCCGCAGGTCCGCCGCCGACGATGATGACGTCGAATTCCATTGATTCGCGCTCAATCTCAGGCTCTGCCGCGACAGGTTCTACTACTGGTTCAGGCGTTTTTTCGACCGCTACTTTCTCGGCAGGCTCTTTATCCACGGCGACAGGTTCGACTGCTGCTTCTGTCGCAGTTTCAATGGTCTCAGCTTTTTTGAGGTCGGCGGTTTCGACAGCAATCTCTTCAGCTGGCGCTTCTTTGGTCAGCGTCGTTGACTCTGGCTTTGTGGTGTCTAGCTTGGCCGTATCTGTCGCGACTGGTGCATCAGTGTGAACGCTATCACCGTCGACGACTGGCTTTTGATTGTCTTGCTCTTGCATACCTACTCCTAAACTTTTAGTGGCTTATCTCAGGGCATCATTAGCTTAACAATTGCATAATAAGGCTTGCGGCGCTAATTTCACTCAGACATATGGCTGCTCGACAGAAACTGTCTTTGCGGCATCAATTGACAACGTTGCTGTTAAACCTAGTGAATAAAAAGCGATCAACATATCCGCTAATAAAATGTGTCACTAAGACAACGCGCACTTGACTGTTTCAATAAAAAATCGTTACTCATTATAAAAGAAAAGTCCTACAAACACGATACGCATTTATGAGTATCGGTGTTAAGGTAAGATTTGGGTAGTAAAGGTATAATGACGATATGGTCCCATCATACCCGAAACTAAAATTTATAGTAATAGTAGATTTTCCAAACTTTAATTACTAGGTAAAGGATTAGATGATGAGCGATAATAATATTAAGACGGATAATAATTCGCAAAACAGTGCTAACAGACCGCAGGACGTGGCATCCAACCCAAATGCTATAGAAGCACTGAATCAATATTTAAAGTCTGCTGCAGGGACACGTGAAGGTCGGTCGATACCGCCACTGGAAAAGTGGCATCCTGAACAAGTCGCCGATATGGATTTGGTCATCAAAGCCAACGGTGAATGGTGGCATGAGGGCGGGCAAATGACCAGAGAGTCATTGGTGAGCTTATTTGCCACTATCTTATGGAAAGAAGAAAATAATGGGGTAGTAGAGTACTTTTTAAAGACGCCTGTACAAAAACTTCGCATCCAAGTGGAAGATGCACCGTTACTTATCAATGATGTTGGTATCGTTAAAGAAGCTAATCATAGCTGGCTAGAGTTTACCACGACGACTGGCGATGTGGTACGTTTAGACGATGAGCATCCGATTACTTTGCAGACTTATACAGCTGATGACTCTGCTGATAATCAAGCTGACACGCAAGTAAAACCTTATATGCCAGTCAGAAATGGCTTGACTGCGTTGATCGCTCGTAATGCCTTTTATCATCTAACTGAAATCGGCGAATTAACAGAGCGAGCAGGTGAGACAATACTGACCTTGCAAAGTGGTGGCCAGTCTTATGAGCTGTCGATGCCAGCTGGCTAATTAGCATCAAGCCTCAATAAAAACTGTCTATCCATACGATAGACTGTTTTTTATTTATCATAAAAATACCGTTTTAAACGCGCTATTGAGAAGCTAAGTTTCAAGGGTTGTGTCTAAAAGATTGCGTCTAAAGAATTATGTTTAAAAATTAACATTTGAAAAATGCTATTGAAATGAAGGTATCGATATGAAAACAGCGGTAGCGTACCGATGAATATTGCTGCAGCCAACCTGTTAAACGTAGTTGAGACACCGTCGACTGCCGTTGAAAAGCAGGATTTTAAACAAGCGGTTATTCATAGCGCTGAAAATACCACTTCGGTTAGCCAAACTATGGCTAATAAAGAGCGCAATGCGCCGATTGGCTTATTTGATTCTGGGGTTGGTGGTCTGTCTGTGTATCTGCATTTAGCCCAGCAACTCCCTGCCGAGCGTTATGTTTATTATGCAGATACCTTGCATGTACCGTATGGCAATCGTGATAGCAAAGACATCGAAGCATTGACCTTGACAGCCGTAGAGTGGTTGTATCAGCAGGGCTGCAAGCTCATTGTGATTGCTTGCAACAGTGCATCTGCTTATGCTTTAGAGACAGCTAGACGTTGTTATCCGCAGTTGCCTATTGTCGGCTTGGTACCAGCGCTCAAGCCCGCCGTGTTAGCAAGTAAAAGCAATCATGTCGCGGTATTGGCCACCAAAGCAACTTTGAACGGTACGCTACTTAATGAAGTCATCACGGCTATTGCTAGTCCTAACCGTACCCTAGTGACCAAGTATTTTGATCCAGAGCTGGTGCCTTGGGTCGAGGCAGGCATGCCAGAAGAGTGTGAGACCGCACAACGGCTACGCCAGCAGCTACAGATATTTGCACAAAACGGAGTCGATCAATTGGTGCTGGGCTGTACTCATTATCCATTTTTTAAAGCATTCTTATTGGATGAGATTGCACAGCAACAGCTATCGATACAAGTGGTGGACTCAGGACAGGCGATTGCTGAACGGGTCAAGCAACTATTAGTGGCAAACCAAATTTCTGCTTTGCTTAATGATGGTGCTCAGGATGATCATAAAGAGAGTAGGGATATGGGCATAATTAACCGACCACCGTTGACTTTTTATGCAACCAAATATGATGAAAAATTGGCTATACTGATACAGCGTTTGCTTGGCAAAGAGACACACCTACAGTACTATGCTTAGTAAGCTCCATCATTGATAGGTAATGGCAAGCCCTTTTATATCCACAATTTTGCATTTATATCAGTTACTATCCCTCTAATGAGAAAATAAACTGAGCGTATCTGCCTAGGATTATGCTAGGCTAGTCTGTGCAAGACAAGATATTTGTGCTTTTATTCCACCCATACTTATTTGTGTCATTATCCAAGCGCAGAGGTTATTTTGCCAAACCGTCGTTATCATATTCATGTCATTTGCGCTGACAACGATCAGTTGTTGGTTTTGAACAGTGTGGCGATTTTTTTTCAGGCGCGGGCATTCTTAACCTACGATGTCTCTAGTAAGTTACCGAAAGCTTCATTATACGGTCGCCAATGTATCGATGCCTGTGATTATGCGCTAATGATCATTGGCGATAGCTATGGCACCATGCAAAACACTGGTGTCAGTCAAATGCATCTGAGCTATCTGAATGCCAAAGCCAAGCTCAAGCCTTTACTCATCTTGGTCAAAAACCATCCTCAGGGTGCAGATGTCAGTCGGCAGTTGCAAGAGTTTATTAATACGGTTACTCAGCAAGCTAAGCATTTGCATCATTATGATGAGGATACGGATATTGAGAAACTGCTCATTCAAGCCTACCCTAACATGGTGATTCAACATAGCGTAAAAGACGTGTGGGTAAGGGTTAGTGAAGAATCAGTCCGGCTAAGCAAACAAGCCGCCTTGTCTGAATCCATAATCTCCCCATCCCCTACGAGCACGCTGCTAAAACAAAATAACCGTGTCGTCCACCAAGGTACTGCCACGGATAGTGTCAGTAAACCTATCGTCTTAACAGACACTTTCGTGATTCAATATAGTGCGCAAGCCTATGCTGGCGGCAACTTGACAGATGTCACCAGATCGATGACCTTAACGTGGCAAGAGATATTGAGCACCTTGATGAAAATACCGGCGACATTCTCAAGCTACGGTTTACAAAGTGCCATTAATCGTCTCATTGCCTCCAAGGCTGAGCACGATATTAAGCAAGAGATGCCCAACGTCCACGCCGTAGCACGCTGCCAAATTGCCCAAAATGACTTAAACCATTTGCAACGCCAGCTGGTCGCAGCGAACTGGATACAGTTAACGACTTATGGTACGCGAGTCTCACAAGAATTGTGGAAATTGACTTTCTATGCCCAAAACCTACTAAAAAATAAACAATCAACCGTTCAGACTTAGTAATGGTAATCAGAAACTCTAATCAATGGCACGGTAAGGATTGTCAACGGATTTCCTGTGCTTGCTACTACGTTTTGTAATACAAAGCATACGCGGCAACGGTTGTGAATTTAGCCAAGACTCGTGATAATAAAGGTCAATAGCGTAAAATGGTTTTACGATATTGGTTAGTAGAATAATAGTTATTAAAATAATAATTGAGATAAAAACGATTCAAATGGTGTACTAGCCTATATAAACTTATCTACCGTAAAAACGACAAACATAAAAGCGTATAATAATATTGACTGATTAAGGAGCACTATCATGAGTAATGATAAACATGACGAGTTAAGAAAAGAGATTGATGGCCTAGAGAAAACCATGCATGATGCCGAACAATATCACACGCTAGAAGAGCAAGTGGCGGATATGAAGCGCCGTGGCATCGACCCTAGTAAAGCCTATAAAGATTGGGACAAAAAACAGGAAGACGAAGATTGGGGCGACGACACCTGGAAAGAAAATGGTAAATGGGAGCCGAAGACGCCTGCGGATTTGGATGATAAAGCCCGTGAAAATTGGGATGGTAATAATGGCAAACCCAATCCACCACCGATCGTATAAATGATCTCAATAGGTAATCGCTTGATCAAAAAAAGCCACGCTAATCATATTAGCGTGGCTTTTTTTGATCTATAACAATTAGGTTTATCACAAACTTAGCGCATGCCCTCATTTTAAAAATAGTAATAAAAATGAGGACATGCTGTAGTGCTATGAACCTTCGTCAACACGCACGAGCTTCACGCTACCATCGGCACTTGTCACGCGGCGATAACGCGTATTGCCAGAACTTGATGGTTGGACTGACGACTGAGGGGAGTAAGTGATGGGACTGCTCGTTTGTTGTTGAATCAACTGTCCCATGCGATCAGCAGAGGCAGGCTGTAAAGGCTGACTGTTCGCTGGTTGCCCATATTGGTTGCCATATTGTGTGCTTCTTGGAGCTATGTTTCCTGCATTTCCAATGATTGAACGGTAAAATTTCTGTCCTGCGCGTCCATCAGCGGGGAAGATGCCCTTACTGGTTTGGTACTGCTGAATCGCAGTGCGAGTATTGTCTCCAATAATGCCGTCGACTTCACCAATATCATAACCAGCATTTAACAGCGCTTGCTGAATGTCTTTGGCTTGCTGGCGACTGATACCCGGATCATCGGTAGGCCAAGCAGTGACGAAGTCAGTTTTGCTGCTGTCTTCTTTGGTAATTAGGTCTGACAAATGCGCGATGGCTAAGGCGTAGTTCTCTGACGCGTTGTACGAATAAAACGTATCGAAGTTTTTACCCACTAAGAAAGCAGGGCCTTCAGCGCCTGCAGGTAATAGTAATCCTGCACTATTCAAGTCGTAAGGCAATGGACTGCCATTGGCGAGCGTTAGCCCTTGATCGCGCCAGTGGCTGATAGACTTTTTGTTCTTTCGGTCAGAGGCGGCCCAATAACCACTGGGCAACTTGACTTCGTAACCCCACGGCTCGCCAGTACGATAACCACGATTGTCCAAGAAGTTAGCGGTAGAGGCTAGCGCGTCAGGGACGCTATTAACCAAGTCGCGACGACCATCGCCATCAAAATCAACGGCCAATTCTAAAAAAGTGCTCGGCATAAACTGCGTTTGCCCAAAAGCACCTGCCCATGAGCCAGTCATATCATTTGGCGCAATATCGCCATTTTGAACGATTTTTAGCGCATTGGCATATTCACCTTGAAAGTAGCTCTGACGACGGTCAAAACAAGACAGCGTCGCTAGGGATTCAAACAACGGCTTTTTGCCCAATGTCTGACCGAAGTTTGACTCAACACCCCAGACGCCTAGTACGTGCTCGGCTTTGACCCCATAGCGTGATTCGATTTTACGTAGCGTATCACTCCACTGGCGCTTGGCACGAATACCGTCTTCTACGCGCTCGCTATCGACCAGTGATGAGAGATAATCCCAAACGTCTTTTTGAAACTCTGGTTGATAGTTCAACGATTGAATGACGCTAGGATCAGGCTGGCTTGGGCGATAGTTGTTAAAGGTATAACCATCAACTCCGCTAAATTTGCTAGAGTTTTTTAATCCATCTAAACATTGTTGCAGCTCGGCATTCGATAAGTCTGGGGCTGGAGGTTTGGCCGCTTGGGCAGTGCTAGCAAAACTCAAACCAACAGCAAGGCTAAGTAGCGATAAAGTAGAAACTGGAGTCAAACGCATGAAAATGTCCTATAAACGTCAAAGTGGTCATTAAAAGAGGATGCAGAACTGGTTAAGGCAGTATGGACTTAGAGTAACCAATCTAAATAGTAAAGAAAAGGTATCGAAGCACTCAGTTACTATAAATGGACGCTGGCGTGAGGTTAGGAGAGGGTTTTGGATGGAAAAGTCTAGTGTCAAAATGCCTAGCATCTTAGTAGATCCTTATTTTCACTAAAACCCAACTACTTCTCCAAAACCTTATCCAACTCATTAATAAAGTTATGAATGCGCTCTGCATTTTTGCCCAAATCGCTACCGCCAACCCGTGACTTACTGCGAATATCGAGCAGACGCTCACTGCCGTTATCCGTCACACGTACGACAACGTCGTCTTTAAAGCCGAACCACATCGTACTATCTGTCGCTTCGACAATGCCTTTATCCACATCACTATTTACCAAATCCCAGCCTAAATTATTGATGGCTTGTTCGGTCGCCTTGATCAATTCAGACTTTGATTGCGTATAGCTCAAGGTTTTCAGATCCGGATAGGCGTCACGTTGTTGTTTTGCAGCTTCCGCACCTGCGTACTCAACGGGATTTGGCGCATCAGCGCGTAGTGGGGCAATGGCCACAAACTTAGGTGGATTAATCAAGTCGGTCGATATATCGTGAATAGGCGGTACACTTTTGCCTTTATTCATCATACTTAGCGGCATAGCTATGGCAATAGCAGACAGTAGCAGCGCTATTACCGTGCTACCAAGTGTCACTGTTTTGCGTTTAAATATCATTTGTAAAACGAGTAAGATAAGGGCAGCGATGCCAGCAAACACGCCGAATTTAAATCCCGTAAAGGCGGTACCCAAATCGACGATGCCATATTTATAAAGCGGACCGGGTAGCGCCACCAGCAAAAAGGCGATTAAGCTGACGAGACTAACTAAAGCTTTCATTAGGTTTCTCCGTTATGATTTAATCGTCGCTTAATCACTATTGAATCATTGCGATAATTAAGCTTATATTTAATTCAACAGCCAAACATGCTCAGTGACTTTTAGCTCAGGTGCGGAGCCAATAGTAGCAGGTTCATTTATCAGCTCGTTAATTTGATAGTGCTCGCCATAGTATTGCTGTATCTGTTCGCTACTAATCGAGAAGGGTGGTCCATTCTTTTTACTTTGGTCATAATTCAATGTGAGTAACAGTTGCGGCGCTATTTTATTACTCACATTAACACCAAGTTTGTGTACGTGCTCGCTATATTTCATACGCATATTGGCTGGCAGGGCAATCAATGCCGCTTTATCATATACTGCATCGACAAAGCCAATATCCTCAGCTGTTAGCGCAAAAATATCAGCGACCCATAACGTTATTGTTCGTCCTGTTAGCTGACCTTGATAATATTTGATCGCTGGATTACGCACATGCTGATGTACAGTAGGTATGATATTTTGTTCAGCAAAGAATTCTTGTACGGCTGTCTCAACCAGTTCAACGCCAACCACGTCATAGCCTTGCGCTGCTAGCCATGCCATATCTATTGACTTACCACATAAAGGCACAAATACTCGACCACCAGTGGGCACGTTTAAATGGCTAAAGTATTTCGTTAATAACGGATTAACTTCAGACTGATTAAAACCAATGCGTTTCTCTTGCCAGCGCGCTTGCCAAAATTCAGGGTTCATAAGTTCGCCTTTATTCATTGAAGTTTATATTATTAGTTATTTTTATAATAGCTTTTTGGTTAATAATACTAAGGGTATTAAAAAGCCAAACGCCTATGGAATAAGCGTTTGGCTATGATTAAAAGTCGCTCTAAGAACTATGCTTTTTCAGCAGTTTCTTATTTAACGTTTTGTTTAGCTCACCATGTACTTACTGAACTCTTTACGCAATTTGGCAAGCTTTGGCGGTATGGCGAAGTTGCAATAAGCCTGTCCCGGATTTCTATTGAAGAAGTCTTGATGGGTCTCTTCTGCTTGATAAAATTCAACGGCAGGGTGTACTTCTGTGACGACGTTGAGACCCATGTCGCGTAGTTTGTTGATTGTGCGATCGACGGTTGGTTTTTGATCTTCGTCTGTGTAAAACACCACGCTGCGATATTGGCTACCAACATCATTGCCTTGACGATCCATCGTGGTGGGATCGTGAGTGGCAAAGAAAACATCGAGTATGACTTCTAACGGGACGATAGACTCATCAAACTTAACCTTGATGACTTCAACGTGTCCGGTGTCGCCGCCGCAGACGGCTTCATAGTTAGCAGAGACAGCATCGCCGCCCATATAGCCTGAAACGACAGACTGTACGCCTTTGACGGATAAAAATACAGATTCGGTGCACCAGAAACAGCCACCGCCTAATATAATGGTTTGCATAATTTTTCCTATTATTATAGATGTTGTTATAGAGATAGGCTAAGGTCTTTATTTGGATGCAATGATGTCATTTTTCAATGACTTGTTACTTTGAAGAATTTATTACCCTTAGCGCGACCTAATCAGCTTAGCAGGGCAGTTGGCTGCGATAAGTAACAAACAGTAATGTTATAATGGGCTTTTGCTACGTTAGTCCGCTCTGGGCTAACGCTATCAGTTGAATAGCATCGATTAAATAGTATCGATCAGAACCACTGAGCATTTCCCAATCAAAGTTTCAATGTCGAAAACCAAAAACCAAAAACGAGTCGCACCATGAACCAAGCCAAGCCTGCTATCAAACATGACACCTTATTCACAACGCCACTCGATAAAGCGGCGCGCTTTTCCTTTGATGAGCAAGTGGTGGCTTGTTTCCCTGATATGATTCGCCGCAGTGTTCCCGGTTACGGTCAAGTATTGGCCATGCTGCCTATCTTTGCTCGTCGTCATTGTAAATATCGTCAGCAGGATGATAAGGGTCAGCGTGTCAGTCGTATCTATGATTTGGGTTGCTCGCTTGGTGGCGCAAGTATGGCACTCGCTGGTGAGTTTGAGCCGCAAGACTTACAAATTAAAGCGATTGATATTTCGCCTGCAATGACCGCTGAAGCGACGACTTTATTGAATGATCATTATCCTGAGCACGATATAGAAGTGATCACTGCGGATATTCGTGATATTGAGCTTGAACCCTGCGATATGGTGATTTTGAACTTAACGTTACAGTTTTTACCTGCTGCCGATAGAGTTGCAGTATTAGAGAAAATTTATGCCGCATTAAGTGAAGGTGGCATACTAGTACTAACTGAGAAAACCCATGCGTTTGATGAGCAGTATGATGCATGGTTGGTTGAGCGTTATTACGACTTTAAGCGCGCCAACGGCTATACCGAGATGGAAATTAGCGGCAAGCGTAATGCGCTAGAAAACGTCTTGATTACCGATACTTTAGATGAGCATCATCAGCGTTTAGGACAAGTTGGTTTCGCGCGGCATCTCACGTGGTTTCAGTTTTTGAATTTCGTTTCTGTGGTGGCGTTTAAATAGGATTTATTTTGGGGGCAAACAAGGCACTAATATGATTCCATCTATAGCTGAACAACATATTCATCAAGTGTTAACAAAAAAAATGAGCATACAATCGTTTGAACAATGGTTGTATGAAGACAACGTATTAGAGTCTAGCAACCCTGATTTGTATCTTGAGCTGATTTCCTTTGATTATAGTTCTGAAGATAGTTTTAAGGATTACTATGATAGTTTTGCAAGATACGTCCATTTTTACAAGTTTGAAGCAGACCGAATAACAGAATATCTAAACTCAATTATCAATAGAGATGAAGGTTGTGGTGATGCGATTCATGAAATGTATCATTTGTATCACGATAATTACAAGTTTCTTGAAAGGCTAGGGATGGCATACGGAGTTCGCTTAACAGATTACGATACTTCGATACCAAATGATGAATTAAACGATATTTTAGATGACTTTTATCCCGAGATTATTAGCAACGCTAAAAATGTATTAGGTTGGCTAGAAGAAGGCAAAATTGTTTTTAAAGGTCAGGATAATAGTGATAGTGTTTTTGAGTACGACGACCTTCGTAGTGAAGCGGAGATTCTACAAGGAAATGCGTAGCGTATACTTAATTTAATGGCACAAGTAAATACTCGCGTTATGAGCTATTAGAAAATTCTATTTAAAGAAATTTCAGGTGCGCTGGGCACACCCTACGAAGTATATGCTTCTGCCGAGGGACGAGGCGTGAGCATAATTATTAAAGAACACCGAGCTATGCCTCGCATATTTGCCCACTTTTAAAGCACTCCAATCTTGAGGCTCATTTTTTTTGCTTTTTCTTTACTTTCACTGTTTTCATTATTATCCATTTAAATAACAATCAACACGGTAATCTGCTTTTATGCTTAACGACACTATCATCCACGCCGAACGCGAACTGTATTTAACCTTATTAGAGCTGGCACAGCAGCAGCCGAGCGCCTATGAGTGGCTGTCAAAATTACCCACGTGGTTAAATGATATCAAGGATAAAGCCAACTATGCGCATGCGCCGGCTTATCAAGCGTCGGTAGCACGTTTGCCAACATTAGCCGTTTATAATGTGGATTTGGACAGTGACATATTGACGATTAATGCGCCGTTGAGTGACTCTGAGCGCAAACAAACCATGGCGCTACTAAAGCAATTGATGCCATGGCGCAAAGGGCCTTTTCAGATTGGTGGTCAAGTCGATAGTGGTCAGAATGAAGATCAACAAGCCGCGCCAATTTTTATAGATACCGAGTGGCACAGTGATTGGAAGTGGCAGCGGGTCGCACCGCATTTAGGAAATTTAAAAGGTCGGCGTGTTTTAGATGTCGGCGGCGGCTCCGGTTATCACGGTTGGCGTATGGCAGGGGCTGGCGCGGATACAGTAATTATCATTGATCCGTCTTGCCTGTTTTATCATCAGTTTATGGCGATTCGTCATTTTGTGGGTAACGCTGATGCTCATGTTCATGGTACAGGTCGTTATCGTACCCATTATATTCCCGTACCATTAGAAGCATTGCCAGAGCACAGTCAGCTGTTTGATACCGTGTTTAGTATGGGCGTGCTGTATCATCGTCAGTCACCCTTTGAGCACCTGCAACAACTCAAAGGACAGTTGGTAAAAGGTGGTGAGTTGGTGCTTGAGACTTTGGTCATTGAAGGCGATGCCAATACGGTACTGGTGCCGCATGATCGCTATGCGCAAATGAATAACGTGTATTTTTTGCCGTCAGTCGCCGCATTAATTGGCTGGCTAGAAAAGGCTGGATTCTCAGACGTGCGCTGCGTAGATGTAGCCGTAACCTCGATTGAGGAACAACGTAAAACGGAATGGATGACCTATCATTCGTTAGCCGATTTTTTAGACCCCAATGATTCTAGCAAAACCCTCGAAGGCTATCCTGCACCGATGCGCGCGACCTTGATTGCCAAAAAGTAGCTCGTACTTACCTACCATAAGGAAAATGGGCAGTGAAAAAGTTAACGATTTTACTCAGTGCTATGATGGGTTTGCTGCCATTGACGTCCATATCTGCTCATGCTGCCTATGGTACGCCATTTGAAGGGTGGGGCTTTGTGCAGGATGATTGGCAACTGGTCTGTGATAATACCTTGACTTGCCGAGCAGCGGGTTATGCGGATGAGAGTATGTTGGATACGCCTGCCTCGATTTTGTTGACAGCCTTACCGCAAAAGTCGATACCAGATGTACAGGTGGCTTTTGAATACCAAGAAGACAAGGTGGATAGTAGCGACAATGAATTGAGGGCAACAGAGCTTTGGCTAAACAATAAAAATTATGGTGCCATTGAGAAGGGTGAGCTTAATACTAAGCAAACTCAGCAGCTTCTAAGTCATTCGCGTCAAAATACTAAGATAGAGATAAGAGCGGGTGATGATCGTTGGATAATCAGCGATAAAGGCATGAGTGCCGTGCTGCTCAAGCTTGACGAGGTGCAAGGGCGAGTGGGCACATCGATAGCACTGGTAAGCAAAAACAATCCCAATCGGCAAAGGCCTAAAGCAGCCAAAGCAAAACCTGTGATTAAAAAAGCGATCTCATATTCTGATGATAAACAGCAGCTCGACCCTGCAAAGCTAGTGTATTTTCAAAAAAATATAAATAAGTGGATTGATATTGATGCTAAGGAGCTTATCGGCTCTGAAGACGATATGGGAGACTGTGAGCTGGTCAATCCAAAGACCGAAGCGTACCAACGAATGCAAGAATATGGCGCTGATAGGCTAGACTGGGAATTTACACCCGTAGATGCTACCCATACATTAGCCAGTCATATTTGTTGGCAGGGCGCATACAACGAAGGCTATGGTTATTGGCTGATTGACAAGGCAAAACCCCGTCGTTCGCAGCTAATTACTACCATGGGCAATGATTATTCTAATGGCGAGATTTGGGCAACACACAAAGACCGCGGGTTTGGTGATTGCTGGAATCGGGCGATATGGGTTTGGGATGGAAAAGACTTTGTTCAAGCGGAAGATTCCAGCACAGGAATGTGCCGGGGTTTCGCCGGTGGCGCGTGGGATTTGCCGACTTACGTGAGTGACGTTATCTCGCAGTGAGATAAGTGAATGATTTGCTTTAATACACTCACATAAACAACATGAATAATGACTTTGGCAGCGACGGCTCTTTATTGGTGACTTTGTCTATTAGCGACAGGGTCAGTCATATTATCATTGACGAATAGCGCTATCCGTTTTTCTTATGGTTTATAAATAAGAGATCTGTTTAAATGAACCATTTGTTAAACGCCACTTCTATTAGCACCTTGAGTATAAATCCTATAAAGCCCGCACCAAGCGCTAAAAACATCCAAAAAGTACCGGCGCGACCGGCTTCAGAGCGTTTTGATAAGTCCCAAATGATAAAGAATAAAAACGCAATAAATATGGGTAATAGTACGTACAGCCCCCAACTGGTGACGGTACTGGCAGCAATAGCAAACATGGCTTAATCCTATAGAGTAGTAACATGCCATCTATTTAACGCTATTATCTTATAGTCAATTCACTATAAATTGGATAGGGTGTTAGCCTTGCTTGGTCTACTATTGGTAGTACTTTCGCTCAGCTTCCTTATATCCAAATTATAGTGAACCAACTTTATCGCTTTTTAAAAATCACTTTAAAAAAGTGCATCACTCCTCAAATAATGAGCAGCAATAAAATAATAAATGAAAATTAAATAGAGGGGCAAAATACAAAGCGTCATTATAACGCGGAAGTAAGCAGGTATAAACTGCTGCTATCAGTGAGACAACAGTAACGCTACAATTGCATTTTTTATTAAGGCGTGTTCTCAATCTGAACCCGAAATGCTAAATAACTGCCAATTAATCTCAAATATGAGTACCAACCTTCATAACCGTAAGATTTTGGTGCTAATTTTGGCGCAAATAGTGCAATAAAGCGCAAAGATTGTTATATTTACAGGTTACTTATCTTTTTATATTAATTTGTCACCTGCCATGTCAGTCGCTATTATAATAAGCCGTTACCGACTGCGCGCATTCGCCCCATTTTTTGTACCATTTTTTATTTATCTGAGTTTATAGTCCTATGTCACAAGCCCAAATTGATACGCTAGCATCCTTATTTAATGATGCGGTTCAAACCTTACAAGCCGATGGCGCGTTGCCAGCTGATTGGCAAAATAACAGTCAAATCACCCGTACGAAAGATTTAAGCCACGGTGATTTTGCCAGTAATATCGCGCTGACGGCTGCCAAAGCGGCTAAGAGCAATCCACGCCAGCTTGCCGAAAAAATCGTCAATGCGCTGCCTGACAACCAAGACATTCGCCAAGTAGAAATCGCGGGTCCAGGCTTTATCAATGTCTTTTTAAATGCCGACGCTAAGTTTTCGGTGTTAGACGATATTTTTAAACAACAGGATCGCTTTGGTTTGAGCGACCAGTTCGAAGGGCAAAAGGTACAGGTTGAGTTCGTATCCGCCAATCCAACCTCTAGTTTACATGTCGGTCATGGACGCGGTGCTGCGTTTGGCATGAGCGTGGCAAACTTGCTCGAAGCCATTGGTTATGACGTCACTCGTGAGTATTATGTCAACGATGCCGGTCGGCAAATGGACATCTTAGCGACCAGTACGTATCTGCGTTATCTAGAAGCCAACGGTGAACAAATAACTTTTCCCGTGAACGGCTATCAAGGCGACTATGTCAGTGATATTGCCCAAACACTAAAAGCACAACATGGCACTAGCTACGTGCACAGCTTTATAGACGTTGCTAAAAATGCGCCAGAAGATGCCCAGTTTGAAATCAATGATGATGGTGAAAAAACATTGTTATCAGGCGACAAAGAAGCGCATATTGATGGTCTGATTGCTAACAGCAAAGCGTTGCTTGGTGATGCCTATGAGCTGTTTTTAAATGCAGCATTGAGCAGTATTCTGGCTGATATCAAAGACGACTTAAATGACTTTGGTGTGCGTTATGAATGCTGGTTTAGCGAAAGATCCATTGATAGTGAGATTGCGCCGGTTTTACAGATTTTAGAGGATAAAGGCTATCTGTACGAAAAAGACGGCAATATTTGGTTTAAATCGACTGATTTTGGTGATGAAAAAGATCGTGTGGTACGCCGTGCCAATGGACAATCGACTTACTTTGCCTCTGATATCGCTTATCATAAAAATAAGTTCGATCGTGGCTTTGATAAAGTCGTCAACGTTTGGGGCGCGGATCACCATGGTTATGTGCCACGGGTAAAAGCGGCGTTGTTAGCTTTGGGGATTGATGCAGAACGCCTTGATGTGGTGCTGGTTCAATTCGTAGCATTATGGCGCGGCAGTGAAAAAGTGCAAATGTCGTCGCGTTCAGGCAAGTTTGTCACCTTGCGCGAGCTGCGTCATGAAGTCGGTAACGATGCAGCGCGCTTCTATTATGTCGCGCGTAAGCCTGAAGTGCACGTCGACTTCGATTTAGAGCTGGCCAAATCACAAAGCAAAGACAACTTGGTCTATTACATTCAATACGCGCATGCACGGGTTTGCCGCGTATTAGAAAAGCTAGAATCCAGTGGTCTGATTGTAGACGATTTGATTGGTGCCCAGCACCAAAACTTGCTGACAGCGCCTAGTGAAGATGAGCTAATCAAACTCTTAGCGGCCTATCCAGCGACACTGTTACGAGCTGCTACAGGCTATGAGCCGCATGTACTGACCAACTATCTAAAAGATTTGGCAGCACTCTTCCACGGCTGGTACGATAGCAATCGTATTCTGCCAGTGAGCTTGACCTCAGGTGAGACGCCAAGCCAAGAAGAGCTCGATATGATGCAAGCCCGTCTGCGCTTGTCAAAAGCGGTACGTCAAGTAGTGTCCAATGGGCTTAGTTTATTAGGGTTATCTGCACCGTCTAGCATGTAGAACATATACAGACGAGCGATAGCAATAATTCGACGATAATTCGATAACGACAGATAGATTCAGTAGGGAGAAAGAGATCCATGCTAGCCAAAAAACCTAAAGGTGCGACCGAAAAGCGCAAATCAAGTAGCGTATCAGGTTTATTATGGATGTTTGTCGGGGCAGTATTGACCCTAATGATCGGGGTGTTTTTGTACCTCTCACCATTATTTGATTTTAGTCCCGCTGATAGCACTGCCGGTAATGATCCTGATCGGCAGGTAGAGCCCCGCGTCGATACCGATACCGATAATAGCGATTACGAGTTCTACGATATCTTGCCTAATCAAGAGATGGCGACCATCCCTGATGAAAATATCGGTGAAACAGGTAATGATGGCTTGGGCAGTATCGGTGCTTTTGAGCCGGACGTCGTCGTTACTCAACCGGAGAGCAATTCAGCCAGTCGCAATGATGATACGGGTAACTTTGGTATTTCTGAAAGCACCGTGATCGAGCCAAGCCGTGGTAACAATGCTGGTACGGCCAATAATAGCGATGATATCGTTATCGTTGAAGAAGACGCTACCTATGATGGCGCGCCGGCGACTAGTAATAGTGGCAATACGGCAAACCGAGCCAATAATTCAGGGACGAATGCGGCTAGCGTCCAACCTGCCAAACCTGCGGCGACCTATATCTTACAGATTAACAGCTTTGGTGATGCCGATGAAGCTGACCGTCGCCGTGCGCAAGTGCTCATGGCTGGCGTGGATGCCAGAGTGGTCAAAAACACCACGGGTAATGGTTTGCCAATTTATCAGGTCATCTCGCGTCCGATGAATAACCGTCAAGCGGTTGCTAGTGCGCAGCAGCGCCTACAAAACAACGGCATTGACTCCATCATCGTTGAGCAGCGCCGTTAGGTTGAATGCTTTGTGCTCGTTTTAGTCATGTGTTAATAATAAGAAAGCGTCGCAATGACGCTTTTTTTATCTCTGATTTTTAACAAGAGTGTTTTATGTTTTTGGTTTATTCTATCTTATTAAAATCTTCACAAAGAGTATGGCTATGACAATATCTGACTCAGCAACACCGCCTACTGGCAACGTTAAAGCCTTTTTTCAAAAATATTTTATCGATGCTTTTACGGGTATGGCTTTAGGGCTATTTGTCACATTGATTGCTGGTTTGATTATCTCACAAATCGGTGGTTGGTTAGACTTGCCAGCACTCATCGCAGTCGGCAAGCTGGCCTCTGTATTAATGGGTGCTGGTATCGGTGTGGGCATTGCTTACTACCTCAAAGCGCCGACCTTGGTTATGCTCAGCTGCTTGGTAGCAGGGATGCTTGGTGCGCACTCTGAAGCGTTGATGGCAGGGACGCTTTTTACCCCGCAAGTGGGAGGACCTGCGACGTTCGTGGCGTTACCCGGCAATCCCATTGGCGCGTACCTGACCTCGGTATTTGCTTATCGCGCTGGTACTTGGGTCGCTGGCAAGACCAAGCTTGATATTCTGCTAGTGCCTTTATTGGTATGCGCCGTGGCATTGGCAGTTTGTGCTTTGCTTAATCCGCCTATCGTCGCTGCCGTCGCTGCTATTGGTCAAGGTATTCAAGCGGCCACTGAGCTACAGCCATTACTAATGGGTATTGTGATTGCAGTAGTGGTGGGTATTTTATTGACCTTACCAACCTCTAGCGCTGCTATTTGTATCGCTATTGGGCTTGGTGGTGTAGCAGGTGGCGCTGCTGTGGTTGGCTGTGCGGCGCATATGATTGGTTTTGCCGTTGCCAGTTTTAAAGACAATGGGATCAGCGGTGTCGTCTCTCAGGGTCTAGGCACGAGCATGTTGCAAATTCCGAACGTGCTAAAAAAACCTGTGGTCTTATTGCCTGCCGTTGTCGCTAGCGCCATCGTTGGTCCTATCGCCACGGTCGGCTTTGGCTTGGCGTGTACGGCGACAGGAGCGGGTATGGGTACTGCTGGGCTGGTAGGAGTATTTGGCGTCATTGAAGCGTCACAAGAGATTATGAGTAGCGCTCAACTATGGACAGCGATTATCTTATTGATGTTCGTATTGCCTGCGCTGATTGCTGGCGTAGTCGCTTATATGATGCGCCGGCTGGGATGGTTAGTCGATGGTGATATGAAACTGCCTTAATCATCAAGGGCTGTTTGACCTTTTCGATAAGGCTAAAAAACAAAAAAAGCCCTGCTAGTGTAGCGGGGCTTTTTTTGACCGTTCTTTATCTTTATCTTTATCTGAATCTTATAGCGACTAGGCCGATTTACGAACACCCGTTCTGGCAGGTTTCTTACCTTTCAATTTGCGTGACAGCTTATTGACGTCATTCAGTATTTTGCTATAGCTTGCTGGAAACAAGCGCTGTACGGCGTCGATCATTTTGGCATCGTTACCAATCAAGCAGCGCGACTGGTTGCTTGCGGCCGCTTGCAGAATAATCCAAGCGGCATCGCTGGCATCGAACTTTAAGAATTTATTAAAACTGCTGATCGCTTTGCTGCCACCACGCATTCCAAGGTCACTGATACTGTCATTACCACGCGCACTATTGGCGATATTGGTTTTGATGCCACCTGGGTGAATGCAAGTCGCTGAGACGCCGCAGCGCTGAATGTCGAGCTCTTGACGTAGGCTCTCGGTAAAGCCACGTACCGCAAACTTACTGGAATTATAGGCAGACTGCGAAGGCTGAGCGGTCAAACCAAACAGACTTGAGATATTAATGATGTGACCATGTTCGTCAAATTGGCGTGCTTTGCTGTCTTTACCGCTTTTAGTCGATTCGCTTTCTTTGACGCTATTTTTGATCAAAGGTAAAAAGGCTTTGGTGCCATAGACCACACCCCAAAAATTGATATCCATGACCCATTCAAGCTCATCGATACTGCTGCCTTCTACGGTCGAATATAGCGCCACGCCTGCGTTGTTAAAGATGAAGTTCACTTTGCCGTGATCGCTCATGACGTCGTCTGCCCACGCTTGCACCGCTTTATTGTCTGAGACGTCGAGTACGGTCATAGTGACTTTGACATCATAACCGACGAGCAGTGCTTTGGTTTGGGCTAACTGCTCAGGATTGATATCGGATAGCGCGACATGACAGCCCATTTTTGCTAAATGAATGGCAAGCTCGCGACCCATACCAGAGCCGGCACCAGTGATAGCAGCGACATGATTGCGGTAATAGGGGGTAATGTCATGGTTTTCATTAGCAGAAAAAGGGAGGTGCTGACGTAGGGAGGTTGCTATAGAAGTAACATTGTTAAGCATGATGAACAATCCTTTGTATCATTGATTCGGGAGGTTTGGTCGTAACTTTGGTCATCACTTTAGTCATGACTAAGGAGACCGCATAAGAAGTCGCTTTACCTTAGCATGATTTATGAATTTACCTGCCCACGATTGATAAACGCAGCTGTCATTTTTTGAGCCACCTATAGTCAGTGAAAAGTAATATCGAACCATCACGCACTGCTGATATCCATTTTTCTTGCTTGCTGCGTTTGTGCAGACAGACCCTATATCATTAAAAATGACCAGACATAAAAAAAGCGTCTTAGCATAATGCCAGACGCTTTTTTTGATGACAGTCAATTAAATAATTAGCTGTTATCATTGAACTATATATTAAGCGATTTCAGGGGTCTTGCCGTCGTTGATCACTTGCTCATCGACGAGCACAGTCTTTGCATCTTTCATAGACGGCAGCTCATACATAGTATCAAGCAACGCATTTTCTACGATAGAGCGTAAACCGCGAGCACCGGTTTTGCGTGCCATTGCTTTTTTGGCAATCGCATCAAGCGCTTCTTTGGTAAAGCTAATATCAGCGCCTTCCATATCGAACAAGTACTTATATTGCTTAACCAAAGCGTTCTTTGGTTCCGTCAATATTTGTACTAGCGCTTCTTCATCAAGCTCTTGCAGCGCGGCCAACACGGGCAGACGACCAATCAGCTCAGGAATCAGACCGAACTTGATTAAATCTTCTGGCTCGACTTGCTGGAGCAAATCTGAGCTACGTTTACTGTCATCTTTTGAGCTGACATCAGCATTGAAACCAATACCAGTTTTTTCTGTACGCTGCTGGATGACTTTATCAAGACCGGCAAACGCGCCACCAACGATGATAAGGATGTTGCTGGTATCGACTTGGATCAGCTCTTGCTGTGGATGCTTACGCCCACCGTGTGGCGGGATAGCAGCAACCGTGCCTTCGATAAGCTTTAGCAAGGCTTGCTGTACACCTTCGCCCGACACGTCACGCGTGATAGAAGGGTTGTCGCCTTTCTTACTGATTTTATCAATCTCATCGATATAGATGATGCCCTGCTCAGCTTTGCTCACATCGTAATCCGAGGCTTGCAAGAGCTTTTGCACAATGTTCTCAACGTCTTCACCAACATAACCCGCTTCGGTCAAGGTGGTGGCATCGGCCATTGCAAACGGCACATCAAGCAGACGTGCTAAAGTTTGCGCTAGTAAGGTCTTACCAGAGCCTGTCGGACCAATCAGCAAGATATTGCTTTTTGACAATTCAACCATTGCTTCATCAGCGCCAATCTTAGCTTTTTTGCTATCATTCGCCAAAGTCTGACTGACTTTTAGACGCTTATAATGGTTATAAACAGCGACCGCCAAGGCCTTTTTAGCAGCGTCTTGCCCGATGACATACTCATCGAGTTTGGCACGCAGCTCTTTTGGCGTCGGCAGTTTTTTATTGACCCAAGAGGTATCAATATCGCCATCAGCATCGTCATTGTCGGTATCAACATCCGCAATCAGGTCGGTACATAACTCAATACACTCATTACAGATATTGGCATCGTCAGCGGCAATCAGCTGTTTTACTTCGCTTTTTTCTTTGCCACAAAAAGAGCAATGCGGTGTTTTATCTTCTGCCATATAAAGGCACTCCTAAAATTTAAAACGTACAGTCATTCCACTATAAAAGTATTACTGCGTTAACCTCGCTTGAAGTATCACTTATACATCTACACTCGGTTGCCTTGTACTACTTTTAAATTGAATCGACTATATCAGTATTCCGATTGTTTGCATAAATGCCAAAGTACATAGGGCAAAGGCATTTAATGCTTATCAAAGCTGCTATATCATCATTATAATGAGTTAGGGCGACGTTCTAATACTTCGTCGACCAAACCATACTCTTTGGCCTCTTTGGCATCCAACCAATAGTCACGTTCGACATCTTTTTCGATTTTCTCAACTGGTTGACCGGTACGCTCAGCCAAAATCTCATTTAAGCGAGCACGAGTTTTTAGAATTTCACGCGCATTAATTTCGATATCAGTTGCTTGACCTTGCGCGCCGCCTGATGGTTGGTGAATCATCACGCGCGAGTTGGCTAGGGCATAACGTTTGCCTTTTTCGCCTGCTGCCAATAAGAACGAACCCATGCTATAAGCGCCGCCCATACAAATGGTCGATACTTCAGGTTTGATAAAGTTCATGGTATCAAAAATAGCCAAACCAGCGCTCACGGAGCCGCCCGGTGAGTTGATATATAAATGGATGTCTTTATCAGGGTTTTCAGCTTCTAAAAATAGCAGCTGAGCGACGATCAAGTTGGCCATATGGTCTTCAACTTGACCGGTCAAAAAGATAACACGCTCACGTAATAGGCGTGAGAAAATATCAAACGAGCGTTCACCGCGCGCTGACTGCTCAACCACCATAGGAACCAATGCTGCTTGAGTCGTACTTTGTACGTTGTCATGCGCACTCATCAGCATATCAAAATGCGGGTTAGCAGTAATACGATCATAATCTGTCATAAAGATGTCCTGTTTATAAGTACATAAAATAAAGAGAATAAAGAAATAGGGATTAGCAAACAGCCAAGCTTTTATTGATGCTTATCATTGTAAATGTTGTCGTCTTTTAATCATACTAACGGGCTAAAATAATAAGCGCCAGATGTCGCTAAAAATAATTGAACCAATGGTAACTTTTTTATGGGGGCAATAATAACGTTTTAATGTGACAAACGATAAATGACTCCCTATTAATAAGGCGTCTATAGACATTTATCAAGGGCACAAGCCATAAAGCACCAATAAAAATGCCCTAACAGAGCGTTAGGGCATTTTTAATACATTCTAAAGCAGTAGCGCTAAAATGCTAAATTACATTGCTTGCTGCTGTTGTTGCTGAGCAGCTAGCAAATCTTGGTAGCTCACTTCTTTATCCGTGACTTTACCTTGCTCGATTAGATAATCAACCACTTGGTCTTCTAGAACGACAGACTCAATGTTCGCGCGCTGTTGCTTATCAGTGGTGTAGTATTCGATCACTTCTGCTGGATCTTCATAGTTTTCAGCGGCTTCTTTAATGAAAGTCTCAACGCGGTCTTGATCCACTTCGATACCTTTGGTGTCGATAACACGAGCAACGATGATGCCAAGACGGGCAGCACGTAGCGCTTGCTCTTCGAACAATTCATTTGGCAGCATGTCTTTATCGAAGCTATCAGCATTGGCACCGAATTGCTGAGAAAAACGTTGCATCATCATGTTGCGTTGACGCTCGATTTCTTGCTCTAGCATGGCGTTTGGCACGTCAAACTCGTTCTTTTCTAGTAGCGCATCAAAAGTCGCTTGTTTTACTTGGCTACGCGCTGCGTTCTTGATTTCGCGTTCCATGTTTTTGCGTACGTCTTCTTTTAATTTCTCAACGCCGCCTTCTTTAACACCGAATAGCTCTAGGAACTCTTCGTTGATTTCAGGTAATTTTGATTTTTCAACCAATTTTACGTTGATTTTGAATTGCGCTTCTTTACCCGCTAGGTTCTCAGCTTGGTAATCTTCTGGGAACGTGACGTCGATCACTTTTTCTTCGCCAGCTTTCATGCCTTTGATACCATCTTCAAAGCCTGGAATCATCTGGTTGCTACCGATGACCAATTTGAAGTCTTCAGATGAGCCGCCTTCGAATTTTTCGCCGTCGATTGAGCCTTCAAAGTCAAAGGTTACTTGGTTATCTTTGGCCGCTTTACCTTTTTTCTCAACGAACTCTTCACGTTGTTTTTGTAGGTTTTCGATCATTGTGTCGACGTCTTCTTCGCTAACTTTAGCTGTGTGACGCTCAACTTCGATTTCATCGATACCTTGGACGTCAACTTCTGGGAAGATCTCGACAGTGGCTTGATAAACCAAGAAATCGTCTTCTAGTTTTACATCGTCGATGTTAGGCATGCCAACTGCGCGGATGTCTTCAGATTTGATCGCTTCAAAAACGGTATCACGGATCACATCGTTGATGACTTCTTGTTGAATGCCAGCACCGTACTGTGAACGGATATGTGACATAGGGACATTACCTTTACGGAAACCGTCAATCTTGGCAGTTTTCGCTACTTGGCGAATACGGCCTTCAACTTTGTTTTGAATTTTTTCAACGGGTACTTTAACCGTTAGCTGAGTTTCTTTATTAGATAGCTTGTTGGTTGTGACTTGTAAATCTGTAGCCATGTTAGTTACACCTTTAGGATTAAATAGTAATAGACAACCAAGCTGCAAAATACGCGTGAGCTACTGGTTGCCGTTGGAATAAATAGGGGATATTGATAGCGCGCAGTTTCGCAGCCCATGCCTGTAGCAATCGCTACTGACACAAAAATGTGAAACGCTTTATTTTGATAAACGCTACCAAATATCAATAATAAGCCGCTAATGTACCGCATAATAACGCTTTTTGCTCAATTATACAGACAAATAACGGCTTTCAATAAAATTTTAAAAGTAGAACAGTATAATCTATCTGCTTATTAAAGTAAAAGTTATCTGTTTATCATCCGTTTACTTTGCGTCCACTATAGTACCAATCGCGCTTAGAGAGTGCTTTGAGCATTTCATTTGACTGCTTGATAGTAACGTTAGCATGACTATCAAATGCAAAATAAGCTATAAACCGTCTTTAGCGCTAGCGCTTATCAATGGTGCTTATAAAGGCAGTTGTGCCAATAGTTGCTGAATCGCCTGACCGCGGTGGCTAATGCGGTTTTTATCCTCAGCGCTTAGGCTCGCCGCACTGGCTTGCAACTCTGGCAACCAAAATAGTGGATCATAGCCAAAGCCGCCATCGCCATGTGGCGCCGCCAAAATCTCACCGTGCCATAAACCTTGGGCGATAATCGGTAATGGGTCATCAGCATGACGCACCATTGCCAATACACAAACAAACATGCCTTTAATAGAAGCATCTGGCTTCGCTGCGCGAATAGGCTGCAAGTCAGCGATGAGCTTAGCATTATTTTTACTGTCATTGCCGTGCTCGCCCGCATAACGTGCCGAATAGATGCCGGGTGCGTTGCCCAATACTGGCACACAGAGTCCCGAGTCGTCAGCGATAGCAGGTAATCCGCTGGCTCGGCTGGCATGTCGCGCTTTGATAATGGCGTTCTCAACGAAGCTTAAGCCATCCTCAATCGCATCGTCGATATCGAGATGACCTTGCGGGATAATCGTCACATCCAAGTCAGCTTCGGCAAACAGTCTTTTAAACTCCGCCAGTTTGCCCTTATTATTACTGGCAAGTACCCATTGGCTATCTGGCGTTGTTTGTGTTGAATCAATTGAGGCTGTCGGCTGTTGATGAGTGTCTGTGGCGTTGCTATAACTCATGGTATTCGTCCATCATAGGGTTGTTTGTCAAGTAAACTGTTATTTTGACGTTTTATACGCTAGCGATAATAGTAAACAATGCGTGAGCGTTGTTTGTATGGTTTGCACTGGCATATTCTAAGCTAGCACCGGCTAAATTACCAATTAGCATAAGGAATCAATGATTCATAACATTTGGTAACTGATATTTGTCATTACTATTGCTATAATACAAAACAAGCTACAGTGAATTATATCTTATAGCTTGTAAACTTAAAGTTAATAATACTATCAAACCCCAATAATGGCTTTTAAGTCAATAACTTGGTGTTTAATGGTGTAATAACGATTAAGTATCACTTGCTTGAGATAGCTTTTAAATTTAGAATTTTTTAGGTTTACAGCATATTGAGTAATAAATCTCACTAACAATAAACTAAGCCAATTTAGTCCAATAATTTATAGCGTTCATTTGAAGCTATACCTAATACTAATGGCTAAACCAGCAAGGATAAAATAACTATGTCAAACATTACTTTACCAGACCTACCATATGCAAAAGATGCTTTAGAGCCGCACATCAGTGCTGAAACTTTAGAGTTCCATCATGATAAGCATCATAATGCATACGTGACTAAGCTTAACGAGTTGCTACCGGGTTCTGGTCTAGAAGACAAAACATTGCCAGAAATCATCGTAGCCACGGCTAAAGATGACAGCAAACAAGGTATGTTCAACCAAGCAGCCCAAGTATGGAACCACACGTTCTATTGGAATTGCATGACGCCAACCAATGGCGGCGGCGAACCTACTGGCGACTTGAAAGCTAAAATTGAAGAAGATTTCGGTAGCTATGATAAGTTCCGTGAAGAGTTTAAAAACGCTGCACTCACTCAGTTCGGTTCAGGTTGGGCGTGGCTAGTCGCTGATAAAGTCGGTGGCAAACTGTCAATCGCCAAAACTGCTAACGCTGATACCCCACTTGCACATGACCAAGTAGCGGTATTGACTTGTGATGTATGGGAACACGCGTACTATGTAGATTACCGTAACCGTCGTCCTGACTATGTTGACACGTTCCTAGACAAGCTAGTGAACTGGGACTACGCAAATGCAAAATATAAAGGTCAAGATGCTGGCGTTGAAGAATAATCTTTAACGACTAAGTATTTGATTGAAAAAAAAGGACGCTGAGAGGCGTCCTTTTTTTGGTTTAGTTTCAAATTCAAAAAATATAATAATATTAAACAATTTAGTACTAAAAATAGTTATCAGCAAAAACCTCAAAGTCATCAGCATTACCAATTACATCCTCGTATTTAGCTTTAGCGGATACTCTATCGTCAGTAATATATTGAATACTAAGATTTTTAAGTTTAGGGATTGTTGAAAATTTTGAATCCCTTATTGATTCTGCATCAAATGCGCCATTTCTAGCTGCTTTATGTATATTGCAAATGATCAAGAATACTTGTTCTCCTTCTAAAAATTTAGATAAGTAACTATCTAAATTACTTATGCCACTCGAAAAATGATTCGCTGTTGTAAAATCATAGGAACCAGCCTGTTCGTAAACTTCTTCCAAATATAGTTTTATTATTTCTGGAGAATTTGAAATATCTGAAAATAGACCAATACCAAATATATTATCTTTGAATAGCTCTACTAATTGTTTTTCAAACATGTTTAGTACAAACGATTCGCTATTATGTTCAACAATAGACCTTATCACCTTAGATGGATGGGATAACTTTGTATGCCGTAGAGATGAATCTACAGTTCTTATTTTCTCCGAAATAATAGATTTCAATCTCTCATAAGTAACAGGTCTTAAATCTAAGGCAAGAGAACCGTTGGCAGAAATTACTTGCATTATAAGTTGTGAATAGTTTGAGTTTGAGCACTTTGATTCGATGATGCATTCACGCAAATATTGAGATATTTCAGAATTTTTCAAATAAGCAAGACCAGTTAAGAAAAAGATAGCATTTTTTGAAGTGTCGGAGTTGGAGCTTAAGGATTTTTCTAGAAACTTATCTATTAAATATGGAAAAGCTTCATAATGAATACTTTTTATTTCTGTTTCTACAACTTCGGATATCTTTATTATATCTGTCAATGGAAAAAAGTGCTTTTCATCTAAACGAGAGAGAATGTCGTCAACCAATTGAGTAGTAGAAAGTATTGGTTTTGATAGAAAACGATCTATTGCTTCAAAAAAAATAAACCTTGCCTCTTCTGCAGAAGCATTGTGTCCTGATGGATGAGCCGATTTGTTTCTCAGTACTCTAAGTATTTCAAGAAACGCTGAGTCTAATGAAGGTAGAAGTGAGTTAGATTTGAGCTGATCAATTAGATAGCTTTCATATACATTCTGTGCATTCATTTTCTTTTGTGCTTCATCGTATATCTTTCTTGCTTTTCTATTTATTTTACCGAGCTCTCCAAGTTTTTTAACTATATCATCAAAAAGTGCTATGTATGTTAGTACAATACATGCTCTATAAGCCCTAGCCATATAACAGGATAGTGCTTCTTCCATATAGTTCTTAACTTGATTATCTTGGATACTATCTACTAGTTCTTCCATATCATGTAAGTGGGACATTTCTGGTAATTCCTTAGACTTATGTATCAACGATATATTATTAATTTATTATTGGTTACTTACTACTGTATTAGCAGTTCTACAAAACCTCAAACCCAAACTTACCCAACGCTTCCCTTAACATCGCAATATTATAATACGCATGCGCATTAACGGTATTTTGAAAGAAGATATATAGCGTATCAAAATGCTGACGCTGATTGGCAATCGCTTGTGCCCAATCCTGCATTTCCGCCTCGCTATAGCGATAATCATGGCGGTCAGCAGCGCTCATCGCATCCCACCAGTTTAGATTATTGCCATGCATACGCAGATAGCCCGTGCGCTCGGTAAATATCAATCGTGACGGTGGTAGACCGCTGACTTTGGGGTAATCGACGCTACACCAAATCAAGCCTTGTTTGACAAAACTATCGACCACTTGCGGGGTGTGCCAGCCATTATGACGAAACTCAACCGCTAACGGATAGTCTTTAAACCAGCTAACGAGATTGGCGAGATAAAGCCGATGCTCATGGGTACGATCAAAACCATGTGGGAATTGCAGCAGTAATGGCGCGAGAGCGTTGGCTTCGATAAGTGGCGTTAGAGCAGTAATAAATGCTTGCGCGTGTTCGGCTGTGCCTTTACGCGCGTGGGTAAAGTCTTGGTGCAGTTTGACCGCGAACTTCAATTCACTGTCTACTTGCACATAGGCTTTATTGACCATACCGGCAAAGGCTTTTTGACCGATAGGCGCGTAGAAAGTGCTATTAATCTCGACCGCGCCGTATTGCTTGGCGTATTCGCGTAAGAAGTCCGTTTTTTTGGTGCCGGTTGGGTACAGCGTACCAAGCAGATCGGTGTCGCTATAGCCACCAGTGCCAAGGTAGATACGCTGAGTAGGGGTACTTTCCATGTTGACCACCCTTTATCGATTTTAATTATGATTGCTACGCTTATTTTTTACGTGACCATAGCCATTCGATTAATGCCAATAGTGCGTCGTTGTCTGTATTATCACCAAGCTCACGAATGATGGCCGCGCGCCCGTCATTAAAGAGCGATTGCGCATAGCTGGTTGCCTGCTCAACGCCCATCAGCTTCACGTAAGTAGACTTGTCTAGTTTTTCATCGCTGCCAGCAGGTTTGCCGAGCGTATCGGTGCTAGTGGTGACGTCTAAGATATCGTCTTGTACTTGAAAAGCCAGACCAATATGCTGGGCACAATCTTGTAGAGCAATGCGTTGCGGCGCCGTAGCACCCGCACAAATACCACCCATTAGCATTGCTGCTTCTATCAATGCGCCCGTTTTATCACGGTGGATGGCTTCTAACTCGCTTTGCGTGATATCAATGCTGGCTTCAGCATTCAGATCGAGCATTTGCCCTGAAACCATGCGTCTGGCACGCGGCGCAAATATCGCGATTAATTGGCTGGCGATAGCGGAGTCAAAGGGTGCAAAAGTGGGCAGCTCTGCGGTCAATACCTCAAAGGCTAGCGTCTGTAGCACGTCACCAGCGAGTAGGGCGGTTGATTCTGCAAAGACAATATGCGCGGTCGGCTGACCACGGCGCAAGTCGTCATCGTCCATACACGGCAAATCATCATGCACCAATGAATAGGTATGCAACAGCTCTACTGCCAACGCTGCACGGCGCGCCATATCATAGTCGGAATCGTTTTCTAGTAGTGATTCTAAATCGCTATTTTGAAGGGCTTTGTTATCAATGCTTTTATCCACACTTTCATCGTCATTACTAACATTATTATTAGCGCTTCCATTAACATTGTCATTATTATTAAAGGCATCATTAGCATTGCTACGATTTATGCTGTCAAAGGCACTGGCAACCAATAATGGGCGTACCAATTTACCTTGACCAGTCATCACGTAGCGGCAGGCATCAAGCAGTGGGCTTGGCAGCTCGGCATAAGCAAACAGCACGTCGATATCTTGTGACAATTGCGCGCGCACGGTGCTGTGAAATTGCTCAGTGTTGTTGTCAAAGCTAGCAAAGGATACAAGTCTTGAAGGCATAAAGCTTGGCATAGAAGAAACAGTCATAACCCAACCATCTATCAGGTGAATAATAAAAACGGTATTAGTGTAGCATGATAGGTTGTATTGCTTATGCGACACATGGTATCAATAGAGGGTTTTTTTGCAATTTAAAGCAGTCGTATGATGGTAAGGTATCCGTGCTTGAGCGCAATATGGCAACAAGGCACCGTTACGTATTGCTGATTTAACTTAGCGGTTGAATATGTTTTGATAAGGGAGCGCGTCGGGCATTTTATGCCGATTATCTACCCTGTTTAGCGTGTTAATAATTCAGTATACAGATACTCACTAAAGCACGTTCGCCGCTAGGTAAAGGGCTAGTATCGACTTAAGAGTGACTTGCGAGTATGGTATTAGCTTGTGACAGTTAGGGGCATAATCCCCTACACTAATTGACGTAAAAATGGTCTGATGACAATGTTGACGATGCTATTGGGCTTTTGAATACGCCATCTGATTGATAAAGCTCAGTATTGGCTCAAATCCCAGTCAGTATCTACACCATGAGTACTTATAGCAATAATATATAAACGAAGCGCCTTATCCACTGGTGCAATAAAGTTAGCACCGATATATAGTAATGAGCGCTGGATAATAAAGATATCTTCACTGCTTAATCTGTCATGTATTTATGGTTATGATACAGCAAATTGGCGGTGCTATTACCCGTTTTACTAACAATAACCGGCTATTTTTTATATTCTAAAACATCGCTTTTATGATGTAATTTTTATCACTTAGCTTTTACTACATAGCCTTTATTACATAGCAAGGAGTTCCACATGGTATACCAAGGAAATCGCATCACGGTGACAATGCTAGAAGATGGCATCGCCAACATGCAGTACAACGCCGAAAATGAGAGCGTGAACAAGTTTGATGCTGAGACCAACAAGCAATTTGGTGAAGCGGTTACTGCATTAGAAAAAGCCGATAACGTCAAAGGTTTGATCGTAACCTCAAGCAAAGGCGTGTTTATCGCTGGTGCTGATATCACAGAATTTGTCGGCTCTTTTAAAAATCCAGAAAGCGAGATCAAAGACTGGGTCATTAGTATCAATCATGACTTTAATCGTTTTGAAGATTTGCCGTTTCCAAAAGTAGCGGCCATCAATGGCGCAGCGCTTGGCGGTGGTTGTGAGATGACCTTGGTTTGTGAATACCGTGTCATGAGCGACAAAGCTATCATTGGTCTACCAGAAACCCAACTGGGTATCTTCCCAGGTTTTGGTGGTACGGTTCGTAGTACGCGTGTGATTGGTATCGATAATGCGCTTGAATTAATCGCGACTGGTACACCGAAAAAACCACTGGACGCACTAAAACTTGGTCTCGTTGATGCAACCGTTGCTGCAGATGACTTGCAAGATGCTGCGATTGACCTAGTCAAAAAATGTATCTCAGGTGAGCTTGATTGGCAAGCGAAGCGTGAAGAGAAGCTTGCGCCTGTTAAGCTAAATCAGCTTGAGCAAGCGATGGCATTTAACAGTGCTAAAGGTATGATCTTTGCCAAAGCCAATCCTAAGCAGTATCCTGCGCCTGCGCTTGCTATTGAAGCAATCGAAAAGCATGTCAATCTGCCTCGTGACAAAGCAATCGAAGTCGAAGCGACTTACTTTGCAAAAGCGGCGAAAACCCCACAAGCAGAAAGCTTGGTTGGTCTATTTTTAAACGATCAGTTGGTTAAGAAACTTGCTAAGCAGCATAGTAAGCAAGCACATGAAATCAATGAAGCGGCCGTACTTGGCGCGGGTATCATGGGCGGCGGTATCGCTTATCAAGCAGCCAGTAAAGGCTTGCCAATCATCATGAAAGACATCAAGTCTGAGCAATTAGACCTTGGTATGGGCGAAGCCAGCAAGCTACTTGGCAAAATGGTCGAACGTAAGAAAATGACCCCAGCTAAAATGGGTGAAACGTTAAGCCGTATCCGTCCGACTTTGAACTATGGTGACTTTGCTGAAACTGATATCGTTATCGAAGCGGTGGTAGAAAATCCAAACGTTAAGCGTGCAGTACTAAAAGAAGTAGAAGGTCTAGTAAAAGACGATTGTATCCTAGCGTCAAACACCTCAACGATTTCTATTACTTTCTTAGCGGAAGCACTTGAGCGTCCAGAAAACTTCGTCGGTATGCATTTCTTTAACCCGGTAAGCCGTATGCCATTGGTTGAAGTCATCCGTGGTGAGAAGTCCTCTGAAGAAGCCATTTCTACTACGGTCGCCTTGGCTACTAAAATGGGTAAAGTGCCTGTCGTGGTTAACGATTGCCCAGGTTTCTTAGTCAACCGTGTGTTATTCCCATACTTTGGTGCCTTTGATTTGCTGCTTAAGCAAGGTGCGGATTTTGCTCATGTCGATAAAGTCATGGAAAAATTCGGCTGGCCAATGGGTCCTGCTTATCTAATCGACGTGGTTGGTCTAGATACCGGCGTACACGGCGCAGAAGTGATGGCAGAAGGTTTCCCTGATCGCATGAAGCCTGATTATAAAGGCGCGATTGAGCTTTTATATGAAAACAAACGCTTAGGTCAGAAAAACGGTGTTGGTTTCTATAAATATGAGATGGACAAACGCGGCAAGCCAAAGAAAGTTGCTGATGAAGCGACTTATGAGCTATTAAAAGCCACGACAGATAGCGACAAGCAGACCTTTGATGATCAAGCGATTATCGACCGCACCATGCTGGCTTTCTGTAATGAGACTGTTCGTTGCCTAGAAGACAATATCGTCAGCACGCCATCTGAAGCCGACATGGCGATGATTATGGGCGTTGGTTTCCCACCATTCCGCGGTGGTCCTTGCCGTTATGTCGACCAAATGGGTCTAGATAACTACTTGGCACTGTGTGAAAAATACGCATACCTTGGCAAAGCCTATGAAGCCCCGCAAAAGATTCGCGATATGGCAGCAGCAGGCGAGACCTTTTACGCCACGGCGTAATGGGCAGTCATTACTAGGATAAAGTGCAGTACATCATGCTCGATAAGATTATTGGTAATTAATTTATTATTAGTAACCTTAACATTCTAAATTAGATAGGCGAGCATTGCGGTACTGCCACTGACAATAAAAATTGAAAAGGAAAATAGTATGACAACTTTAAGTCCAAAAGACGTGGTCATCGTAGATGGCGTACGCTCAGCAATGGGTAAAACTAAAAACGGCATGTTCCGCCATGTTCGCGCCGATAGCATGTCTGCTGAATTGGTCCGTGCCTTGGTTGAGCGTAACGACTTTGACCCACGTGACGTCGAAGACATCATCTGGGGCTGTGTCAATCAGACGCTAGAGCAAGGTTTGAACATCGGTCGTAACATTGGTCTGCTAGCTGGTATTCCAAAGACTGCTGGTGGTCAAACGGTTAACCGTCTATGTGGTTCATCTATGCAGGCGCTTCACACTGCTGCTGCTCAAATCATGACCAACCAAGGTGACGTTTTCATCATCGGTGGTGTTGAGCATATGGGTCACGTCGGCATGATGCATGGCGTTGATCTCAACCCTGAAGCGTCAAAGCACTATGCAAAAGCCTCAAACATGATGGGCTTGACTGCTGAAATGCTGGGCCGTATGAATAACATCACCCGCGAAGAGCAAGATGCCTTTGGTCTTGAGTCGCATCGCCGTGCATGGGCTGCGACGGTAGAGGGTCGTTTTGACAATGAAATCATCGGTATCGAAGGTCATGATGCCGCAGGTCGCTTGCAACTATGTACCGTTGATGAAGTGATTCGTCCTGATGCAACGATGGAGCAAATGCAAAAGTTACGTCCAGCCTTTGATCCTAAAGGCGGTACGGTCACTGCTGCGACCTCATCTGCATTATCTGACGGTGCGTCAGCAATGTTAGTCATGAGCGCACAAAAAGCCAAAGACTTAGGTCTTAAGCCTCGTGCTCGTATTCGTAGCATGGCTGTTGCTGGTTGTGATGCCGCTATCATGGGTTACGGTCCTGTACCGGCTACGCAAAAAGCACTTAAGCGCGCTGGCATGAGCATCGATGACATGCAAACCATCGAGCTAAACGAAGCGTTTGCCGCGCAAGGCTTGTCAGTCCTAAAAGCCTTGAACTTGACGGACAAGCAAGACATCGTCAATATCAACGGTGGTGCGATTGCCCTAGGCCATCCACTAGGATGTTCAGGCGCTCGTATCACGGTTACTTTGCTAAATGCGATGGAGCAATCAGATACTGAAATCGGTCTAGCGACGATGTGTATCGGTCTTGGTCAAGGTATCGCTACTATTATTGAGCGTGTTTAAGTTCAGTTAAGCTGATATTTGTTGATTAATATGCTTTAATATCTTGTAAAATGAGCGCCTCTAACTTAATGTTGGAGGCGCTTTTTTTTTGGTTTAAGTCATAGTAATGAAAGGTAGAGTATAAATGGCACATCATAAATCGTCAGATAAGAGGCGCTTAGATTTAGAGGTGTTTAAGTTAAAAATGCGCTATGTTTTCCTTCCTTTTTTAGGTTTTAGTATTGGCGCCATTTTATTCTACAACATCATAAGATGGATGTTAGACATCTGTCTAGGGATATGGCCTCTAAAAGATACGGTCTGGAACTTAATTATCCCAATAATTATCAGTGTTATTTTAGTGCTTGTCATAATGCGATCAAGGATTAGACTGCTACGATTTGAATTATTTGATGATAATAGCGCTAATGTATTTTACTTAGTGATGATACTTGCTTTATTTCCGCCTATATCAATCAGTCAAGCTTACTTATATGAAGCAGCATATGACATTATTGATATAAGTAATATAAGTGATATTAAATTATATCCAAAACAAAAATACTTCCAATTTGATAATAAAAGTATTGAGAAACAAGGGGTTGTTTCTTACTTCAATACTAGGGAGATGGGGAAATCTAGACAAGAGTTAAAAATATACTTATATTTTGCCACTCCTTTTTATGGAGATAAAGATATCTGGTGGGGACATGCTTTTACTAAGGTTATTGATAATGATCTTGAAGAAAAAGAGAAAGTTCAACAAATAGAAAATTTTAAAAAGATTTCTAGACAACAATATGCAAATGAAGAGATATCTGCTGCTGATTATTTTGAAAAATTGCAAAACTCAGATACTAAGCATGGTTATTTAGAAGCGATTAGATTGTCAGGTCAGCAACATATTAATGACCCAATAATACTTGTATCTCAGTTGGGCACACTTAACGAAAAAGCATATAAAGAGTTAGCAAAATTCTTTAGATTTTTTATCATTGGAATGTTTATTTGCTTACTATTAGTCTTAAAAGCAACGATTGATAAAAAAGCATTTCAACAGTTTAAGGTACGCTAGATTAGTGGTGATAGTGCATGGATGATAATAACAAGCAAAGCCAGTATAGGTATAAGAATAAAAATAGAAGCAGAAACAGGAATAGAGTAAGTAAAAGGGATAAACAGAAGCGAATACAAAGCCTAAGCGCTAAAGAATCGATCAAGCTAAAACTAAAACAAATATTCTTGCCATATCTAGGTCTTAGTATCCTGACCATTCTACTTTTTGGGGCTTTACGTTGGTTGCTTGATATTTATCTAGATGTTCTACTTTTAAAAGAGGGCTACTGGGATTTTGGTATTCCTTTTCTGTTATCTGTTTTAGTCGTTAGTATTTGGATGTGGCCGAGGTATGAGCTTTTAACCTTAAAGTGGGTTAAGCGCAGTAGTTCAGGCTACTTTTTTATAACGATGGTTCTAGCATTATTGATACCGCTCGTTCTCAGCCAAAACTATTTGTCCAAAGCGGCTTACGAGGTCATTGAAGTAAATAGCTTGAATGATATTCGTCATTATCCAAAGCAAAAGTATTTCAGAGTAAATGATTTTGAGCCACTCAAATTAGAGAGCGTTTCTTATATAGAAACACAAGTAATCAGTGGACGAAATTTTGACTCAACATTGCATATTGATTATTACATTGCGACGCCATTTATAGCCGCTGAGAATATTTGGCTAGGTTCTAGCTACCACACGAAATACGATAATCGTGCAGACCAAAGTATTAAAGACAGTCAATATTCAGCATTTATTAACGACTCGCGCCATAAGTACGAAGCCAACGACCTCTCTACTATCAGCTACTTTAAGAAACTTAAATCATCAAATAGCAGAAATGCTTACTTACACACGATTTCTACGGCTAATAGGCAATCTAATTTGCCACCCTTGATATTGAAGCCAGAAACAGGATTACTTGCTGATAGCTTAGATCGTGATTTTGTTTGGGGATTTGGTTCTTTTTTTATTGGTATGGTGCTGTGCTTGTTGCTCGTTCTCGCAGCAGAGTTTGATAGTCAAGAAAAGAAAAGTACGCAAAAACATATACAAAAGCGAAAACATATACAAAAACAAAAGCCCGTAAAAAAACGAGCACCAGTAAGTGATGTATCAAAGAGCCTAGTAGTTTGGTTTAAAAATAATAAAGAGCGACCTGCGACGTTGGTGTTAATACTGACCTGTATAGGTGCATTTATACTGACCGTATTCATGGGTATGGATATCATTGACCCTTTATCTAGACAGGTAAATGGTGTAGGTGGGTTGACGATGGACGCGCTGCAAGCTGGTCAATATTGGCGAGTAGTGACAGCACTTTTTGTACACGCAGGGATTATTCATTTAGTAATGAGTCTGGGGATGCTGTTTGCTACAGGTTATATTTTGGAAAAAGTATTGGGTCCTATACGTTTTACGATTACCTTTTTTATATGTGGTATTTTCGCTAATGTTTTAGGGGTGCTATATTTTGATATGGATATGGCAGGTGTTTGGGGTGCTACATTTGGCTTGTTTGGTATCGCGATACCGTTGGTGGCCTTTAAGGTTTTTAATAAAAAATATCGAGAGCTATTCGGCGGTACTATCGCTGCGATATTAATCATTACTTTAACCAGCATGTTCTTTGCATTTATAAACACGCTCAGTTATATGGTGTATTATCTTTTAACCTTGTGTTTTGGTATTGTTTTCGGTGTGGTCATAGTCATGACTCAAAAACAGTCTTTATTACGTAATGCTAGGCGTCATAATATATAGTTATTGGCTATTCATAATCAAAAACCTATGCTAAGCAGTATTAATCAAACGTGATGAATTGTTATTAATCATTATTAGAGACTATCTCCATTGACGCCCTCAGCAAACTATGACTAAATAAGAGTAAGGCTAATAAAGACAATATCAATGATAAAATTAACATAGCCTTTAAATTAACATAGCCTTTAACAATAAAGTCAGCCGTACAAGGAGTGTACTATGTCTACTATGATTAATGATCGCACCTATCGAATCGCTCGTGAGAATACCCAAGCAATGATTGTCGATGTCCAAGAGCGCTTAACGCCGCATATCTACGATCACGAAAATATCGTCAAAAAAACCGTTACCTTGATTAAAGGGCTGCAAGCGCTCAATATTCCAATTATGCTCAATGAACAATATAAAAAAGGCTTGGGCGATACCTTGCCAGAGCTGCGCGATGTACTCGAAGGAGATAATGCCAAGAGCTTTGAAAAGGTTACGTTTAGTGCCTGCGATAACAATGATTCATGGCACCATTTAGCGCAGCAGAACCGTAGTACTGTTCTGCTTTTTGGTGCTGAAGCTCATGTCTGTATCATGCAGACGGCACTGGATTTATTGGACAATGGTATGCAGCCTGTCATTATTGGTGATGCGGTGGGTTCTCGTTTTCCTTATGATAAAAAGCAAGCAATTCGTCGTATTCGCCGTGCGGGCGGTGTAATTAGCACTGTCGAATCAATCTTGTTTGAACTATGCCGTAGCAGCGAAGATCCTGCGTTTAAAACCATTATTAATTTGATCAAGTAGGTGGTTTAAGTCTTAGTTGCTTAAAGACTTGGATAAATGTCAATTTAACCATTTATCTTCTAACTTAGAATAGATAGCGCTTGGTAAAATAAGCGCTATTTTTTTGATAACAGTAATAGTCTTTTAACGATTGCTAGATAGCAAACTAACTATAATACCTTGAGCAATGAAACTTAAAATCGCCAGAACTTATAAGCATTAAAACCAATAACTAGAGAAAACCAGAGAAAAAATAATGTCGCAAGCCAGCTCTATATCACTCACTAATTCCGAATCTACTTCACATATCGACATCGATGATGTCACTCATTTCTTATTAGAGTTAGATGCGCTCAAACGTGTGAATCGCCGAAGCTATGTGACACAGACCACTCGCAAAGAAAACTCTGCCGAACATTCTTGGCATTTGGCGATGGCATGTTGGTCAATCGCTGAATTGTTTGAGTTAGACGTCAATCATGAAAAATTGCTTAAGATGGCACTGATACATGATTTGGGCGAAATTGATGCTGGTGATACTTTTTTATACGCTGATACGCGAGTTGATGCGCACAATGAAGAGCGTGCGGGAATTGCTCGATTACAGAGCGAACGTGGTAATGGGATTGCTGATTTAAGTGAGGTTTGGGAAGAGCAGGAAACGGGTCATAGTAAAGAAACTCAGCTGCTGAGGGTGGTTGATCGCTTGTTACCGTTTTTGCTTAATTTAAATACTAATGGAAAAACTTGGATTGATGCTAATGTTACACGCTCGCAAGTGGCTGGCGCGCATGAATTTATTAAAGACAGCTTTCCGAGTATCCATGATTGGCTATCGAAGAATATCGAATACGCGACTAAGCAAGGGTGGTTGATTGATAAGTAAATTGATAGCAGATTTGACAGCTAGCCTTTTTATTTAATAGCCTTTTCATTTAATAGTGTGGTCATTTAATAGCTTTGTCATTCAATAGTATTGTCATTTAACAGCGTCACCTTGTTACTGACTCACCATGGTTGACGCTGTCTAAAACCTTTATATTGAATAGTATCAATAATAACAGAGAGGCTACATGCGCTTATTTAAAAACTATAAAACATTGTGTAAATCTCTAGCCTTTGTCAGCATGCTGGGACTATCGCAAATGGCGCAAGCGCTTGCTCCTATCAGTGATGGTGATAAATTGGCGTACGATGCCAAAAAACAGATCGGTGTTACGGTGAGTTATGATCCTACTTATCGTAAATTGGAGTTTCCGCGTGGCGATGTAGCAATAGAGACCGGTGTCTGTACCGATGTGATTGTCCGTGCTTATCGTTTGCAAAATGTGGATTTGCAGCAGTTGGTCAATCATGATATGAAAGGAAATTGGTCCGCCTATCCAAAGACTTGGGGCTTGAAGTCAACGGACAAAAATATCGATCATCGACGTGTGCCCAATCTTGAAACGTTTTTTGCGCGTCATGGAAAAACGTTATCTACGACTGATAAAGACAGCTTTAAAGCCGGAGATATTGTAACGTGGCGCTTGCCAAACGGCGGTTTGCCGCATATAGGTATCGTCTCAGACAAAGCAGCTGCTGATGGTGCGCCGCTGATTATTCATAATATTGGCCGTGGTACGCAAGAAGAAAACATCCTTTATGCTTATCCTATACACAAACACTTTCGATATTGATAAAGGCCTTTGCACAGGGTAGCCCAAAGTAGTAAAAATAGGCAATACAAAATAGAAGTAGTACAAACTAACAGCCATTAAAAAGCCCAGTTAAACGTCATCATCTACGTTTAACTGGGCTTTTTAGTACTATGATTTTCTTAAAAACTAAGCTTGCTGAGTTTTTGCCTCACCCAATAGCTGTCCCATTTTTACCACGCTATTGGCTTTCATGCTGTCCTGCCAATCCGCTTTTGCGGCTTTTGGTAAGACGACAATCGCCGTTGAACCTAAATAAAAGCGTCCAAGCTCATCGCCTTTCTCAAAGCTCATGTCGTGATCTGCTTCTTGGATGTCCTCAGTGCGGCTGATTTTTCCGGTAGCGACGGTTTCGATACCAGCGACAATCATCGCACCCACCATGACCACCGCTGCTTTGCCATATTTTGTATCAAATAAACAGACCAAGCGCTCATTACGGGCAAATAAATCAGGCACGTTAGCGGCTGTGGTATTATTGACCGAAAACAGCGTACCCGGTACATAGCGGGTTTTGGTCAAGGTACCAGCAAATGGCATATGCACGCGGTGATAGTTGCTCGGCGCTAGATATACGGTCGCAAAGCTGCCATCAGCGAAATAGCTGCCATCTTCGCTATTGGCCAGTAATTGTCCGATGTCATAGTCACGACCTTTGGCTTGCAGCAATTTATGGTCGCGTATTTGCCCGAGCTGCGAGATGACGCCATCAGCAGGGCTGACAATACCGTTTGCACGGCTATCGATGATACGGGCGTTTTCTTTGAGCTCACGGGTAAAGAAATCATTAAAGCTCTCATAAGCATTAAAGCTCTGACGCTCATACTCACCTAAGCTGACGCCGTAGGCCTTGGCAAAACTACGAATAAAGGCACGTTTGACATAAGGATGGCGGCTGGCGGCTAGACGTCCAGCAACTTTACTCAGCTGCTGCTGCGGCACAAATTGTTGAAGGGTGGCAAATAAATTCATAATGAGGCTACCAAAATAGGGTTTGATGTAATAATTAATTAGGCAAGTTAATGGCGGTATTTTATCATGGTCAGGGTATGGTTGTATGGCCATAAACTGTAAGCTATTTATAAATAAGGAAGTCCGTAAATGAGAGCACTGATACAAAGGGTGCACCGTGCGAGTGTCACTGTCGATGCGCACTGCGTTGGTGAGATTGAGCATGGCCTATTGGCCTATATTGGGTTGGGTCATGATGATAATCTGCAAAGTGCGCAGCGTATGATTGATAAAATTCTCACTTATCGCATTTTTGATAATGATGATGACCCTGCTAAGTTTGGTAAACTAGATAAAAATGTTCAGCAAGTAGGCGGTGGCTTATTACTGGTGTCGCAATTTACCTTGATGGCAAAAACAGACAAGGGTCGTCGCCCTGATTTTGGTGGCGCGATGGCACCTAATGCTGCTCAAATGTTGTTTGAGCAAATGATTACTTATGCTAAAACTCAGCATCACAATGTTGCCACTGGTCAATTTGGTGCTGATATGCAAGTGGCAAGCGTCAATGATGGGCCACTAAACTTTTTATTAGAAGTCTAGAAAGCCGTTGTCATGAAGCTGTCATAATTAACCCGTTTAATAAGTAGAAACTGGTGACTGTGTATTGCCTTTTTTGTATCTTAATTTCTTTATGTTAATTTTCCTAATTTGAGTTTTGGTGCGCTAAATTTTTGAATCTTAAAACCTAATATAGTTGATACAATTTAAAAGTAGTACAAGGCAACCGAGTGTAGAGGTATATCTAATACGTCAAGCGAGGTTAACGCAGTAATATTTTTATAGTAGAGTGACTATATGCTTAATCTAATAACAAGGCTGCCGTATGTATAATGAGCAAATTTTGATCGTTGAGGATGAGCCTGCGATTCGTGAAATGATTGTGATGACTTTAGAGATGGCTGGCTTTGATAGCCTGCAAGCTGCGGACGTAGCAGAGGCGCATCAGCAAGTGGTTGATCACCGTCCGGCGCTGATACTATTAGATTGGATGCTGAACGGCGAAAAAAGCGGCATTGATTTTTGCCGGATGCTCAAAAACGACGATTCGCTCGCCGAGATACCGGTCATTATGCTGACTGCTAAAAGTGAAGAAGACAGTAAGGTTCATGGGCTCGATGCTGGGGCTGATGACTATATGACCAAGCCTTTTTCAACACGTGAGCTAATCTCAAGAATCAAGGCGGTGCTACGTCGTAGTAGTGCACTCAGCGCTGATAAGTCTATCGAAATCGGCAAGCTTAGCTTAGATCCCAAAAGCCAGCGCGTGACGGCAGCGGGTCAGCTCATCGATATCGGTCCGACAGAGTATCGATTGTTGGCATTTTTTATGAGTCATCCAGAGCGTGCTTATACCCGGACACAGCTGCTAGATCAGGTCTGGGGCGGCAATGTCTATATTGAAGACCGGACGATTGATGTACATATTCGGCGCTTACGTAAATTACTGCAGCCTTATGATTGTGCTACGCTGATACAAACGGTACGCGGTACTGGGTATCGGTTTTCTAGCTTGATTGAATCCATTTAATCAGCCGCAGAAAATGTCTTGGTAAGCGTAAAGAAACACAGTATCTAGTGGTAGGGATGATAAATGACGATGACAACACCGATAATGCCTATGATGCCGATAGAAAATGAGCAACAGGGTGAGCAAGCGCAAGTTGCCCAGCACAATACAACGGATCAACTTAAAAAAATCCGCAGCGCCTTACGAGCGCTACGAGATGCGGTTATTTTGCTCAATGATGAAGATGGTTTGGAATGGTGGAATCAGGCAGCGGAAGACTTGTTGTTATTGCAGGCAACTGATAAAGGTCAGAGTATTTTTGACTTTATCACCGTACCAGAATTTCGCCAGTACTATCAGGCTATCACCCCACCGAGCGATGGTGTGCACATGGTGTCATGGCGAGACCCTAAACGTTATCTGAAGTGTGAGCTTACGCCTTTCGATGATGAAAAATTACTGATAATTTATGATGTGACCCGCTTGCAGCATTTGGAGGAAATGCGTCGTGATTTTGTCGCCAATGTCTCGCATGAGCTGCGCACGCCATTGACTGTGTTGATGGGATATTTAGAAAATTTCTCCGAGCAGGAAGATATGCCACCGCAGTGGCGACGTGGCTTTGAGCTAATGACTCAGCAGACTGCCCGTATGAATCGGATTGTAAATGACTTACTGCTGTTGTCTCGTATCGAAATCGATGAGACGCACGAGCTCAATGAAATTGATATGACCAAGTTACTGACGCATATCTATGATGATGCGCAAGCGTATAACCAAGAATATAATCATACTATTCATTTGCAGATAGACACTTACGATGGGTTATACGGATCAGAGATGTACTTAACGAGTGCCTTATCCAATTTGGTCATTAATGCCATCAAATACACGCCAAAGGGTGGCAATATAGCTATCAGTTGGACAAAAACAGCGGAAGGCTGCCGCTTTGCTGTTGAAGATGATGGTCTCGGTATTGCGCCCCAACATATCGAGCGCTTGACGGAACGCTTTTATCGCATCGATAGTGGACGTAGCCGTGCTAGCGGTGGTACGGGCTTAGGCTTGGCTATTGTGAAGCACGTTTTATATCAACATGAGGCGCAATTAACGATAGAGTCGGTAGAAGGCAAAGGCTCGACCTTTAGTGCAGTATTTCCAGCCGCGTATGTGCGTTCTGCCCATACCTCCTAATTTTTTTGTAGAAGTGGGTAGGGGTTAACCGCGCTGCCATTGATATAAATACCATAATGCACGTGGGTCGGCGTGCCTTTGGCATTACCGCTGTCGCCAACATAGCCAACGATATCGCCAGCATTGACCCAGTCATTGGGCGCGATGTCGGCATAATCTTCTAGATGAGCGTAATAATGTCCTGCGCCGCCCGGTCCAACCACCACCACCACGCGTCCCCCCAACGCATTGTCGCCGACTTTGCGGACGATGCCTTGCGTGGTCGATTGTATCGGTGTGCCCCGCGGTGCAAAAATATCTATGCCTTCATGAGAGCGCCCTTGGCTACGTGCAGCGCCCCAAGTATCGGTTAGATGCTGCTCTGGTAGTGGACTTGGTAGGCTATTTTCTACTGGCAACGCTTGTTGCAATAAACTCAGTTGCTGCCATTTTGCTACGACAAAAGACTGAGTCTGTTGGCTAATGCTGGGTAATAATTTATCGAATACAAATAACAGCGCCAACAAGACACTTGCCTTAATCAGTACGCTTAATACACGACTGAAAAAAGAGGGGTTGGGCTTTTGGTTGCTTCCATTTGCTTGCATCGATATCTCTTAGTTTTTTACATCAATTCTCGTCAATATTATAAAGGCTCAATTCTCATCTCTTTGTATAGCATTGTTATAGCTAGTTGTTATCTTTAGCTTTTAGCCCCATAAATGATAAGGTAATAGATAAAATCTCATCCAATAAAATTTTTTATAATGTTTTCTAAATGATAAAAACTGGCTGCTATTTATAGCCAATGTCTATGGTTAAATTTTTATGATTGATGCTTTTAATCCTGCTGATATTTCTAACATGGTCGATACGGCGCTGGTTATTGATACTGAGACCGATCAAGGCCGTGATCCACGACCGATTCAAGTAGCGACGATTAATGTGGCTAGCGGATTTGAGTGGATGAAATACTTTAACAGTGGTCGCTCAATATCCCCAATCGTCATCAGGGTGCATGGTATTACCGATGACGACGTGGCTGGGCTTGAGCGTTTTGATTTGGCGCAATTTGAATTACCCAAGTACTTAATTGGTCATAACGTACGTTTTGATTGGCGGGTGATTGGTAGCCCCTCTGCCAAGCTAATTTGTACCGTGAGGCTGGCGCGCGTGGCTTTCCCAGAATGGAGTGGCTACAGTCAATCTAAGTGTATCGAGCAATTATTGGGCAAGTCTGAGGCGAGCAAAATGACGATAGCGGCTCATGATGCGCTAGGTGATGCCCGTATGTGCTACTTGCTCTATCAAGCCTGCTGTGAGCGTTTGGAGGTTGCGCCGACTGATTTTGCTGCTGCCCATGCTATCGCTAACAAAGCCAATCCCGTGAGCAAAATGCCCTTTGGTAAGCATAAAGGTAAGCTGATTAAAGACGTGCCCATCAACTATGTGAAATGGATGCTCGGTAACATCCATAACATGCAGCCGTCGCTTTATTCAGCATTGACGAAACGTATTAAGGCAGCAGACGTAGGAAATGCACAAGAGTAAAGCGCGTTATCAGCCGTTCTATTTTTATTCATGCTCGAAGCCGTAGTTTTCAAAGCTATAATTTCTGGAGCTATTGCTGCTGATTTAACCAATCTACTGCCATTTGCCATAACTCAGGTGCCTTGGCATTGGTTCGACTACTAAAATAGCGCATATGACCAATGCTGCTCAGACCAAAGTCTTTTGGCTTAAAAAAGCGTTTTTCGACCGGCATCTTTGTATAGACGCGAATCATGTCGTCGATGTTTTTGCTATTGGCAATTTCGTCATCGCTAAAGCCTAACCACAGTGCTGGCATGCGAATGTCATCATAAAAATGCGTATGAATGCTTTTGCCAAAGGCGGTTTTGATATAACCTGAGCCATTGCACCATTCGCGCCACTGACGAGCCACGCCGCGCGGTAGCGGTTCGCCCATGCCGATTTTATCTGATGGGGTATAGCCCAGCGCAAAGTTCGTAACAGGAATGAATGCATCCATAAAGCCCATTGCCTTGAGTTTATAAGGCATGTCCATGTTTTTGATGCAACCTGACGAGCAAGCGACATTGAACACCGAGGTGATAGCGTCATAATTGCGCATCAAACCAATCAGCTGACCGCCTGCGCTATGACCGACGAGATGGTAAGAAGCATCGGGAAATTCATCTTGCAACGCATCGAGGACGGCTGGCATGTCATGACGACCCCAACTTATCAGCGAGGCATCACATTTGGCCAAATCGGTTGCTAGTGACTCGCCGATACCTTCGTTGTCAAAGGTCAGAACTCCGAAGCCCTGCGCTGCTAAATGGCTCGCAAAGTTATGATAAAACTGACGTTTGATACCGGTAGCAGGCGCTATCATGACAGCGGCTTTGACCGCTTCTGTAGGGCGATAAACCGTTGCGGCCAATGCCTGATTGCGCTCGGTCATGATGCTTAGTGAGTAGCTGCCGTTATCATCGTTGCTTTCATAGTCATTAGTAGCGTCGATCGTGTCGCCTTGCGGTGCTACAGAAGATGGCGTGTGATTATTATGCATAAAAATACCTTGATGAGTTTTTTCGTTTTTATTAAGGATGATAAATGTTGGCCTGCAACGTTTTATGACAGGTTAGTGCTAAAAAATGTAGTCATTGCGTAGTGATAAATCGTTGCTACCGCGTGATAGCATGGCTTATGTTAAGATAAACGCTAGCAAATAGCAGCATAATGAGCGTTGTTTTATCTCTCTCATGAGTCACCGGATTTATGCTATTTTTACTGGCGGTTTATAAAAAACCCAATATATACAATAGCTATGAATTCGACTGATGTTTATTATGCGTAATTAATAGACTGCTGACAACACCTTGGGCCTCATCAGAACGCCTCATTAGAAGCTTTTATCAGCAAAGCATGAAAACAGTAAAAGGTGGCGGCACTGCAGAATACAGCGAGTTAACATTAGTGATAAGCGTCATATTGTGTCATTCTAATAAGCGATAAAACCTTTTACTGAACCATCCAAGACAATAATCCAAGCAAACTTAGGAGCGTTATATGCAAATGAAAATTAATAATGATACTTATGAAGTGATTACCAGCCAAGACATTACGAATATCGAAAAAGCGGTGGATAAATCAACCCTAGCGATGCCATTGGTGGCTGTTTATTGTGGATCACGGTTGGGTAATAGTGAGGTTTATGAGCAGGCAGCGCGTGAGCTTGGTCGTGCTCTAGCCGATAATGGCATGGGCTTGGTTTATGGCGGTGCCAGCATTGGTCTGATGGGCGCGGTCGCCGATGAAGTGATTAAAGGCGGCGCACAAGCCGTTGGGGTGATTCCTACCTTTATGCTTAAGCACGAAATCGCTCATGAGGGTCTTACGCGTCTGCATCTGACCGATACCATGCATACGCGTAAGACAGTCATGGCGGAGTACGCCGATGCGTTTATTACCTTACCCGGTGGCCTTGGTACGCTCGAAGAGATTATGGAAATCGCCACATGGCGTCAGTTGTATCAACATGAAAAGCCCATGATTATTCTGAATATCAATGGTTTTTATGATCGGATGATTGAGCACCTAAAATATACTACAGAACAAGGCTTTATGAAGCAGCAAGATCTAGAGCGTTTGGTGGTTTGTAATACCATCGGTGAAGCGATTGAGTTGCTGCAGACAGTTGTAACGATAGATAATGCAGTTGATACTGAAAAAATGGCAGGTAATTAAAGACCGGCGCTGTATATTTCTTTAACATGGCTAATTAACAGGTATAAAGACGTTGAATAAATATACCTCTGTCAGAATATGAAACGTTAAATTGTGCCATTGTATATAAGAAAAAGGGAGGGCGTTGCTAGTAATTAGCAACGCCCTCCCTTTTTCTTAATAATTTTTAACGTTGTTTTTTGCCAAATTTAACACCTCGTTAAAACAGCTAGTCAACTGCAAATACAAATATCTAAGGCTGAACTGATGTCAAACTCTCTAACGCAATCTCACGAATGCTATGATTAACATCTGCCATCGCCGCTGGGAAGCCACGGTCTTCAGCCAAGCCGCGTGCTACTTTATCAATCGTTAAGCTGTCATTGTGGGCTAGATAGGCCCAGTCATGTGTATAGCGGCTACGATTGGCCACTGTGTCGTTATCTATTAAACCGAGATCGGTCAGCTCATCGACGATTTGATCGGCAGCAATCAAGGTGGACGATGCTTTGACATTTTCCGCGCGGGCGTAGCGTATATTTGAGTATAAGCTCACATCTGCCACCCGTAGTGTATCGTCCTGACCAGGAATTTGCTGCCCACCATATAAGGCATTACCGATAGTGCGCGCGCTATTAAAGGTCGGCACAAACTCTGCTACGTATTCAATTGCTTGCTGACTACGCGCTTGCAGTGGTGCTTTGTCCCAGCCATCTTCGATATAATGTACATATTGCTGCGGCAACTTAGGCTGCGCGCTGCCTTTATTAGAGGCCACCAATCCATCATTGAACAAGGTAATGGCTTTACTCATGCCATGGATTTGGAAGTAACCACCTGGATAAGGTGTTAGCTGTGCCATACCTTCTGGCGTACCTCGACTGCCGTACACGATGATTTCGGGTATCTGTCCGCCAGCGTCACCCCAATGCGTGATATAAGAAGATTTGAACTCAACCATACGCTCGACTTTGACGCCCACCATATCGTCGATGACACCGGTGCGAAAGCCGCAAGCATTGACTAGGTAATCGACTTCGATAGACTCAGGTTGAGACTCACCAGCTTGCTGATAATCGACGCGCCATTTTGTCACATGGTGATCAGCGTTGGTACAGTTCTCACAATCGACAGGCATGACTTGCTTGATTTGCGTATTGGTAAAGACGTGCGCGTGCTCATAGCCTTCTAACGCAAGGTGCGCAGAAGCGGCTAAACGAAAAATATTCCAGCCATATTCTTGTACGACAATGAGCGGAAACTTTACTTTATTCAAGTCCAAATACTTAGCAACCGGTATCATCCATTCGTCAACCGTGCTCGGTATCGCGACTTGCTCACGTTCAGACAGCGCAATCAGTTGCTCATGACTATAGAGCTGATAGTAGTTTTCCGGTTCGCCCAGTACTTTGTTATTGCTGTCTTTGGCGATGAGCTCACGATATGCGTCCGTCAAGATATCGAGACGCGGTAGCAAATCTTCAGGCAAGCCTTCATCACGCGTCGGTACCGCGAACACCGTTGGACGTACGTCGATGGTATAGGGATAAAGGCGCAAGATATCGATACACTGCTTAAGTAGTGCAACGCAATCCTCGTCAGGGATTTCACGATATAGATTACCACCCGCGTGCAAATGGCACATGGGTGGACCATCGATCAGTGATTTTTTCTTCTCAAATACGTAGGTCTCAAGGCCTAGAGCTGCTAAGCGAATGGCAATCGTTGCCCCTGCAGTACCGCCACCCAAGATGCCGACACGTTTGGTAGATGGGTGGTTCTTTATTGCCACCGCTGTTGTATCAAGTTTAGTAGCTGGAGACTTAATCTCTTTGAGATCAGTCTCTTGAGCACCAGTATCTTTAGAGGGATTTTTACTTAAATTATTGGTCATTGTCGTGGTTATATCCTTAATAGCATCAGCATCGGGACATGCTCCGCTTATTCATATAATTGTCTGGGCATATAAATTTCTGATCATGTCAGCGTCTTGGATCGTGCTATAGCTATTTATATGTGTGCGAAGGTAGCCAAGTTCAACATTCATATGGAACCGCTATAGTCATACTTTTAATGGCTTGATTCTTGTTATCGACTATTTATTATAGATAACGTTATTTTACGAAAACCTATTAGGGATATGACGGCAAATACGTAAGTAGATACATTAGTTTTGTCAACGAACTGCCATGAATTCTCTTAGCTATAAAAGTTAGAAGTAGAAATAAGACGCCTAGCATTATTTAAGTACGATCAACCCTTACTTAAGCATAATTAATTCTTTAAGCGTCTGCAAACACGTGCTGCCTTCGTTCATAAAATTAACCCTATAGTTTACTAATTTGTAATATTCGCGAGTTTTTGTAAGTTTATATGCCGACAAAAACGACCGTTTTAGGGCATATGCTATAGTAAAATTACTTGAAATCAGCTGTGAGAGTAAAGTGTATGAAAATAAAGCAGTTGGCTGAGCGTATCACTGAACTATCGCACAAATCAGCAGATTGCAATATTGATAATTAATAAACACTATGTTCAATAAAAATTCAATTCCATAAAAATCCAAATTAATGAGATGTTTTTTTTAAATACAAGGAAGTGATTATGAAACGTATTTTGATGTTATCTGCCCTAGCTAGTGTATTGACCGTAACGGGTTGTTCGACGCTAAACAATGTGTTTGGCAATGACGATTCAGGCATGCATGATGTACAAGCTACCATGAGCAATAAAGCACCAGTTGCCAGCATGAATGGGATGCTAGTGGATGCCACCAACAAAATGACGCTATACACCTTTGACAAAGATTCCATGAACAAATCGGAGTGTGGCTCGGCATGTCTACTGGCTTGGCCGGCGTTTATGGCACCGAGTAATGCCCAAGCTTCTGGTCAGTTTGCCGCTTTCCAACGGGAAGATGGTAAGTATCAATGGGCTGTCAATGGCAAGCCTTTGTATTTTTATGCCAACGATACAAAAGTAGGTGATACCGACGGCGACAATAAGCTTGGCGTTTGGCATATTGTTAAAACTAAATAACTTGGTAAAGTGTTAACCTTAAGCCAAAAAAAAGCAGCCAATATAGTGGCTGCTTTTTTGTGTTCAGATTGAGATGATTTTCATAACTTCAAATAATGCTCAACAGACTCTAGTTAAATTAAGCCAAAAAGTGATGTATGACTTTTTTATAAGTTTAGGAGATATCTGCTAAAACTTCCGCCTGAACGATCTCCAAGGCAACTTCCTCTGTTGTTTCTTTTCTATATAAAGGGAAGAAATCTGAGCTTAAGTCACTTTCTGAAAACCAACTATCAGCAACCAGCGCTGCATACTTTACGGGATTGACGATTAGTCTATAGGTTTTAAACAACAACTCTTGCGAGCTAAAGCCTTTTTTATATTCATATAAAGAATCTAGAGCGGCACCAACGCCACCGCCGAGGTGTAGCAATTCATAACGATTTTCTCTACCCCAGTCACGAGCAACATGAGTAATTAACTTTGAAGGCTGCAAGTTAGTATAAGCGTTGAGTGTTCCGCCGAGATGGAATTGCATGATACCTGATTCTTTACAGGTCGTATAAATAGAGGAGGCGATTGCTTTGTCTTCTTGATAAGCGGTGATTAATACGATTCTATCTTGAAGGTTCTCAAGCAAGTTGAAGAAATAATCATCGTCAAAAAAGTAGTATTGGCTGGCGTTGACCTGTGCCATGGTTTCTTTATAAATGCTGGAGAACACCATGGCATTTTCTCTGGTCAATTGCTCAATCTTGGTCACGACGTTCATTTTTACCGCTTTTTTGATACCTCTACGGTGTCGATTTTGGGTTTCTCCCCAGTGCTCCTCGGCCGACTTGCTCAAGTCAGACATCAATGTCAGTCCGTGAGTTAGAGCTTTACCAACCGTTGGAATCCATTCTTTATTAATGATGGGATGCAGTCTCATGAATAAGGAGACACAGCCTTTGGCAAAGAGGGCAGCTCTGATTGCTTCCATAATGATGTCTACCTCGGCATCAGTTAAGGACTTGTCCATCAAGGGGCCACCGTAGCCATAAGTAGAAGTGGCATCCCAATATTGAGCATCAGTATATTCGCAATTACTGTTCTCAGAATCAGTATATTCGCAATTGGTATTTTCACGATTAATGTCTCTAATGATAATTGGCAAAAACACTTTTTTATTTTTATAGTGAGCGATGATACCCTGCGGTTTACCCTTGTCTACGATAGCTGAGGCAGCAATCCAGCCAGATAAATGATAGATATCAAAATGATAGTCGGCGATGTTTTTGTCCCAGTTTTTATCTATAGTGACAAAGTCGATATTTACTGTATCCATCTTTCTGCTCCCTCAGTGTTATGTTTATATTCGTAAATTCATATATATGAATATAACAATAACTATAAGGGTTAACAAGCAAATAAATGGATTTATTCATTTATTTGCATATATTTGTTTAGCAAATAGTGCAGGGCTATAAAAAAGCCAAAAAAAACAGCCATCGTAGTGGCTGCTTTTTTCAGTGAATACTTTTTAATAAGATTTCAGTATTATTTTGTGGTTTTCTGTACCAACTCGCCATCGATTTGAATAGGCACATTGGTCGTGATGCCAGATGCATAAGCCGTCATACCGTAAGCAGCGCGATCGATATTACCCGTTGCGCGAAAACCAATAACGGGCTCTTTAGTAAGAGGGCTATTAGCAATTTTGTTCAACGTCACATCTAATGTAAGTGGCTTAGTTTGACCAAGCATGGTGAAATCACCTGTTATTTTTGCTTGTTGTGGATTGATAAAACTGACCTTAGTAGACTTGAACGTCATCGTTGGATATTTGGCCACATTAAAAAACTCATCGGTTTTTAAATGCTTATCACGGGCATCCCAATTGGTATCGATACTATCAGTTGCGATCGTAAAGTTCATATTGGTCTTGTTAGGGGTTTTGATATCGTAATTAACCGTACCTTGTACGTCACCAAAATGACCCATAGTCGTTGAAAACCCTAGGTGATTGACAGAGAACCCAACACGAGTATGTGAGTCATCTAATTGCCATTGGCTAGGTAGTGCCGCGCTCGCCATGGTAGTGATTGCCAGTGCAGAGCTGATGAGTAGGGCTTTAGTAGTGTTTTTTAGAGCAGCGTTTATCATTGCTTATTATCCTTATTTAGTGAGGGTTGATTAAATAGTGATTCAGTTAATAGAGGACCTGTCATAAACCTCGATACTAAAAGATAAGTATTGTTTAAATAATCTACAATTATAATTGGTATTAAGTGGTTTGTCTAATCAAATATTATACTAGCATAAAACAGTTATCTCAAGACCATTGTCGGTTTGCTAACGTTTGATTACCTATGATTATCATAACTGCTGCTTGCATCAAACGGCAAAAACCGTTAAAATCGCGGTTTGATTTTCCCGCTGGGGAAGGCTAAGTGAGCAGAGGTATGGTATTGGGTGCTGGAATAAGCCAGTGATGCAGTTGCCAGCCTTGCAAATGTCCTTAGTGCCTCAGTTACGTATGCACAGTTTTATATATACTTTTTTATGAGAGCTTTTTTGTAAGAATTTCTTTATAAAAATTCGACACATCGTCGAGAAGACTGTAAATACATCGGACATAGAGAGTTTATTATGCGTAAAGATATCCATCCTGATTACCAAGAAGTTTTATTCCACGACACTAACGCTGACGTGTTTTTTTTGACTCGTTCAACCGCTAAAACCAAAGCCACTCGTGAATACGAAGGTAAAGAATATCCATACTACCCACTTGATATTTCAAGTGCGTCGCATCCATTCTATACTGGCGAGCAACGTAAAACTTCTACCGAAGGTCGTGTTGCTAGCTTTAACAAACGCTTTGGCGCGTTTGGTGGCCGTAACAAGAAAGCTGCCGACTCTGCTGAACAAGCTGCTGATTCAGCTGAATAAATTACGCTTATCGCGTCAATTTATTTTGCTAAGCCATAAAAAAACCGCTGATTATTCAGCGGTTTTTTTTGTTTAAATTTCAGGCTATCAGTTTTCGAGATTTAATTTAAGCTATAGTCAAAATATCCTAAAAACGCTATGGTATTGCTGATATCAAGTTTTTGTAGCCTCTGTCTGCGCAGGCACAGCAAGCAAAATGGATATCAGCAGTGCGTGGATGGTTCGATATAACTTTTCACTGACTATATCTATATCAGCTTTTAGACAGTAGGGCTGCTCAATTCGGCAGCTGATGAATTAAGCAATTTGACAATAAGCTCTGCCAGTTGCTGAGCCCAGTAGCCATACATTAAGCTACTAGGGTGAAAGCCATCACTAGCGAACATCACCTTGATATCAATTGGCGTACCATTAGAGTGCTCTTCTATCATCCGTGGAAAATCGGTAGCCATATAAGTGACGCCCTCATTACTCGCACACACTTGCTGTAATGTCTTATCAAGGATTGAGGCTTTGGCACCGACGAAGTTATTCAAAGGGGTCGGTATCGCAGGCATTTGTGCCATGGGCGGTAGACTCAAAAAAATCAATTGCCGTACGCCAAATTTACGCTGAGCGATAGTAATAATGTCTTCGATTTGCTGCTGCCATTTACTCACAGAGACGTTTGAGGTAGTGTCATTAACACCAACACTCAGCACCATCACATCGACAGCTTGACTAGGCGTAGGCAGGACATAAAGCCTGCGCAAGATATCGAAGCTGGTATGTCCAGTGGTCGCTTGCAACGACCAAATTAGGCTATCAAACTGGGTATTAATCTCGGATTGCTGCGCTAAGATAGGCATCAAATTACCAACCAGCGCTTCTTGTTGCGTCTGACTACCGACACCCGCTGCTGCTGAATCTCCAACGACCATGATATTTAGTGTTTGCTTGGTCTTATCTTTAGTATTAGCAGTGGCATCAGTCGGTTTGCCTAATTGGATATGTCCGTGTCGCTCTCCATTTGGCTCAGGCAAGCGCACCGTATCACGCTTGATTTTGCGACCTTGGTAAAGATAAATAGGGGCCAGTAGGACGTCTCTTGCGACCGAGGCTATTTTATTGCTATTTACCATCCTGCACGCTCCCGAATCGTAGTGAGGCTGTCTTCTACCAATAATTTGCCATCGATATAAACGTCACGTAATAGGTTGTCTGCACCAGCGGGTAAGTCATTCACTTTGATGGTTTTTGGCTTGCCATTAGTGCTTTGTATTAATGCCAAGCGACCTTTTTTTGAGCGTTTCGAGCGGCTGGTGACAGGATCTTTATAGATATCTTTCCATACGCCATCGATAGAGATGGCACTGGCTTTCATCGCCCAGCTCATGGTATCGCGATTGACTTGTTGTAGTAGACCACCGCCCATGCCAAAGGTAATATTGTCAGCACTAAAGCCTGCCTTTATGACCACGTCGATAATTTTGCTCAAGCTTTGCGGGCTAATGCCATCCCCTTGGATGACACGTACATAATCTGGCAAAACTTTGTAGCCTTTGCTATTAATAGTCGTGCCAAATTTCACTGCCAAGCGCTCCAGCGCCTCGCGAACTACTTTAGCAGGCTCACCACTATCAGGCCTGATGACTAAAGTACCGCCCATGTTTTTTACGTCGTCCTTCAAGCTGCCACCCCAAATATTGTCAATGGCATTCCATAAATCATAGCTATCAGAGACCACTGAAAAACTTTTGCCAGTCCCGCCAAACTGCTCAATCATATTGGCAAATGCCGCTGTCTCACCATCACGACCCCAAGCAGTCATGGTGCTGTGTTCAGCCGCAGGGATAGAAAACGCAGGCATGTCTTTATCCATTTGATACCAGCGACTGGCAGCCACCAAAGCCGTCATTGAGTCTGTGCCAGCAAAGTTCACCAAATGTGCCAAGCTGCCCAGTGCGACAGATTCTTGACTAGACGCACCGCGTGAGCCAAAGTCATGTAAGCGGAACGTCAGTGATTCGGTATTATCTGCTGATTTTTCTAGCGCTTGACGAATGATGCCTTTGCAATAGTGCGAGACACTGGCGACCGTCGACGGATACCAGATAGCACGGAGTAATGCCGTTTCGATATAACTTGGTAGCCAATAGAATTCTGGGTCAGTATTGATAATCTGACAGACCACATTGGAGACGGACACGATGCTGCCTTCAGGTATGGCTTCGATACGTAGTGGCAAATAGCCGCCATGCTTATCAACCAAACGCTCCCAACCTGCACGGTTAAAGGTTAAGCCATGCGCTTGAATCAGTATTTCGGCTTCATCAATGTCTTGGTGGGTGATCGGAGTGCTCAGGTATTCTTTTATAAAGGCTTGCAGACCAAAGAACACTACGTCGTAATCGCCTTTACGCGCTTCAATATAGCTGGATAGGTACTCACTACCGCTTGGATATTGCACCCAATGTGAGGTTTTATAGCTGTCGCTATTTAAGATTAAATTGTTTAAATTGCTGGTATACATCACAGAACTCCTCTGCTTTGAGTGAAATGGACGACTCGCATCACTGTTGAGCCTTAAATGGATTAAAAGTACGTTGTGTACATTAGCATCCATTTATTGCTAAACAGTCTAACGATTCATCCATTGACAACATCCAGTCAGGATAACTAAATGCTGCGTAATAACCCGTACCGTCTATCGGTTTGGGCGGTGAAAATATAAGTGGCACTGGTAAAACCAAACCTATAAGGTAAATTATATAGAGTGTCATTGATTGAAAGTGGGGCATTAATGCACTAAACAGTCAGCGACAGAACACCTTATAAGCCAACCATTTTGGTGATAATCGCATAATGATCTTCAAACATCATGGTAGCATCGAGCTCGGCAAGTGGTAGCCAAAATGCTTTGGCCGCGTCGTCACCGCCTTTCACTTTGGGCAGACCTTTCGGGTCGTTTTTTAGCTGAAAGTAAAAGGCTTGAGTAATCGTGCGACCACGCGCTGAGCGGTAAGGGTCGTCAAAGGTATGCTGACTATGACAAGAGCCGCGTAATACTGGCTCTGGGACTTTAAGGCGTGTCTCTTCGCGTAGCTCACGGATACAGGCGTCAAATAGGGTCTCTTTTGGATTCAAAAAACCACCGGGCAGTGCCCACAGCCCGCGCCCTGGCATGCTGCGACGTTCTACCAACAGAATATGACCTGACTGGACGACCAAAGCGTCTGCCGTCATAAAGGTAGGCGGGTAAGGCGCAGACTCCCATTGTCTTTTATACTTATCGACGAAGTCAGCTTCTTCGTGCAACTGTTGATAATCCTCGGTTTTCTTGAAGTCATTTAGGACGTTGCGGGTCGACTCAGGGGTGCGCTCAGGCGTTGGCGTGGCACCCATCAGATAACTATCCCGAATAGGGGTAGCCGATAGATTGTGATAATTGGGCACAGAGACAGACGCCCAGTTGGGGAATAGCGATAAATAATATGATGAGCTGTCCTTTGAATGACCAATGAGACCGATATCGGTCTGCAAGTCGCCAGTGACTGACTTTACGCCTGCTTGCACGTATTGCAGCCAGCGCGTGTCATTGTAGAGCGCATCATCGAGTCCAACGCAGTGAATACGCGCGGCATCTGCTGTTGAATACGCGCCTTTAATCATCGCGGCGCGCTCAGCAACGCTAAAAGGGTTGCGTAAACTACGTGGTAAGTTTGCGGAGCCGATGAGCATGATGACATTGTCGGCACGCTTCAATGCTTCATCCACGACCGCTTTGTGCCCGCAATGAAACGGCTGAAAGCGGCCAATAAACACCAAATAACGATAGTGCTTTTTGTCCTGCTTATCTGGGTTTTGTGTATCTAGATTTTGCTCTGATAATCCACTCATAGACGCCACTTTCCTACGACTTATTTTTTATTGGTTAAAAATTGATGACGCTAATACTGACACAGCCTATGACTTTCTGACAAGTATAAAGATGTGTAGGGGTGTGTCATCGTTACCTTGCATGCTTCTCTATCCATGCGGTTACCGTTGGCCAAATCTCTGTAGCAGCATTACGGCTTATCATAATGCGGCTATGGGTATAATCATCCAAGTCTCCATGGTCAAGGGAATACTCTCGAAAGACGTTTTTTGGGTTAGCAAACTTATCAAAAAACAACTGACAACCACGGGTTGGCGAAATAAAATGGTCACCTTTGGCACTGATCGCATAGATAGGCGTAGTAATAGTTGGCATATGCTGACGATAATCGAAGCGGCTGTTATTAGATACAGTATGAGATGCAGGATTTTCAGATGCGATATTAGAGGGTGTGTTTTTATCAATCGTCGTTGTTTCAAATTTATTTTGTTCGATGAAACTGCTTTTAAAGTCTTTGTTTAGGTTCCAGTCGTACCACTGGTTCATCGTATAGTAGCTTTCGTTAATAGGGCCAAGCTTGAGTCGGTTGGCAGGGAGGTAGCCAAGCATACGGTTGAGAGTTTTGACGGCAAGAATTTTGACGTGGTTTTTAGAGCTTACGATAGCGCCATAAACTTGACAGGCAAACATACTGATACTGTTTATGTGGTTAATGTACTGCGGATGTTGGATTAAAAACATCGTTAAGCAGGCACCGCCGCCACTGTGGGTGACGCAATGTAGATTATCCAGTGTTAACTCAGTAAACAAGTAACGAAAGGTGGCCTCAAAATCATAGGTTGCAACGGTTTCGAAGTTGAATTTGTCTGTTGGTATCGAGCTTGCACCATGACCGCGCCATTCCATAATGTAGCAATGATGACCAAGTTGTGCCAGATAGTGGGCGATTCTCAAACACGTCTGTTTGTCCGAAAAGGTCCCATGGGTCAATAGGATGTTTTGTGCTTTTATCCCAGGCGCATGAGCGGTGAGAACATCAGTTTTGTTTTCATCTTTTGCGGTATACACAATCTTCCAGACGGCTATTTGCTCACCATCTTTGGTGCTTACCAGTTTTAGGGTTTCTGTCATCATAAAACGGTCTCGTCTAGATTGTCTTATTATTATATAGATGATTAGGGCGCGTCTTCAATTCACTCGATAGTCATCTAAATGGGCTAAAAATGGCTAAATCTTGCCAAACATCGTCAAATAGCTTGTTAATATCCCGATATTATCTACGCTATTTTTCTTGTTTGACGGCAATTTATCTCATTTTTATCGCCATTTTTGAAATGAAGACACGCCTTAGGTCATTTGCTGTATCGTTAATGCGGCAGCAATGCTATCGCTACTATGTTTTTATCCTTGATAATTCATTTGCCAGCCTTAATATAAACAATAACAGACGCAGTGTGGGTAATTAAGTTTTTTTGCATCGCATTATTAGTGGTCGCTATTATCTATATTAACGTCACCTATTTATCTTTTATATGTCACCATTAAAAAAACCAATAGTGGCTATTTATAACGGTCACGCTTTAATTCGCAGTAGCGCAGTCGGAATTATCGCCTGAATGCGCTATAATAGTGATTATAAAATCACCAAACCTTTATCAAGATTGCCGTTAGAGCACTATAATATCAGCCGTTATGCTTGATAACTGTTAAACCAAATTGCCCAAATTCACGACACAGCAGCTATGACAGCAGTCGCGTTTGTGTCATAACGCATAGGAAAAATTATGAGTGAGCACAATCAAGCCAGCCAATCAGATCAATCTGCAGACTATGAATCAGCGCTAGATACTGAGCAAACAGAAACGAAAAGTAATATTACCATTACCGAGTCAGCCCAAGGTTATTTGGCCGATTTACTATCTAAACAAGATACTGACGGTATCGGGGTGCGTATCTTCGTCGAGCATCCTGGTACGCCGCGTGCCGAGTGCTGTATGGCTTATAACCAACCGGGCGAAGAAGACAGTGCTGATCTACGTTTTACTTATGATGATTTCTCTGCCTTTATCGAAGCGTCGTCAGTGCCTTATTTAGAAGATGCAGTAATTGACTATAATAAAGACCGTTTCGGTGGTCAGCTGACCTTCCGCGCGCCAAACTCTAAAGTACCGAAAGTCGGTGCTGATGCCAGCGTCGAAGAGCGTATCAACTATGTATTGCAGTCTGAGATTAATCCAGGCTTAGCGGCGCATGGCGGTGACGTACAGTTGCTTGAACTGATTGATGAAGAAGGCGTTGGTCTCACTGCCGTATTGAAATTCGGTGGTGGTTGCCAAGGTTGTTCAGCAGTCGACATGACCTTGCGTCAAGGCGTTGAAGTGCAGCTTAAGCAGCAAATACCAGAGCTGACTCAAGTCATCGATGAGACCGATCATACCCGTACGGAAAACGCTTATTACAAGTAAGCAGTAAGTGTTGATATCAGAAAAATAGCGTGAAATAGGGGTGCTTATGACAGCTTGTCATTAACAAACCTAATATTGGCTATTCTTTTCATAAAGAAGCTGGGTTATGATTAACTCAGCTTTTTTTTATGGCTATCATTTATAAGATGGCTTTTTTAGAGATTATTGGTCAATCGATACCTTTAAATGATTTATTTTGATTGATGCTTTTTTAGTGACTACCAAGGAGTTTGTTATGAGTGATGGACAACCAGAGAGCAATTTAGATAACGGCACAAGACCTACGCAGCGTCTAGAGACCTTAGCGATTCATGCCGGTTATAGTGTTGAGCCAACGACCAAAGCGGTCGCTGTGCCTATTTATCACACCAGCTCGTATGCGTTTGATAGTACCCAGCATGGCGCAGATTTGTTTGATTTAAAAGTCGCAGGTAATATCTATACCCGTATCATGAACCCAACCAATGCGGTATTAGAAGAACGCGTAGCAGCGCTAGAAGGTGGTATTGGCGCGCTTGCGGTTGCATCTGGTATGGCAGCCATTACTTATGCCATTCAAACCATTTGTGAAGCGGGTGATAATATCGTGGCGGTATCAACGCTATATGGTGGTACTTATAATCTATTTGCTCATGCTTTGCCGCGTCAAGGTATCGAAGTCCGCTTCTTTGATCACAAAAATCCTGAAGCGATTCGCGATTTAATCGATGATAAAACCAAGATGGTCTTTGCCGAAAGTATCGGTAATCCACTGGGCAACATTATTGATATTCAAGCACTCAGTGACATCGCGCACGAATATGGTGTGCCAGTGGTGATTGATAGTACGGTTGCCACGCCAGCGATTTGCCGTCCGTTTGAGTTTGGCGCGGATATTGTCATTCATTCATTGACCAAATATATGAGTGGTACGGGCACCTCGATTGGTGGGGCGATTGTCGATAGTGGTACGTTCCCTTGGGGCGATTACCCAGAGCGCTTCCCGTTATTAAACACGCCAGACGACAGCTATCACGGTGTGAACTTCGTCAAAGACGTCGGCGCTGCGGCCTTTATCGCTCGTGCTCGCGTGGCACCATTACGTAATACTGGTGCAGCGTTAAGTCCGCTAAATGCGTTTGGTATCTTGCAAGGGATGGAGACATTGAGCTTACGTATGGAGCGTCATGTACAGAACGCGCAAGCCGTTGCTGAATATCTACGTGACCATGACAAGGTTGCTTGGGTAAAATACGCCGGTCTGCCAGATCATCCTGAGCATGAGCTTGCTAAGAAATACATGAAGGGCACGCCCTCTGCTATTTTGACCTTTGGGGTAAAAGGTGGCCTTGAAGCAGGGGCGCGCTTTATTGATGCGCTACAGCTGATAACGCGCTTGGTCAACATCGGTGATGCCAAATCATTGGCGTGTCATCCAGCGACCACGACCCATCGTCAGCTAAACGAGCAAGAACTTGCCAATGCTGGCGTGAGTACTGATATGGTGCGATTATCGATTGGTATTGAACATATTGATGATATCAAAGCCGATTTAGAGCAGGCTTTAGCCGTGGCTTAATGTGCAAGTTTTTGATGTATTAAAAGTAGGTTCTCTTGAACATTGAAAAAAATAATCTGCCCAAAATAAAGCCCATGTCGATTCGATATGGGCTTTTTTATTAGCGCTTTTTTGTCTTAAAATATATAAAGAGATTAAGCGGACAGTACCCGTTTGGCAATCTCTTTATAGTCCTGCGGCATGAGTCGCGGGCCAAATTGTTGAATCACTTGTGCGGACACTTCGCTGGCAAGACGACCACATTCTGGTAAGGTGTAGTGCTGCGATAGCGCGTATAAGAACGCACCGGCATAGTTGTCGCCAGCTCCATTGGTATCGATGACATTGGCAACGACTGGCGTAGCAATATCATGGACGATTAACTCTGACTCGGCATCAGGTTTATGAGCGATAACAGCCCCTTTTGCGCCATCAGTCACTACCGCAATTTGGCAATGCTCAAGTAGCGCACGTGCAGCTGCTTTGACTTGTTTTTTATCCGTAAAAAGCTTGGCTTCTTCACTATTACAAAATATCACCGCCACTTTATTGCCTAGCATATTGAGCAAACCGTCTTTGGCGAATTTAATCACGGCTGGATCAGCGAAGCTGACCGCTATCTTTGCATTATGAATGCCAGCTTGCTGACGTAACTGAGTCATGGCTGGCTGAATGCCCTCGGACATGGCCAAATAGCCTTCTAGGTATAGCCAATCTGCTTGCGTTAGCGCATCAAAATCGACGTTATCAGCGACAATATCGCTTGAGGTGCCTAGATAAGTCTGCATGGTACGTTCGCCATCTTCTGTAACAGCAACCACACAAGATCCAGTTACACCGCCTGCATGGATAGATTTGTCTGAGGTGGCCACGCCTGCTTCGTGCAAGTCCCTGAGGTAAAAGGCGCCTTGATCATCATCGCCCACACGGCACGCATAAAAGGGTTTGCCGCCTAAGCTGGCAAACGCATACATAGTATTTGCGGCTGAGCCACCACCGGCTTGTTTTGATGGCGCAATTTCTGCAAGTTGGAAGTAGGCCAGCAGTTGCTGCTGCTCTTCGATACCTGCCAAGGTCATATTACCTTTGGTTAAATCTGTCTCTTCTAATGCTGCATCAGATAGCACATATTCGTGGTCAACCAAGGCATTTCCTATCGCCATTACATCGTACATTGTTCATTTCTCCTCAATTAAATTATAAACGGCTATTTTTTATATTCGAAAGTCATTCGGCTTGTAGTTCAAGCAAACGCTGATAAAGGGCATTCTTTTTGACGCCCGTAATATCGGACGCCAATGCAGCCGCTTTTTTGACCGATAAATCCTCTAACAAACGCTGTAATAATTTATCATGAATGCTGATATCGTCAGTATCTTGTGCCGCATCAACGCCAGCGACCACCACGACTATTTCGCCGCGCTGCTGATTGTCATCTGCTTTGACAAACTCAACCAAGTCGCCCAGCGTACTCTTACGAACAGTCTCAAAAGTCTTGGTCAATTCACGGCAAAAAGTCACTTCACGATCGTCGCCAAATATCGTCGCCATATCTTCTAAGCTGGCGATAATACGATGCGGTGCTTCATAAAATATCAATGTTTCGGTACGCGTGTTTAGAGCAGTCAGTTGTTTTTGGCGACCATGAGTTTTCGCTGGTAAAAAACCAATAAAGCTAAAACGGTCTGACGGCAATCCCGCTACAGACAATGCAGCAATAGCGGCAGATGCGCCAACGATAGGTGACACAGTAACCCCAGCGGCATGGGCAGCTTGCACCAATTGATAACCAGGGTCACTGACCAACGGCGTGCCGGCATCACTGATTAAGGCGACCGAATAACCTTGCCCGATCATCTCAATAATTTTAGGCGTTTGAATGGCGCTATTGTGCTCATGATAGGCCCACAGCTTATTATGTCCTTTTTGCTTACCTACAGTCTCGGTGGCATCGGCATTATCAGCGCTATTATGAGTGGCTGGCGCTTTGGTATCGTCCGTTTTACTGCCTTTGCTATCTTTAGTGTCGATGCCAAAATGCGACAACAGTTTACCTGAGGTACGGGTGTCTTCACAGGCAATGATAGCGACTTGCTTTAGGATATCGACCGCATGCGGCGTCATATCGGTGAGATTACCAATCGGCGTGGCAACGATATAAAGACAAGCTGGCATCGCAGTAGGGGTAGACATAAAACCTCGAAGTATTAAAAACAGGAATTAAAAAATAAGGTGGCGCTGGCATTTATCATATATCAATCATTCAAGTAGTGAATAATTAATAGCGATAAAAGGACGCAAAAGTGGTTAGTTTAGCATGTTGTGCTATGATAATTATGAAATGTTGAGCAGACCCATGGACGTTATGGCAGATCATAAACCTTTGACCCTTACTTCACCAAAACAGCGCCAAGGCAGCCGCTTTGAACAACGAGCGTGCGAGTTTTTACATGCGCAAGGATTGCAGCTGATTGCGCAAAACTGGCAGCAGCCTAAAGTTGGTGAATTAGATTTGGTAATGTTGGAGACGGGTTCAGCATGGTCGACGCTGGTATTTATTGAAGTACGCCAGCGCCAGCATTCAGGGTTTGGTGATGCCGCGCTTAGCGTTACGGCAAGCAAACAGCGTAAAGTGATCAAAACAGCTCGTTATTTTTTACAGGCGCACCCTGAATATAGTCACTATGAGTGCCGTTTTGATGTCATTGCTTATGATACGAATAAGGTCAATACTCGCAGCATTGTTGCTAACCATACAAATAAAAATAACCGTGATATCAATGATAAATCAGAGAATAAGCCAGAGTGGCTAAAAAGCGCTTTTATAGCCAGCGCGTGGTAATGTTGCGTTTTGACTGTGTTACCAAACAGGCAAAGAAAATACGACGGCATGTTATCGTTACCAAAAACCTAACCGTCCACCGTAAAAATTAAGTAAAGTAATTGAACGAAAATGGCTAGTCGTAGAAACGATGACGTTAGCGATTACTCAGTCGATAATTCTTACTTTGATATTTGATATTCGATATTTGATAGTTACTCAGTTAAAACTGCTAAACCAATTGAACCCAAACAATCGTCACATCATGCTCTAAGAGGTAAATAATGACACGGATGCATTTGCGCACTGCTATTTTTGGCTTATCACGTCGCACTGCGATAGGCGTTATGCTAATGACTGGTCTCATCAGTACAGGTTGTACCACCAATTATCTGACCAATAGTACCGAGGGCACCTATGGCGTGCCAATGACTGAGCGTACGATTCCACAGCGTCTGCTCGATCGTAGTATTGAGCATACGGTCAAAATCAATGTTTATGGTCTCAAAGAAGACCTACAGCAAACCAGCCGCATGGGCATTGATAGTTTTAACAGTGAAGTGTTGCTGACTGGCGAAGTGCCTACCGAAGCGATTAAAGCAGAAGTCGAAAAAGTCGTGAGCTCTATGCCCGATGTACGCAGTGTCTATAACGAGCTGAGCGTTAGTGCCTCGAAGGGTTATAGCTCAACGGTTCATGATGGCTATATCACCTCCAAGCTGCTGGCAAAAGTCGCGGCAAGTGATGGCGTCAAAGCCTCACAGATCAAAGCGGTGACCGATGATGGGGTGGTTTATATCATGGGACGCATGACGCCTACCCAGCAAAGCCACCTGATTGATATCGCTAACGACACAGTCGGAATCACAGAGCTGGTATTACTGACCACCGTCGTCGATGATAGAGGAGTTAAGTTGGCTGAAGACGATATTATGTATGAAGATAATTTGGCCAACCCTGCCACAGCGCCCGTTATCGACCCTAATGTAAATAATGTCGCAACGGCTGATGCTGCTAGTACTGCGACGCCTATCGTTATAACAGAGGAAGGCGAGTCAGTTACTCAGCCGTCATCTAGTCCTTATATTGACCTTTATCAGAATCAGTAAGCCTTTATTGAGATCAACACGGCCTAATAGGCTTACTGCCGAACAATCACAATAAGCCTAAACAGCGGCAACAGTAAAAGCACGACAATGCATCGATCAGCCAGTAAGATATAACAGGTGAAGAATAGACAAGACAGACCCTAATGTTCATTCTATAAGACGGCTGTCGCAATGCTATTAGGTTTGACCAATATATAAATATAATAGGGATACTGACAATGAAAGATGCAAACAAGCGCGCGCAGCACAATACAATTAATCATAAAATAAACAATGAAAGCCTTGTTAGTAATACCGCTAGCAAACTAGGTATTTTAAAATTGACGGGCGCAGCCGCATTGGCAGTAGGTGGTATCGCACTTGCCGCTCAAAACGCACAAGCTTTGTCACCGCTCGCTGTGGTTAATGGCATTACGTCAAGTGGTGGTGTTGGTGTTAGTAAAAATATTCTATACGGTGATGAGCCATTACAAGATTTGGATATTTATTATCCCAAGCCTTTAGCCCAAGCTATGAAAGCCGAGAGTGCTACTAAAGATGCTGTTATTAATGACAGTTATCCAATGGTGGTTTTCGTCCATGGCGGCTCGTGGGAGAGTGGTAATAAGGAACAGTACGCCTTTGTCGGTCAAAGTTTGGCGCAGGCAGGTTATGTCACCGCCGTAATTAATTATCGTAAAGCACCTGAGCATGTATATCCCGATTACGTCGAAGATGCAGCGCAAGCGATTGCTTGGAGTTTCGACAATGCGACCAGCTTGCATGCTGATCCAAAACGCTTGGCAGTGGTTGGGCATTCTGCTGGTGCGTTCAATGTGGTTGCTGCCGTTGCTAATGAAGATTTTTTAGCGCCTTATGGTATTAAGCCAAAGGACATTAAGGCAGTCATTGGGATTGCAGGTCCTTATAGCTATGATTTCCGTAAATTTGACAGCGCAACGGCTTTTGCTGCTGATGCCACACCAGACGAGGTTATGCCCGACCGTCATATCAAAGGCGAGCAGCCCCCTTATCTATTACTAACCGCCGAAAACGATAAAATCGTGTACGCTACCAATACGATTAAAATGACCAAAGCGTTAAAAAAAGCGGGTGTCACGGTAGAAAATGGTGAAATTGAAGGGGCCAGTCATGCGACCAGTATCGGAGCTATGGCGCCACCACTACGCTGGCTAAACGACGTGCGCGCGCAGGTTTTGACTTACTTGGATAAAGAGCTCAAGTAGTCGTGTTTGTTAATCTCAGTACTGCTTGAATGTCTAGCGTCTAGAGTGTTTATAACCGTATCCTCAGTGCTGGCTTTATTGCTTAGGCGCAGTTGCGTAAGACAGTACTGTAAGATGCTTAAACTCTTGTTATAATGTCGTCACTTTACCTCTATACCCTATTTAACACTTAAGGCAGAATATTCTATGAGCATGAACGCTGACGACCTGATTGCATTTTTACAGACTCATTTCCCAGACGCTTTTATTCAAGCTGCCAATCAAGGTAATAAGTTTGATGTACGCGTGGTTGACGCTAGTTTCGAAGGCAAGCGCGCCGTGCAACGCCAGCAAGCGATCTATGCGCTAGTCAACGACAAGATTGCCAGTGGTGATATTCACGCGCTCAATATTCAAGCGCTGACACCTGCTGAATGGGATGTTCAGTCAAAAGGTTAAATTTTTTATATACGCTGGGCTTGCACAGAACTGATTGTTTTAACGATTATTACAATGATTGGTTCGATAAGTCTGATTTTCACTATTTTTAATACTCATCGCTAGGTTGTCACTTCTATGGATCAATTTTTAATCACTGGTAGTAGTCGTATCGCAGGGGAAGTCACTATCTCAGGCGCCAAAAATGCTGCTTTGCCATTATTGGCAGCTATGATATTGGCCGAGACCCCAACGACATTGCACAATGTGCCCTCATTACAAGATGTGCGGACGTTGATTGAATTGATCAGTGGCATGGGTATCAAAATCCAAAAGCAGGACGATACTGTCACTTGTGATACCAAGAGTATTGATAATTTCTATGCGCCGTATGATTTGGTGAAGACCATGCGTGCCTCGATTTTAGTCCTTGGGCCATTGCTGGCACGTTTTGGTGAGGCAGAAGTGTCATTGCCCGGTGGCTGTGCGATTGGTTCACGTCCTGTAGACCAACATCTAAAAGCCTTTGAGGCGATGGGTGCTGAGATTAGTGTCGAGAATGGCTATGTAAAAGCAAAAGCGCCAAAAGGCGGCAAGCTGATTGGCTGTAACTTTTCATTTGACATGATCACCGTTGGCGGTACTGAAAACGTCATCATGGCCGCCGCACTTGCCAAAGGCACGACTGTTTTGGGTAATTGCGCGCTTGAGCCAGAAGTGGTCGATTTGGCCAATATGTTGGTGGCGATGGGCGCTAAAATAAGCGGTATCGGTACTTCTATCATGACCATCGAAGGCGTTGAACGCTTGCATGGTTGTGAGTATTCAGTGGTGCCAGATCGTATCGAAACTGGCTCCTACCTTGCTGGCGCGTTGATGACGCGCGGTGATGTGTTGACCAAAAACACATCTGCGCTGCTATTAACACCCGTGTTAGAAAAATTCGAAGATATGGGTGCGGTGATTACTAGCGGTGATGATTGGATTCGTGCACAAATGAAAGGTCGTCCACTGCCGGTTGATATCCGTACGCAGCCACACCCCGGCTTTCCAACAGATATGCAAGCGCAAGTCATGGCGATTGCTTGCTTGGCGAATGGCACCAGTACTTTTATCGAAAATATCTTTGAAAACCGCTATATGCATGTACCTGAGCTTAATCGTTTAGGCGCTTCTATCCAAGTAGATGGTCATACGGCGGTAGTCAAAGGGGTCGAAAACTTCACTGCTGCACCGGTAATGGCGACTGATTTACGTGCGTCTATGTCACTGGTGATGGCGGCAGCAACGGCGGAAGGTGAAAGCTTAATCGACCGTATTTATCATATCGATCGTGGCTATGAGCATGTTGAAGAAAAACTGCGTGCGCTTGGGGTCAATATCGAACGTATCAATACTAACGACTAAACTAACAACTAAACCAGCGATTAAGCTTGATTGGCTTTATAAAGTTGAACGTTTGGTGTTATAAATTAAAAAATCCTCTTTAGTGGGGATACTCACTGCACATGGACACGATGTCATTATGACTGAAGCAAGCAATAGCCTACCAAATGATGGTTTATTAAACGAAGTAAATGATGAGTTCTTTGGCTTAACACTGGCCTTATCAAAGGGTCGTATTTTAGAAGAGACCATGCCATTGCTACGCGCTGCTGGTGTTGAGCTATTAGAAGACCCGGAAGCCTCACGCAAACTTATTTTCCCGACCTCAAACCCGAACGTACGTGTCTTGATTTTGCGCGCCAGCGATGTGCCTACTTATGTAGAGCATGGTGCGGCTGACTTTGGGGTAGCAGGCAAGGATGTATTGCTTGAGCATGGTGCCAACCATGTTTATGAGTTGCTTGATTTGAAAATTGCCCAATGTAAGCTGATGACCGCTGGCGTAAAAGATGCGCCACTACCCAATCGCCGCCTACGTATCGCTACCAAGTATGTCAATGTCGCCCGTGCTTACTTTGCCAGTCAAGGTCAGCAAGTCGACGTCATTAAACTGTATGGCTCGATGGAGCTTGCACCCTTAGTCGGTTTGGGTGATTTAATCGTCGATGTGGTCGATACGGGTAATACCTTGCGCGCGAATGGTCTGGAAGCGCGCGATCATATTTGCGACGTGTCATCACGCCTTATCGTCAATCAAGTAAGCTACAAGCGCAAATTTGCACTACTTGAGCCGATCTTGGACAGCTTTAAAGACAGCGTTGCTAGCAATTGATAAGACAGACATTCATAGAACAGTGACTATCACCAATTATGTAAAGCATTCATTGGTAATATAAAGCATGGTTATGCAGATTTTTAAACCAGTTTAGCGCTCTATGATAGACATAGCATGCTAAACTGGTTTTGTTGTGTGGGTTTGTCAGACGATAAGATCTGAATAAAACACGCACAGATAAGCTGACGAAAGCCTTTGCCACATTTATACCATTGGCTTTATTTTTCCATCGTTTATTTTTTAGCAGTATTTTATGCCCAGACATAGGATGAGGTCATGCGCCAGTTAAGTACCCAAGATGCCAGTTTTGATAGTGAATTGACACAGTTGCTTGCCTTTGAAACAGTCAATGATGCCGATTTATTAACAACCGTTGATGATATCATTGCGCAAGTGCGCCACGATGGTGATAGCGTCGTATTGGCGTTAACCCAGCAGTTTGACCAACATCCAGCGACGACAATGCAAGAGCTAGAGCTGTCTAAAGAATCACTTGCTGAGGCGTTTGCCAATCTTGATGAAACAGTAAAAACAGCGTTGACGACGGCAGCGACACGGGTGCAGACCTTTCATGAGCGCCAAGTACAAGAAACTTGGCACTATGAAGATGAGCTGGGCAATCGCTTAGGTCAAAAGGTGACTGCGCTCGATCGCGTCGGTATCTATGTACCCGGTGGTCTGGCATCTTATCCCTCTTCTGTATTGATGAATGCTATTCCTGCCAAAGTAGCTGGCGTTAATGAAGTGATTATGGTGGTACCAGCGCCTAAAGGCATACTCAATCCATTGGTATTGGCAGCAGCACATTTGGCACAAGTGGACCGCGTCTTTACCATTGGTGGTGCGCAAGCAGTGGCGGCACTGGCTTACGGTACTGAAACTATACCAGCGGTAGATAAAATCACTGGCCCTGGTAACAAGTACGTGGCAGCGGCAAAGCGTGCAGTATTTGGGCAAGTTGGTATTGATATGATTGCCGGTCCTTCTGAAGTGTTGGTCTATGCAGAAGGTGAGCCGCAAGATCGCGCTGATTGGCTAGCGATGGACTTGTTATCACAAGCTGAACATGACCGTATCGCCCAAGCCATCTTTGTCACGACCAGTGAACAGCAGCTTGCAGAAGTGGCTGCTGAAATTGAAAAAGCACTGGCAGAATTACCAAAAGCTGATATCGCTCGTGATTCATTACAAAACCGTGGCGCATTGATACTAGTGAAAGATAGAGCTGAAGGGTTGGCGCTCATTAATCGTATTGCCCCTGAGCATTTAGAGCTGTCTGTTGACCATCCTGATGCGCTGTTAAACGACATTCGTCATGCGGGTGCTATCTTTATGGGGCGTCATACGCCAGAGGCAATTGGTGACTACTGCGCAGGACCCAATCATGTGCTGCCAACTTCGGGCACTGCACGGTTCTCCTCACCGCTTGGTGTCTATGATTTTCAAAAGAAGTCATCGATTATTTATTGTAGTGAAGCGGGCAGTAAGCCACTGGCTGAAACGGCAGATATTTTAGCGCAGCGAGAAGACTTAGAAGCCCATGCGCGCTCAGCCCGTTATCGTTATCAGTAGTACACTTTGGATAGCTTAAGCGTTACTTTTGAGATTTTTTTGGACATTTACTTTTAATAGTCTTTGTGGCTAATTTTAGGATAATTTATGAGTGAATCAAAGATAGACACCAGACTTTGGTCATCTAAAGCGCGTCACTTGTCACCTTACGTGCCGGGTGAGCAGCCGCAGCACGAACATTTATGTAAATTAAATACCAATGAAAATCCTTTTCCGCCGTCACCGAAAGTAGGTGAGGCAATCGCTAAGGTGTTGGAGAAGCAAGCGGAAGATTTGCGCTTGTATCCTGCACCCGAATCTGATGATTTGCGGGCGGCCTTAGCGCAGCTTTATAGTCTTGAGGCAAACCAAGTCTTTGTCGGTAACGGTTCAGACGAAGTGTTGGCGCTCGTCTTTGCCAGTTTTTTCCTAAAAGAGCGTCCTGTCTTAGCACCTGATATCAGCTATAGTTTTTATCCGGTTTATGCACAGACGTTTGGTGTCGATCTGATACAAATTCCTTTAGAAGAAGACTTTAGTGTCGATCCTGATGCGTATCGTCAGCCTTGTAGCGGTATTATCATCGCCAATCCTAATGCGCCAACCGGTTTACTGTTATCGCTTGATGACATTCGTAAGCTGGCGGGTGAACACTCAAATGCAGTGATTGTGATTGATGAGGCGTATATTGATTTTGCTCAAAGCACTGAAAATAATCAAGATACGACGGTTTCAGCCATTAGCTTGATTAATGAGTTTGATAATATTCTAGTGACGCAAACTTTTTCAAAATCACGCTCGCTCGCCGGTCTGCGCGTCGGTATGGCTTTTGGCAATGTCTCATTGATTGAAGCATTAACACGTATGAAAAACAGCTTTAACAGTTTTCCACTCGATAAGCTGGCGCAAGCTGGGGCGACTGCTAGTGTGATAGATGTCGAGTATTTTGAGCAAATGCGTCAGCAGGTTATGGACTTGCGCGAATCACTGACTGCAGATTTAACGGCACTTGGTTATGACGTGCTGCCATCGCATGCCAATTTTGTCTTTGCCCGTCCTAAAGATGGCAATGCTAGCACGGTGGCTTCTGCCCTACGTGAACAAGGTATCATTGTCCGTCATTTTGACAAACCGCGTATCAATGAGTACTTACGCATTACCATTGGTACGCCAGCACAACATGAGCGCCTGATTGAGGCCTTAAAAACGCTACATGACTCTAACGATATCGCTGCGGGTTAATGCGTAATCTTTTGGTTAGCTCATAACGACGATAGCTGAATTGCCGCAATAAATATCGACAATAAAGCCTGCTCAACGTCACGTTGGCAGGCTTTATTTTTTATCATAGGGTCATATAAATCTTAATACCATTTACTAGCACTATTGTCAGCAAGGACTGAGAGCAAATTACCTACCTTATCGAGGCATTCTTGATATTCTGCATCGCAGTCGGAGGCAACCGTGATGCCACCACCTGCCCAGAGACTGACTTGTCTATCACCATTCAATGAATTGGTGGCTTGCAGGGTACGAATGAGCACATTCCATTGGCCACTACCATCAAAGTTCATATAGCCCATGGTGCCACAATAAGCACCGCGCGGTGCAGTTTCCAGTTCGGATATAATCTCAACCGCCCGTTTTTTGGGCGCCCCCGTGATAGAGCCTGCGGGCAAACTGCCAAACAATACAGCTAATGGATGAGTATCTGCCTTTAACTCAGCGGTGATGGTACTCACCATATGATGCACATTGCTAAAGGTCTCAATCGCAAATAATTGCGGCACTTTGACGCTACCAATTTTGGCGTATTTACCCAAATCATTGCGCAGTAAGTCGACGATCATGACGTTTTCGGCACGGTCTTTTTCGCTATCTATAAGCTGCTGTTTATAAGCATTGTCTTGTGCAGTATTCAATCCGCGTGGCATCGTTCCTTTGATCGGTTTGGTGCGAATATGATGTTTGCTAGTGTTCGTCTCTTTTGTAAAGGTAAAAAATAACTCAGGCGAGCAGCTTAGTAGCTCAAAATCACTTTCACCCTTATTTGCATGGCCCTCACGATCAAGATGACTGATTTGTAAGTACCCTGCAAAGGGAGCTTTGGTATTTCGATGTAGGGCAGGTAAGTAATCAATGAGTTTCGATGAATTATGATTATCGTTATGAGCAAGACAGCCATGCCATGCTTGAGTCAGATTGATTTGATAACAATCGCCTTGCTGTAGATACTCTTGGGTTTTTGCAAAAGCCCTTTGATAATCATTTTTATGCCAGCGCTCGTTCAATATTAATGGCGCCAACGGTGGCTTATTATCATGAGAGGGTTTGTTTCTACTAGATAGTTGATGCTCTAGCGTGTCTAAATACGATATAAGCGCTGATAGTGTGGCGTCTGTTGCTTCACTAGCAGTATTTAAACCTAGCGTATTTAGCCTCCAGCCATTTTCTTTATCTGATGGGGTGAGGTAGATATCGTAATGTCCCAAAATGGCACAAGGCTGCGTTGCTAGCTCAATATGTGCAGCTGGGCTAAGCTCATGAGCAGCGATATCGTAACCGATAAAGCCTATCAGACCATGATGATAACTTGGTTTTTCATTTAAATCGCTTACTGGTTCTGGGTTTTCATTATTAGCATCATAAGTTTGACTATAACTGATTAATTCATCTTGCCAGTCGTTATAACTCCTATAAGTGACAGTGATATCATTGTGAACGGCGTCACGGCAGGTTTTTCTGACTTGATAAAGGGCTGCTTGTTCGTTTGAATCTGGCGTGTTTTCAGCGCAACCATAAACAGACCAGCTGACTTTGGGGAGCAAGCCAATCACTGATCGGCCGTCATTATTGAGCCAAACCAATTGCCAGTTTGCTTCGGCCTGTTGTGCGATTAAATATTGCTGTAGCAGTGGCAGCAGTTCGGCAGCCGTTAGCCCACCAAAACGCCAGCTAGGTTGAGTAGCTGGCGATAGGGCAGAAACTGTCTGCTCAGTATCCTTATGATTTTTTACGGGCATAATTTACGCGTCAAACTTTTTGATAATTAAGGTGGCATTGGTACCGCCAAAGCCAAAGCTATTACTCATCAAGGTTTCGAGATTGGCGTCGCGTTTTTCGGTGACGATATCAAAGCCTTCAGCCGCAGGGTCTAAATTCTCAACATTAATACTTGGCGCAATGAAGCCTTCTTGTAGCATCAGTAAGCAATAGATTAATTCTTGCGCACCGACGGCACCCAAGCTATGACCGGTCATTGACTTGGTCGAGCTGATAGGCGGGACTTTGTTGACATCATTACCGAATACTTTAGCAATCGCTTTAAGCTCAGTGATATCACCTAGTGGCGTACTCGTACCGTGGCTATTGATATAATCGACGCTTTGTAAGCCCGCTCCGGCTAGTGCTTGCTGCATACAGCGTACTGCACCTTCACCGCTTGGTGCGACCATTTCTGCACCATCAGAGCTGGCCCCGTAGCCGACAATTTCAGCCAATATATTGGCACCACGTGCTTGGGCATGCTCTAAGCTCTCAACAACAACCATCGCGCCACCAGCGGCAATGACAAAACCATCACGGTCTTTGTCATACGCTCTTGAGGCAAGTTGTGGCGTGTCATTATACTGAGTACTGACCGCACCCATGGCATCAAACATACATGACTGCGTCCAGTGTTCCGCTTCACTGCCACCAGCGAGTACAATATCAGCTTTACCGAGCTGAATAAGCTCAGCGGCATGGCCGATACAGTGGGTTGAGGTCGCGCAAGCAGAGGCAAGAGAGTAGGAAACACCCTGAATTTTTAGCCCAGTGGCCAAGGCGGCGGATACCGAGCTGCCCATCGTTTTTGGTACCGCCATCGCACCGACACCGCGTAGACCTTTTTCACGCATCGCATCTATGGCATTGACGATATTTTCTGTCGATGCGCCGCCCGAGCTGGCTACGACACCCACACGTGGATTGCTATTGATAGTCTCAAGCGACAAGCCAGCGTGCTCGATTGCATTCAAGGCGCTAACATAGGCATAGAGGCTGGCATCACTAAAGAAGCGCTTTAATTTACGATCTATAGCGGAGGTGTCAAGTTCTGCTTTATCGATACTGCCACTAACGTGCGACTTAAATTCATGCTCAGCATAAGAGTCGTTAAATGTAATACCAGACTGCCCTTGCTTAAGAGCGGCAGTGACGGTGGCTAAATCATGTCCGATACAAGAGACAATCCCTGCTCCAGTGATAACAACGCGGCGCATATTCTATTCCTTATTAATAACGATTTTTGATAATTACCTTTAATAATCGCTTTTGAGTCCAACATTCTATTATGTAGCGGTTGGCATGGCTGTTTTTTGTAGCAATAGCCTGATGAAGACAGCCTAGAGGCTTAAATAACGACTATTTCTAACAAGTCTTTTAACCTATATAGGCCGCTTTCACAGGATTATTGCTTTTATCATAGAACCAAATCCATGATAAATAGTGGCCAGCTAATGCCTCAGCCTATGCCATATGATAACGTATCAAGGGTTCAAAATCTTTGGATAAGTGCAAAATAACGACAAAACATTGATTACGGTTAAAAGTAACTATCCCTGTCTGTTTTGCGATATGATAATCGTTGTTTTGGTCATTGAGACATGGCTATTTTTGTCCAAATAAAAGCAGGGTAGAGGGGTAGGAGAAGGTCGACAATTATAAATAAACCATACTTTTAGATACAAAATTTGTGAGCGCGATAACATTGTTCGCACTGACAGCCGTTTGCCTCATTGGCTAAAATGACCCATTCATTACTACTATAAAAAAACGACCAATCATCATATTAAGGACATCACGATGGCAAAGCGTAGCACTCTCTCTAAAGGCATTAATACCATTGGCTCTTTTACGCGCAATAATCTGGAGCGCATGGGTGCAGTGATTGACAGCATGAATGCAAAAACGGGTAAGCCAAGTCACTATAAAGCGGTAAATCTAGGCGATGAAGATTTTCAACAAGACCTATTCCGAGAACAAACCCTAAAGGCGACCCAGCAGTTATTGGGCACACGATTTGCGACTTATGGCAAGTATGCCAAAAAAGTAGTGCCGAATAGTTTATTCCAATCGACGGTTGACGGGGCATTTGCACAAATTGCTAAGCTTGCAGCCACTTGGAGCCAGATTGATTTGCCCAATGAGCATCGTTTTGCCAGCGTGGCGAGTTTAGACGATGAAGAGCGCTACGCATTGGCGACCGACATTGCCAATCAAAACCGTGCGCTTGCTACGATTGGTGGTTTGACTGGTTTGGCCGGACTACCAGGTTTGTTGGCTGATACTTTATGGCTATTGCTGGTCTCTTTGCGTACCGTTTATCAATTGGCGGCGGTTTATAATAAGCCGTTGACAGGTAAGCAAGGCGTGAAGATGGCGTACGAGCTGCTTGCCAATGCTGACCTCAGCAAGATGCAAGAAAAACAAGCGCTACTGGCGGGCATTGGTATTGGTAAAGGCTTACTGGATAATGCGCAAAGCAGCGGTTTACACAATGAGCTTAAAAATCTAGGTCTTAAAAATAAAAATGTGAACTTCTATGCTGAACAAGTAGACAATATTGCCAGTCAAGTAGGCATCGATCTTGATCAGATCAATTTGTCATGGATACGTCGTTTTTTACCAGGCACTGCGGTAATAGTAGGTATGCGTTATAATAGTCAGCTCATTGACGAGGTTATCGGGGTAGCGCAAGCAACCTTTGCTCCAGAAGCAAAACTTGCCAATCGTGCGATTACTGATGATAGCGGTAGCGAGGAAGAGGTAAGTAAAACCACCAGTAACGATGAGCAAAAAGAGCCAAAAGACCAAGACAGTAAAAAAGACAGCTCAGATAAATCGTCAGATAGCCAGCCAAAAAATACAGAGACGGACAAAGCAGCTGACCAACCAAAGAAGTAAATTGAAATAACGGTCCATATTTAAATGTAGCGATATTTTCTTGGCTGTCTTGAAAAACAAGATAATATCGCCATTTAATGGTCACGAACTGCCAAGCATTTATCTCTAAATATCTTTTATCGATAATGCTTGTGTTCATACTGCCTAAGTCTGCCAGCTTTACCGTATTTAACGTCTTGTTTTTCAGCTATTTTTTAGTGCAGAACAGATAAAGTGTTATAGTGGTAGGCTTAATGCATATATATCGAATGTTGTAAAGTAAAACCACTCATAAGTGGTTGAATTAGCAGCAACAACTCTTTATAATATACTGTCCTAAAAATGGGTGTGCCGAAATCTGCGAATTGCGTCAGATCGATGGTGCATTGCCCCATTTTTTTGTTTTATACCAAACGGGAGAAGGATGCCTCATGGCAACAACTAACCAATTGATTCGCAAGGGTCGCAAAACCATCAAGGAAAAGTCAAAAGTTCCTGCGTTGCAAGCGTGCCCACAACGTCGCGGTGTATGTACTCGTGTATATACTACCACGCCTAAAAAACCTAACTCAGCCATGCGTAAAGTATGTCGTGTACGTTTGACTTCAGGCTATGAAGTATCAAGCTACATCGGCGGCGAAGGTCATAACCTACAAGAGCACAGTGTTGTTCTTATCCGTGGTGGTCGTGTAAAAGATCTACCAGGTGTACGTTATCATACCGTTCGCGGTGCACTAGATTGCGCAGGCGTTAAAGACCGTAGACAAGGTCGCTCTAAATATGGTGCCAAGAAGCCTAAAGCTTAATATTAGCTTAGCTTATTTGCATTACCCAATAACTGTGCATGGGTTCGGTGTCAGCGGTAGTATTGGTTAATATAAATTATTTTATATCGACTGGTTACTCGCAAACATACCACCATGCAGTAAGGCTAACTGACAACTCATCACCCTGTCCTATTATGACAAGTATGATGTTGTGAATGTTGGACACTCCTGAAGACAAGGAAATTTATTATGCCAAGACGTCGCGTCGTTGCTACCCGTGAGATCCTACCGGATCCTAAGTTTGGTAGCCAAACTGTTGCAAAATTCATCAACCATGTAATGAGTGATGGTAAAAAATCTACTGCTGAGCGTATCGTTTACGGTGCTCTTGAGACAGTAAGTGAAAAGCGTAAGATTGAAGATCCAGTCTCTTTCTTCGAAGAAGTTTTAGAGAATGTACGCCCAATGGTAGAAGTAAAAGCTCGCCGTGTTGGTGGTGCTACCTACCAAGTACCAATGGAAGTACGCCCCTCCCGTCGTACTGCCTTGGCTATGCGTTGGTTAGCTGAAGCTGCTGCAAAGCGTTCTGAAAAATCTATGGCTTTACGTTTGGCTGGCGAATTGAATGATGCCGCTGATGGTAAAGGCAACGCTATGAAGAAACGTGACGAAGTTCACCGTATGGCAGATGCTAACAAAGCGTTCTCTCATTACCGTTTCTAAGCTATTTTTTAGACTACCTATCAAGAGTAGTTTTAAAGAAATAGCTGATGCTAGTTAATTATTTATTCTATTGATTGCCGTCATCCTCATCAGATTATTGATATTTTTTCATCGTAAGATAATAAAATACTCACATAATCTGGATGGCGGACATCTGTCAAGATGCTGTCCTGAAAAGGATACTGTTCTTTATAGACAGCATCCCAAATTTGATGCCGCACTATTCTAAGTATTTGCTCTTTTTTTGTCCGTATTAGGCCCAATAATCAGTAAGTAATATTACGAAGCTGACTGCTTTGTCATAGAGTATGAGGTAGAGATACAACACATTAATATATACACGAATTTCCCTAGGAAAACACTATGGCTCGTAAAACTCCCCTAAAACGCTATCGCAATATTGGCATTTCTGCGCACATTGATGCTGGTAAAACGACCACGACAGAGCGTGTCTTATTCTATACCGGCGTTAGCCACAAGCTTGGTGAAGTTCATGATGGCGCAGCCACCATGGATTGGATGGAGCAAGAACAAGAGCGCGGTATTACTATTACTTCTGCGGCGACGACTTGCTTTTGGTCAGGTATGGCAAAGCAGTTTGACGAACATCGTATCAACATTATTGACACCCCAGGTCACGTTGATTTCACGATCGAAGTTGAACGTTCTATGCGTGTACTTGATGGCGCTTGCATGGTTTACTGTGCAGTAGGCGGCGTTCAGCCACAGTCTGAGACCGTATGGCGTCAGGCAAACAAATATAAAGTTCCACGTCTTGCATTTGTAAACAAAATGGATCGCGTTGGCGCTGATTTTTATCGTGTTATTGAGCAAATCAAAACTCGTCTAGGTGGCAACCCTGTACCATTGGTTATTCCAATTGGTAAAGAAGACGACTTCGAAGGCGTTGTTGATCTTGTGACTATGAAAGCTCTATATTGGGATGAAGCGTCTCAAGGTATGGAATTTGAAGAGCGCGAAATTCCAGCTGAACTACAAGAAAAAGCGGAAGAGTATCGCGAACATCTTGTAGAAAATGCCGCTGAAGCATCAGAAGAACTCATGAATGAGTATCTTGAAAACGGTGAATTGTCTGTAGAGCAAATCAATGCTGCTATTCGTCAGTTGACTATTGATAATCAAATCATTCCACTACTTTGTGGTACTGCCTTTAAAAACAAAGGTGTACAAAAGATGTTGGATGCGGTTATTCAGTATCTGCCTGCGCCAATGGATGTACCAGCTATCCGCGGTATTCTTGATGACAAAGAAGAAAGTGAAGGCACTCGTGAAGCATCAGACGAAGCCCCATTCTCAGCTTTAGCATTCAAAATCATGAATGATAAGTTCGTTGGTAACTTAACCTTCGTTCGTGTTTATTCAGGTGTTTTGACGCAAGGTAGCAGTGTCTATAACCCAGTTAAAATGAAGCGTGAGCGCGTTGGTCGTATCGTACAGATGATGGCGAACTCTCAAGAAGAGCTTGCAGAAATTCGTACTGGTGATATCGCAGCATTGGTTGGCATGAAAGATGTGACGACTGGTGATACGCTATGTGATGAGCAAAATGTTATCACACTTGAGCGTATGGAATTCCCAGATCCAGTTATAAGTCTTGCCGTTGAACCTAAGACCAAAGCTGACCAAGAAAGAATGTCTATCGCTTTAGGTCGTTTGGCCAAAGAAGATCCATCGTTCCGTGTACATACTGACGAAGAATCTGGTCAGACGATCATCAGTGGTATGGGTGAGCTGCATCTAGAGATTCTAGTTGACCGTATGAAGCGTGAGTTTAACGTTGAAGCCAACATCGGTGCGCCGCAGGTTGCTTATCGTGAGACGATTCGTGAGACGGTTGAGCAAGAAGGCAAATTCGTACGTCAAACAGGTGGTCGTGGTAAATTTGGTCACGTTTGGTTACGTCTTGAGCCTATGGATCCAGCGGGCGACGTTCTATATGAATTCGCTGAAGAAGTGGTTGGTGGTACGGTACCAAAAGAATTCCACGGTGCGGTTGATAAAGGTATTCAAGAGCGCATGAAAAACGGCGTACTTGCTGGCTATCCAATCGTTGGCGTAAAAGCGACATTGTATGACGGTTCTTACCATGACGTTGACTCGGATGAGCTATCATTTAAAATGGCTGGTTCTATCGCTTTCAAAAAAGGCTTCATGGCAGCAAACCCTGCACTACTTGAGCCAGTGATGAAAGTTGAAGTTGAGACCCCTGAAGATTACATGGGCGACATCATGGGCGATTTAAACCGTCGTCGTGGTATGGTTCAAGGTATGGAAGATTTACCTGGTGGTACTAAGCAGATTCGTGCAGAAGTCCCATTAGCGGAAATGTTTGGCTATGCCACACAGATGCGCTCAATGTCTCAAGGCCGTGCAACATACTCAATGGAATTCCAAAAGTACGCTGAGATTCCAAAATCAGTGGCCGCTGACATCATCTCTAAGTTCAACTCTAAAGATGGCGACGAGTAAATAATCGTTATTTAATAATGACAATATAGGGCATATCTTTATATTGTCATTGAAGAATACGCCAATAATTGGTTAAAAGACTTGTTATTGGCCGTGATTTTCTTATAATATCTGCACATTAGTATGTGCACCCTTTTAACAATTATCTTAATGTGGTCAGGATTGTCTCAACTACTGTATTTATCATAGTTGAACACTGCCC
>NZ_PJBY01000036.1:0-1028 GCF_002836005.1 Psychrobacter sp. Sarcosine-3u-12
ACTGATTGACTCTGGCAAGTTTGAATTGCCTAAAAAGCTGCCTAGTCGTGTCGATGAGGACATCAATTGGTCAGTCGTCATTGTTGATGCCACCGAAACCCCAATTGAGCGTCCAAAAAAAACCAAAGAGACTACTACAGCGGCAAGAAAAAACAACACACCTTAAAAGCGCAAGTGATCGTCCACTGGAAAACAGGCTTAATATTAGATGTTCAAACGTCCAAAGGCTCTATTCACGATTTTAAGCTGTATAAAGATACTTGTCCTGATTGGTTACCTGAGAACACTAACTATCTAGCAGACAGTGGTTATCAAGGGTTAGCAAAGCTACATAACCAAACTTTCACACCATTTAAGAAACCTCGTGGTGGTCAGTTATTGGAGATATGCAAACAGGCCAATCACTATCTGGCAAAGTTCCGTATTGTGGTTGAGCACAAAATAGGCTTAATCAAGTTGTTTAAAATCGTGGCTCATAAATATCGCAACCGTCGTCAGCGCTATGATCTTAGAATGAAGCTGTTTGCTGGTATCATTAATTCCGAGCTTAACCTATGACTTTTGCAAGAGGTCTATTAAAGTTTTCTTCAATTGATGATACAAGGTTTGCAGTTTCACCCTCAGCATTAGTAGTTCCAAAATAAATTAACTCTTTTACCTCAGATACTGCACGATAATGAACATGACTATACGGGTTACCATCATCATCAGTAAACTTAAATTTAACTTTATAAAGTTCAATAGATCCCCAAGGGTCTTCATTTCTTAGATGCACTTTAATCTTATTGGAGTCAGAACTATAGAAATTCTCTGTACTTCCCTCAGCATCAGTTATGCCTTCAAAAGTCTCTTTTGTATTTTCATTAATAGCAATATATGATGTGTTGGCATAGGGAATATCATTATCATCAGCGAACCTAAACTGTGCTTTAAACATCGCACCAGCTATCAAACTCGGCAACCCTGCCAATCCCAACCCATCTACACCGCCTCCAGCCTTACTATGCTTACCAGCCTTCTCCGTAAAC
>NZ_PJBY01000037.1:0-1015 GCF_002836005.1 Psychrobacter sp. Sarcosine-3u-12
CCTAGATTCAAATAAGAAGTGCAACGTTTTAAAAGAATGAGTTGAAGAGTAAGATGTGCCGTGTTGCATTTCAAACTTCAACTCCTACATATCAGAACGTTATGAAACACTATACACATCTTACCCAAGAGCAAAGATATCAAATATCAGCGCTATTGCAAGCTAAAAAAGGCATGAGTGAAATAGCTAGAATTATTGGCTGTCATAAATCAACGGTGAGTCGAGAGATAAGGCGAAACATGGGACAAAGGGGTTATCGCCCCAAACAAGCCCATCGATTGGCAAACGCGCGCAAAGTTGTGAATAGCTCACAGATCAGCCGCTTTGGCTGGTGCTATATTGATCATCTACTCAGCAAGCACTACTCACCTGAGCAAATCACAGGGCGACTGAGAATGCTGGGTTGGCAAGAGGTCCCAAGCCATGAATCGATATATCAACACATCTATACTGACAAAAAGGCAGGGGGTAACTTACATAGCGCCCTTAGATGTCAAAAGCGCTATAGGAAACGCCGTCTGCAAGGTTATGATAGGCGCGGAAAGATAGCGAACCGCTGTGATATCAATGACCGTCCCAGTATCATTGAAGCGCGCAGTCGTATGGGCGATTATGAAGGGGATACGGTGGTTGGTCGTGGACATCAAGGTGTGCTTGTCACTCTAGTGGATAGAACAACTCGAGAGACTAAGATCAAAGCGCTACCCAATCGCAAGGCAGTAGCCGTCACACAAGCTTGTATTGGCATGCTAAAAGGTGAACAGGCGTTAAGTATCACCTTTGATAACGGTAAAGAGTTTGCTGACCATGAAACGATGGCAACAGCGTTGAAGGCTGATATTTACTTTGCTCAGCCTTATCATTCTTGGGAGCGTGGAACGAATGAGAATACCAATGGGTTAATTCGTCAGTTTCTACCGAAGTCAATGCGTCTGGATAACCTATGCATGCACTTAGTTCAGTCGATTGAAGACAGTTTAAATAATCGACCTAGAAAGGTGCTAGGGTTTAGAAC
>NZ_PJBY01000038.1:0-979 GCF_002836005.1 Psychrobacter sp. Sarcosine-3u-12
GCCTGCATAGGCGTTTTAAACCCTAAGCGTTTTCTTGGTCTGTTATTTAGTTTGTTCTCAATGTCCTGCATCTCATCATCAGAGACTTGTCTAAAGTCACAGCCTTTAGGCAGATACTCTCTGATCAAGCCGTTGGTATTTTCGTTGGTTCCTCGCTGCCATGACGCATAAGCATCGGCAAAGAAGAAAGAGCTAAAGAGCTTTTGTTTCACCTTTTTATGCTGAGCAAACTCTTTACCATTGTCAGAGGTAATGGTCTTAACCTGCAACCTCACTGGCTTTAAGAGCTCTATCATTGCCTCTGATACTTGCTGTGCCGTTTTATTATCCACACGTTTCATCTTCAGCAGCCCTGTTTTACGTTCAACGAGCGTGACAATCGCTTGCTTGTGATGCTGACCGATAATGGTATCCGCCTCCCAGTCGCCAATCCGCGTGCGCGCATCAACGATGGAGGGGCGCTCATGGATAGAGACTCTGTCATTAATACGACCACGAGTCTCAGCAGTTAAACGCTGCCGATAAGGCTTGGCTTTACGTCTGAGACACTGCCATAACCTGCCGCCCTTACGCTTGTTTGTCCATATATAGCGATAAATGCTCATATGACTGAGTCCACCATGAACACCTGCTATTTGCTGGGGACTCCAGTTCTCTTTAAGCTTGTCTGTGACCCAGTCCCATACGTCAGCGATGATGCTGAGCGCATTGTTTGATCGTCTTGCACAAGCTTTCTTATGAGCGTTATTGACTCGGTAACCGCGCAGGCTTTTATTGCGTCTGATTTCTCTTAATATGGTACTGGGACTTCTGTTTAACGCCCGCGCTATAAAATTAATACTATGTTCTGCCCCTATAAGGGCATAAATCTGGTATCGTTCCCCTAGGCTTAGATGCGTATAGTTCATGGTTGCAATCTCACTTTGGTCGGTGGATAAAGACTTTGATGCTAGCGCATCTAGGTCTTTTTTTCACCTCA
>NZ_PJBY01000039.1:0-860 GCF_002836005.1 Psychrobacter sp. Sarcosine-3u-12
CCAAAAAAAGAGGAAATACCCATGGCAAAGGCCAAGTTTGAACGCAGCAAGCCACACGTCAACGTCGGTACCATCGGACACGTTGACCACGGTAAAACCACACTAACCGCCGCTATCGCAACCGTAGCAGCAATCACCTCAGGTGGCGAAGCCAAAGACTACGCGTCTATTGACTCAGCCCCAGAAGAAAAAGCACGTGGCATCACCATCAACACCTCACACGTAGAATATGACACCCCATCACGTCACTACGCCCACGTCGATTGCCCAGGTCACGCCGATTATGTTAAAAACATGATCACCGGTGCAGCCCAAATGGACGGCGCAATCCTAGTCGTATCAGCGACCGATGGCCCAATGCCACAAACCCGTGAGCACATCCTGCTATCACGTCAGGTTGGCGTACCATACATCGTCGTATTCATGAACAAGTGCGACGTTGTTGACGACGAAGAACTGCTTGAACTCGTAGAAATGGAAGTTCGTGAATTATTGAACGACTATGACTTCCCAGGTGATGACACCCCAATCATCCACGGTTCTGCTACTGAAGCCCTAAAAGGCTCACAAGAAAAATACGGCCAACCAGCCGTCGTAGAACTACTAAACGTACTAGACACCTACATCCCAGAGCCAGAGCGTGACATCGACAAAGCATTCCTAATGCCAATCGAAGACGTATTCTCAATCTCAGGTCGTGGTACCGTTGTGACCGGTCGTGTTGAATCTGGTATCGTTAAAGTTGGTGACGAAATTGAAATCGTTGGTATCCGTGACACTCAAAAAACCACCTGTACTGGTGTAGAGATGTTCCGTAAACTGCTTGACGAAGGTCGTGCAGGCGAAAACTGTGGCGTACT
>NZ_PJBY01000040.1:0-858 GCF_002836005.1 Psychrobacter sp. Sarcosine-3u-12
TAAGCGCCCTAATAAGTCTTGGGTGAGCGATATTACTTATATCTGGACAAATGAGGGCTGGCTGTACTTAGCAGGAGTGAAAGATTTATATACCAAAGAGTTGGTCGGTTATGCTATCAATAAACGCATGACTGCTGACTTAGTTTGCAAAGCACTAAGTATGGCAATCAAAAACAAACGACCTAATAAAGGGTTAATTGTGCACTCAGACAGAGGTAGTCAATACTGTAGCCATGCGTATCATAAAATCATTAAACAGCACCAGTTTATAGGCTCAATGAGTGGCAAAGGTAATTGCTTTGATAACGCACCCATAGAAAGCTTCTGGAGCATATTAAAGAATGAGCTGGTATATCATAAGGATTATAAAACAAGGTTTGCCGCCATTACCGATATCATTAGATACATCGAGCTATATTACAACCAAACTAGGATTCAAAAGGGCTTGAGCTATAAATCGCCAAGACAGGTGTGGTTTGATTATTATCGTCAAGCTGCGTAATTAAAATCTCCCAAGTTTGGTTCTACGGATTTGACGACAGTGGTCAAGTCATTGATCTTTCCTCTTAAAACAGGTTTTCCTACACAGGTCACATCAACCTAAGAAACCAATGTGAGATCGTAGAAAGCTCCTACTAAATAAATTAGAGATATTTCAGAAATAAAGAGCTGACGAACGACGGGAGCGTTATTAGGGCAAAGCATATTAACTGTGAGCACAGCCTTGTAGTCAAAATATCCTAAAATCGCTATGATAATGCTGATATCAATTTTTTGTAGCCTCTGTTTGCGCAGGCACAGCAAGCAAGAAAAATAGATATCAGCAGTGCGTGATGTGTCTATATTACTTTTCACTGA
>NZ_PJBY01000041.1:0-758 GCF_002836005.1 Psychrobacter sp. Sarcosine-3u-12
ATCATTCCACTATAAAAGCATTACTGCGTTAACCTCGCTTGACGTATCAAATATACATCTACACTCGGTTGCCTTGTAATGCTTTTAAATTGAATCGACTATATTGCACAATAGACGCTCATAAAAAATGCCAGTAGCGTAAGTTATGGGCGCTACTGGCATTTTTGTTTTTAACGAGTATTACATACTGTCAGTCATTTTATTATTATTGATTATACTTGACAGTTTACGCTGTACTGCTGTCCGTTATCTGAGCTGATGGTCATAATGCCATAATCAGCCTTGGTGTGCCAATCGAATGTCGTTTTAGGGTTGGTGTCATTTACATAACGAGCACCAGAACCTGATACCACTTGCTTTAACGATATTTTTGCATTGTTTAAGCCGACTTTAGGTAGCGAGACGTTTAAGTTAGCAATTTGACCATTTGCGGTATAGGCGGCTGTCACTTTGCCGTTGTCTTCGCACGTTAGTGTCTGAACTTGGTTGCTTGCACTGCCACTTGCTGTAGTTGTAGTTGTTGTTGGAGCGTTAGTGGCACAGGCCGTTAGAAGTACAGCAAAAGGCGCAACAGCTAATAGTTTTTTCATAATATTCCTTAATATTGTTAATGATTGTTTGTAATTTCACAAAGCAATATCATACAGTAAACTTTGTTATTTCGTGTTGTGGTTCGAGTTTATCAGCGTAACGTTTACTTTCTTTATTACAAATAATGGGACTATTTATTTTTCATAAAAACAAATAGTCTTTAGGGC
>NZ_PJBY01000042.1:0-584 GCF_002836005.1 Psychrobacter sp. Sarcosine-3u-12
TTGCCGTAATCGTAATATCAGTACCATCAAGCGTGATACTTGCACCACCAGCCGTCAGCGTAATTTTATTCGTCGCTACTATCTCAACCTCTTTGGTCGAGGAAGCGATGTTTATATCCTGCTTAGCCGTGGCTTCAAGCTTACCCGTATGGGCGGAGAGGGTGATATTCTTTTTGGCATTAGTCATACTAAATTGACCATCGGCTATGATATTTAGAGACTCGCTACTGATCTGGCTATGACTCTCCCCACTACTGATCAGCATATCTTGCTGCGTAGTACTAATCATCTCACCCATGCTTCTATGAATCAGCGTATCGTCACTGACGTAGCTACTATCTGCTGCGCTGTCGATCAGCATGTAGGGCATCGTTTGATGGGTTTTGGTTTGCTGTTCTTCTGCGATAGTCTCAAGTTGGGTTTTAATCGCGTTATGATTATTAACCTGACGTCCCAGTCCTGTTGCCAGCTGCGTTAAGCGTTCCGCCAAGTGCTGACCACCTAAAGCCGTTTGGGTCAGAGTCGGTGTATGCTGCTGGTAGTTATGCTGTCCAGATTGAGCGTGGGTTTGCGGTTGAGTGGAG
>NZ_PJBY01000043.1:0-564 GCF_002836005.1 Psychrobacter sp. Sarcosine-3u-12
ATTAGTAAGGCCACGCTACAGAATTGGCTCAAAGATCCTAGTATTAAACTCACTCGCAATAAACCACCCAGTAAAATACCTAACGAAGCTTTATTAAAAGATGTTGAACAGCATCCAGACGATTACATGTACGAGAGAGCACAGCGTTTTGGCTGTAGTAAGTCGGGCATCGAGGCCGCTTTAAAACGTCTTGGTATCAGTCAAAAAAAAGACCTTAGAGCATCCAAAAGCTTGCCCATTAAACAGAGCTAAATATCTAAGTAAACTGGGCGACTACATCGCTCAAGGCTATGCAATTGTATACATGGATGAGAGTGGCTTCGAGGCTGGGACCATCCGCTCTCATGGCTATGCACCTATTGGTACCCCTTGCATCGATAGCTATAACTGGCAAGGTAAAAAACGCACCAATGTTATTGGTGCCTTATATGAAAAAGCGTTATTTGCACTTGATTACTTCGAAAAGAATATCAATGGCGACATATTCTACAACTGGTGCAAAAACACGCTAATACCAAGTCTTAAAATAAAATGCGTAATCGTCATGGATAACGCCAGCTTTCA
>NZ_PJBY01000044.1:0-560 GCF_002836005.1 Psychrobacter sp. Sarcosine-3u-12
GCCATTGGTGCAAACGTTGTGACCAAAGGTGGATCTTCTATCGCCATTGGTGGCGACGATCTAAATGCCGCCTCTGCAGCAAACCTTGATGGTACCTCAGCATCTGGTGTCAATAATGGCAGTGTCAATACCACATTCAAAGCTTATACGGGTCGCGACCTTGTTGAAGCGGGATATTACGTTAGAAATACCGAAGCTGGTGGTGCGGCCTCTATAGCGATTGGTTCAAAAGCGCTTTCTAAAGGTGCTTTGTCTACGGCTATTGGCGTACAGTCTTCCTCAGCGGGTGTCGCATCCTCAGCCTTTGGCATGGGATCGTCAGCAAGCAAAGATGGTTCGGTTGCTTTAGGTGCAGGGTCAACGACTGCCACAAACGCCACCAATGAGATGACCATGACCGTTGGCGGGGTCACACATACCATTGCAGGTCCTGCGATGCGAGTTGGTGATCAGGTCTCAGTTGGTTCAGCAGGTACTGAGCGTCAGATTAAACACGTTGCTGGTGGAGCGGTGAATGCAAGCAGCACGGATGCGGTGAATGGCAGTCAGTTGCATGCCAC
>NZ_PJBY01000045.1:0-560 GCF_002836005.1 Psychrobacter sp. Sarcosine-3u-12
GCCATTGGTGCAAACGTTGTGACCAAAGGCGGATCTTCTATTGCCATTGGTGGTGACGATCTAAATGCCGCCTCTCAAGCCAATATTGATGGCACCTCAGCATCTGCAATCAATGGAGGTGATGTCAATACCGCATTCAAAGCTTATACGGGTCGTGACCTTGTTGAAGCGGGATATTACGTTAGAAATACCGAAGCTGGTGGTGCTGCTTCTATAGCGATTGGCTCAAAAGCGCTTTCTAAAGGTGCTTTGTCTACGGCTATTGGCGTACAGTCTTCCTCAGCGGGTGTTGCGTCCTCAGCCTTTGGCATGGGATCGTCAGCAAGCTTAGATGGTTCGGTTGCTTTAGGTGCAGGGTCAACGACTGCCACAAATGCAACCACTGAGTCGACCATGACCGTTGGCGGGGTCACACATACCATTGCAGGTCCTGCGATGCGAGTTGGTGATCAGGTCTCTGTTGGTTCAGTAGGATCTGAGCGTCAGATCAAACACGTCGCTGGTGGAGCGGTGAATGCAAGCAGCACGGATGCGGTGAATGGCAGTCAGTTGCATGCCAC
>NZ_PJBY01000079.1:0-90613 GCF_002836005.1 Psychrobacter sp. Sarcosine-3u-12
AATGCTTCAAGTAAATTTCCTAAATTAGCTTGGTTAAATTTTTCGTATCTTTGATGCTTTACACCGTTATATTCGCGCCACCAACTGCTCAATCTTTCACGATTTTTCATAGATTGAACATCTTCATCCATTTTTACTTCCCCTGTTTTCTTACTTTTTTCTTCTATTTCTATTTCATGATTATAAAACATATTTTCAAAAGGCTTAAACAGCAGACTTTCACCAGTGATATTTAAAGTAACAGCAGTATTTCTCACCTCGGGAAAGTGGTCAAATAACATATCCATATTTCTACTAATACTAGAGCTTTTAGACTTACCTTTATTAATAAATTTATATATTTGCTCAAAGACGCTCTCTGTTTCAACACAGATAGCGAAATACAACTGCATGTTTTTAAGTGAGTAAGTATGAAAATTCGATTGAGTTATAGCAACGTAATCACTTATTTCTATGAGAGACTTTTCTAAGGATAAATAGTGTAGCCAAAATGGATTCAAATGATTGAGTTTCGTACTACCGCTTACTTTTTCCTTCATGTTTTATTCCATATAAAATTAATAACTATTAAAAATAATTTTTTATTTGAAACTTTAACCCCTCGGATGATGCTCCGCATGCAGCTTCTGCAATCTCGCCGTCGCCACATGGGTATATATCTGCGTGGTTGATAAATCACTATGCCCCAGCAACAACTGCACGCTACGTAAGTCCGCACCATGATTTAGCAAATGCGTGGCAAAAGCATGACGTAAGGTATGTGGCGATAGCTCTTTATCTATACTGGCAATTTTGGCGTACTTCTTTAATAAATACCAAAAGTTCTGCCGCGTCATATAGCCGCCTTGTGCGGTCAAAAACACCGCTTGGCAATTCCCCGATTTCAGGTGAGCAATCAAATCACCACGAGCATGCGTTAGATAATCTTCCAGCGCATCCGCTGCATATTCACCTAATGGAACCAATCGGGTTTTATTACCTTTACCGGTGATTTGTAGCCAGCCTGAATTTAGATTCACTTGTTCCAGTGACAGATTAATCAACTCACTGACCCGTAGACCGCAGGCATAGAGCACTTCTAGCATGGCTTTATCACGCAGTCCGAGCGCCGTGCTGGTATCAGGAGATGCTAGGAGATTATCAACATCGCCCTCGTTTAAATCCTTTGGTAATGGACGCCCAAGCTTTGGACTTTTAATACGCTCACAAGGGTTGTCTTCACGCAGGTTGCTAGCAATCATCCATAGATAAAACTGACGCAAGCTTGAGAGCATACGCGCTTGAGTACGTGGCGTTTTGCCGTCTTGGGTAAGCGTTGATAAGCAGTGCAGCACATCGTCGGGTTGCCAGCGTGTTAGAGCGATAGGATTGGTCAGCTCGCAAGAGCGCAGGTCGCGCACATAGGCATTACGCGTCCGCGTGGCTAGACCACGAGCCAGCATCGCTTGACGAAACTCGGTGATATAAGTAGGTTCATCATCAACGGCTAGCGCTTTAGGTTGGCGCTGTTGTACAGCACGGTCGCGGCTCATAATTTGATACTCAATGATTAATTATCAATTATTAAAGATTAGGCAGGTACTAAACACCATAATGAGGTAATTTCCGCACTACGCGCCGCATATAGAGGATCAGACTTATCTTGGCTGCGACCATGCTTAGGTTTTGTATCGAGGCGGTATTTTACTTTTAAATCGCTATCTGCAAACCAACCTAATAATTCCTCACGAGTACGCAGCTGCAAATGCTCAGCCAAATCTGACAGAATTAACCAGACTTCTCCTTGCTCAGCTAAATGAGTTTTCGCGCTCTGCAAAAACCCACGCAGCATGGTGCTATTGGCATCATAAACAGCGTACTCTAAAGGCGAGCTAGGCTTGGCAGGTAACCAAGGCGGATTACAGACAATTAAATTAGCGAGTGGCGCATCAGTCGGATACAAATCAGCTTGCTGCAACTGTACGTTAGTGAGTTTTAATCGCGTAAAATTTTCGCTAGCGCAGGCTAAAGCCCGTGGATTTAAATCGGTGGCAATCACCTGATTTACACCGCGCTGCGCTAAGATAATGGCAAGCAAGCCTGTGCCTGTGCCGATGTCATAAGCGATCTCATGAATGGTCGGCAGCGTCGCATCGAGCAGTAGCTGCACATACTCATGGCGGGTTGGTGCAAAAACGCCATAATGCGGGTAAATCGATAGACCTAAGCTTTCAACTGGCACGCCTTTTTCGCGCCACTGCGCTGCACCTAACGCCCCTTGCAAGTCACGAAATGAAAGTACACATGATTCATCAGCCGCGTTGTCTAACTGGCCAAAAGCTGCTGTACAGGCCGCGCTGACATCAGGGGCGCGACGCAGATGGCTGACATAATTGGCATCAAGCTCTAGTAGCAAGCGACTTAATATACGCGCACGCTGTGCTTGCATTTGCCGTTGTTGATGAAACAAGTTAGGTAGTTCTTTAGAGTTGACCGAATCAGACTCTGCGTTAGACTTAGCAGATTTATTAGCCGCTTTCTTTATTTTGCGCTGCTCAGAGCGCTCATTGGTACGCTCGATACGTCGGTTGAGCGCTTGTAGCAATTGCTTGGCATTATGAAAGTCACCGCGCCACAGCAGTGACGTGCCTTCGCAAGCCAAGCGGTACGCCTCATCAGCGGTTGTTTTGTCATCGACCAATACAATACGCGCAGGCGCTGCATGATTGCTCTCCGATAACCAGCGGGCACGACGTAAGGTTTCATTGCCATTTTCGTGCCACTGTACGTACTGCTGTTGGGTTGCTAACACGTTATCTACCTTTAATTTGTGAATGATATGTTTTGTACAAAGCAAAGATATCTTTGTGTTTTTGATGCTCTTAAATTATTAGTGCAAGGTCAACCGCATGCGTTCAAGCTTTTAAGCGCTCTTTTTCTTCACCAAATAACGATAAAGCGTGGCGCTGATAGGCGCGTTGTCATCGCTCACAATAGTGATTTCATCGGGATCGACATTTAAAGGTACATTTTCAGCAAGGGTTTCTTGCTGCACAAGCTCATGCCCTAAATGACGGCAAAAATTAGGAATATCGCGAGTGGTGGCTGGATCAGTGGCGAGGATCTCAATCACCTCGCCCGCATCAGCCTTACGGATGGTTCGATGCAGCATCATCACTGGCTCAGGGCAAATAAGCCCTTGGGTATCTAGATAATGTTGAATCGTGCTATCAGATATTGAAGTAGTCATAGTCGTCGTTTTAAATTAATAAAGTATGGTTAAAAAAGTTCTTTGCTAGCTATTGCTTAGCGTTATTTTCTGTTCAGCTGTTTTACACTTCTTCGGCGATTTCGGCTTCCTCAGCGTCTAAAAAGTTAAAAAAACGCTTAAAGCTCACCTTAAACAAAAATGCCACGCCAAGCCAGCAGGACAGCCCTAACCAAGCGGTATCGGCAAATAATAGCCCGCCAAGTAATATCACCGTGGATACGCCAATACTCATGGCAATCATCGACGGTTGGTTTAAGCGATAACGATAAATAACCAACGCATCGTAAATGGTAATGGGAATGGTCAACGCCACTAAAACGTAGGGCAAGTTATAGAAGAGTTGATAAAGCAGCTGATTGTCATGAAAGGCTTTGATACTGGCAATGGTACCAAAGACCATAAAGGCGAAGATAGCGGCATAAATAAGATAAATCGCTATTTGATTCGCTCGCTGAGCACCTTTGATACGAGCAATCGCAAGCGGAGCAAAGCCATGTTGCGATTTATTTTGCAGAGACTGGTCTGAGACAGTGGTCATAATAATCAGGCATTTATCCGTGTAGAGTGACGATATGTCAAAAATTAGCGCTATTGTAACAGCAAGCTAGTCGCTAATTTAGTCTGCTTTGATGGCATCGATGGCGATACTGCTACTGGGATCAGCGAAATAAGTCGACATCAGGATACAAGCAGAGATGTCATCGATGGGGTCGCGCTCATGCTTAATCCAGCCATTATCCCACGCGATCTCACGCGCCGCCACTGAAGTTAGGCGTTCATCGCAGAGGCTTACTACAACTGGCAGGTGCTGTTCCATGACTCGATGCGCTAGGCGACGGGCAAATTTGTGCGCGCGCTTCGACAGCATTGAGCTGCTACCATCCATATTAAGCGGCAACCCCACCACCACTTTTGTCACGCCCCATACCTTGATAATACCCAGTAGATTATCCCAATCAGGCTGGCCATTATTCATCGCTAAGATATCAAAAGCACGCGCGGTTTCGGTGATAGTGTTACCTAGCGCCATGCCCATTTTTTTGACGCCATAATCAAGCGCCAAAATAAGATGCGGCTTAATAACTGGTTCCACCATAGTCGTATCGGCAGTTTCGATTTCAGTGCTAGTTTTAGACTCTACCATCATTATGCATACTTCCTATTTTCATACTTATTGAGCTTCTGACTCAAGCGTGACCAATATCGCTACTTAAATAGTCAAAATTAACCCCAATCTTATCGGCAGCGATTTGCCAGCGTTCTTCAAATGGCGTATTAAACAATAAATTCAGATCAGCAGGACAGACGAGCCAGTCGCCACTAGCAAGCTCTTGGTCGAGTTGTTTTTTGCCCCAGCTGGCATGACCTAAGCACAGCTGATAATGACCAACGCCTTGACCGGCGGCGATACGCTTCAAGATATCTTGACTGGTAGTGATACAGACGTTTTCTGAGATGGCAAAAGACGATGCCCATTCTGGTTGACCTGTATGCAGGACAAAGCCGACCTCGGGATACATTGGACCACCTTCTAATGCCACATCTTCCATCACTTGCGGATCGGTGACTTCAATGTCTAAATCCTCTAGTAGTTTGCCCACGCGCGACTGCTCTAATGGACGATTGACCATCAGACCGAGGGCGCCATGTTTGTCATGACGACAGATATAAATCAGCGCCTGCTCAAACCGTGGGTCTGACAGCTCGGGTGCCGCGATTAAGAAATGATGGGTCAAATTGGCTTTAGACATAGCAACAAACGCAACCTAATAATAAAGGTGAAATAATAGAGAAGACACACCACTATATGGTGATAATGAGGGGGAAATCAACCGAGGCCAACAATCGCCATACGTTAGCCAGCAGTTATCTTTTTATAAATGATGGATACTTATAATCAAAATATCCTAAAAACGCTATGGTATTGCTGATATCAATTTTTTGCAGCCTCTGTCTGCGTAGGCACAGTAAGCAAGAAAAATTGATATCAGCAGTGCGCGATGTATCGATATGACTTTTCACTGACTATATTTTACATCAGACAATAGACTACGGGCATGATCACGGGTGACGTCAGTGATGGTCACACCGCCCGACATACGAGCCAACTCATCGACTTGCGCGCTGTCAGTCAATATTAACAGCTCACTTTCAGTCTGTTCGTCATGGTGTTTTTGTACCAAGATATGCTGATGCGCTTGCGCTGCGACTTGCGCCTGATGGGTAATGGCAAGTAGTTGCTGCGTCTGCCCAAGCTCGCGTAAGAGCTCACCGACCACTTGTGCGGTGCCGCCACTGATACCGACATCGACTTCATCAAATACTAGCATTGGCTTGGCGGCATTATTATCGGCATTGGTCGCTTGCAATACTTGCATGACCAGCGCCATGCGTGACAGCTCACCGCCTGAGGCAATCTTATGTAGCGGCTGCATCGGCATACCAACGTTGGCACTAAACAATAAGTCAATATCATAGCAACCTTGCGCACTATATTGGCTTGGATCTGCTTTCTTAGTAAAGACAAACTCGCAGCGGGCGTTGGGCAGGGCAAGCGGTTTTAATTGCTTAATCAGCTGCTTACTGATAGTTGGCGCCGCTTTTGTTCTTTCTTTATTTAGTTGGGTTGCTAGCGTCAGATACTCTTGCCATGCTTGTTCAATTTGCGCTGCCATGGCATCACTGCTTGGTTCGTTTTCAAGCTGCTCTAATTGCGCTTCCCAGCCTTTGGCCTCGTTAATCAAGTCGCTTGCTGGCAAGCTATGCTTACGTGACAAGCGGTGACCTAAGCTGATTAAATTGTCTAATGCTTGCAAGCGCTCTGGGTCAGGCAGTTGCTGCTCGGCATAATCTGAGAGTAGAGCGGTCACCTCAGTGATTTGCTGCTGTGCTAAATGTAGCTGCTCGGAAGCTTGCTCAAAGGTTTGACTAACCCCCAGCTGATGATCACAGAGCTTGATGGCCTGTCCTAATAAGGTCATGACGTCAGGCTCATCGGTATCATTGTCGAGTAGATGAAGACCGTGACTGGCCTCTTGCATTAACGCTTCGATATTAGACAGCTCTTCGTGCTCCGCTTCGACTTCCGCATAATCAACCGCCAGTAATGGGGCAATATCAGCCAGCTGACTTTGCAATAGTTGGATTCTATCTTGACGCTGAGCTTCGCGGCTGGCAATGTCATCCGCACGGCGTTTAAGCTGCTGATAAGCTTGATAGCTGCTAGCCGTTTGTGCCGCTAGTGGCGTGATTTGTGCCATCTCATCGAGCCATTGCACCACAAACTGCGGCTTAAGCAACGCTTGCTGAGCATGTTGGCTATGGATATTAACCAGTAATGCACCCAAACTTTTAAGCTCTGCCAAGCTCACTGGCGTGCCATTGAGCCATGCTTTGGAGCGCCCTGTGTTGCTCAATTGACGACGAATCAATACTTCCGGCTCTTCTAGCGCTCGCTCATTTTTGGCAAACCATTCAGCAACAACATTGTTATTTTCCACATCGAACTGCGCATAAATATCCGCATTTGCAGCGCCATGTCTGACCATCGCACTGTCTGCACGCTCGCCTGCACATAAGGATAGCGCATCTAGTAATAGCGACTTACCAGCCCCTGTCTCACCGGTAATGACATTAAAGCCTTCAGCCACACTCAGCTCATGCTGAGCAATCAATGCAAACTGATGTAAAGTTAATGATACAAGCATCAACGCCTCTCATGACAGACAATCAACCTCACATAAAAGCATGGGAGGTCATATCTAAAATAGGGTAAATAAAGAATTAAAATGGTAGGGGTAATAGTACTAAATAGACAATAGCCATTGGTAAATAGTATGGTGTCAAACGCTATTAAATACAAATTTTAAAGTCGTCAAATACTGCGAACTAACTAGGAAAGACTATCATAAAAATTCAATAAGCCTATGATAAAAAAGCAGTTAACCGTCTTAATAATCGCCTTAATAGCTATCATAAGCGTGATAATGAGCGACTGTCATAATAAGTTATTATCATTAAACAGCAATCGCCATAATGGGGCGCAACGTATATACACTATAGGCATCAGTCGATGGCTGCAAAGCGAATGGTTAAGAATTATTCAGCCTAAAAACGCAACAAAATTTTCATTGGTCCTGTAACAAACTTTATAGATATAATGTGGTAGCATAATCTCACATAATGATAAACTCTTACCACTAGATTTTTAGCCATTGTGCGACATAGCGTGTTTTTACTATAGTGCAAAATGCGTAGTACAACCTAGGTAGAGTAAGCAGTTCAATACGTTACTTATTTTTTAGTTTGGCAATAATTATTTGATAAGGAAGCCACTATGACAGCGGCGCAATTTACCAGTGTGACAGTCAATGCCCAAGCCACGATATCTTATGATGGTCGTTGCTCAAGCCATACCATTATGTTCGAGGATGGTCGGCACAAAACATTAGGTGTGATTTTACCTTGCGACAATTTGGTCGAGCATTATCACTTCAGTACCAATACCTCCGAGCGTATCGAAATTATCAGCGGCGAGTGTGAAGTCAAAATAAATGGTGATGAAGAGTTCAGCTACTATCGCGCGGGACAATCATTCGTCGTTGAAGGCAACAGTGGCTTTAACTTACGCACAGAGGAAATCGTGCAGTATATCTGTCATTTAGAAGGTTGATACTATTACCAGTTAAAGGTTCCAAAAGACAGTTTATAGCGGCTTAGCCCTCAAAAAGAAATAAATCTTGCGATAAGGTTTATTTCTTTTTTTTGGTGACATTATTTTGTTTAAGCCCTTGATTAATTGCTACAATTATCGTCATATCTCCCTTTTCTATCGCAGTGTGCGATAGCCACCTTATAACCGGCAGTCCTATTATGGCAAAACCCATTTATTTCTATGGCATTCATGCTATTGATGCGTTACTCGAACATCGTCCTCTTGATGGCCTTAGCTTGTTTGTACAGCAAGGGCGCGAGAGCGACAGTCATGTTAAAGCGATTATGGCGCAGGCAGCAGATAATGGCATCAGCATTCAACCGACGCAAAAAGACAAGCTCACGCAACTGTGTGGTAGCCCGCAGCATCAAGGTGTGGTGCTGAATGCACGACCGTTAGGTTTCGCTGATGAAGGCTTGCTTGATATTATCATCGGCCGTGAACAGTGTCTGCTATTGGTTTTGGATCAAATCACCGATGCGCATAACTTTGGTGCGTGCTTGCGTACCGCCGTTGCCATGGGTGTTGATGCGGTGGTTTGCCCAAAACATCATGCGGCGAGCCTCACGCCTACGGTTGCGAAAGTGTCGGTAGGGGCAGCAGAGATGATGCCTATTATTAGCGTTACCAATTTGGCACGCACGCTGACGCAAATCAAAAATGCCGGCGTCTTTGTATTCGGTACAGCACTCAATGCAGAGGCGAAGCCGATACATGAGGCAGACTTGACAGGTAAAACAGCTATTATTATGGGGTCAGAAGGAGAGGGCATGCGCCGCCTGACGACGGAGAGCTGTGATGAGCTGGTTTATATTCCGATGTCAGGCAATGAGCATGGCAACTTACAAAGCTTAAATGTAAGCGTTGCCACGGGCATGGCGCTATATGAAGTTAATCGGCAGCGTACTTTAGCTGCTGGGCAAGCGTAAGATAGCTCTGATGTAGTGGCTCTAATTTTAGGTAGAGATCAGCCAAATTACCATCATTAAGTACGACATCATCAGCGTGCTGATTCCGCTCTTCGCGGCTTAGCTGATTGACCATGATGGCTTTAATCTTTTGTACGCTTTGTTCATCTCGCTGGCTGGCACGGGTCAGCTGGGTGTCCACCGCCGCATCCATGACCAAAATACGCTGGCATAAATTGGCCAGCCCTGCTTCCGCCGCTTCGATGAGTAGTGGCGCTGACAACACCACATAAGGTGAGGTGCTTTCGGCCAGCTGTAGTTTTGCCGCCTCACGTATCGCTGGATGGGTAATCGCTTCTAGCTCAATCAGTGCTTCTGGATAAGTAAAAACATGCGTTCTTACCGCTGCCCGATCCATATCTCCTTTTTCATTCACTACCCAATCACCAAACTTCTTCTGGATTTTGCGTAGCGTTGCGCTGCCTTTGGCAACGACTTGATGGGCAATGACATCGGCATCAATAATATCAATGCCTTGCTCAGCGAACCAATCACTGGCGGCAGATTTACCACTACCGATGCCCCCGGTTAGACCTACTACTAGCGTCTTGCTTTTCTTTTGTGGGCTTTGTGGTTGATGAGAATAAGGCGAAGCTGTTGTGGCATATTTTGACATAATAATGACTTATCTAACGGATAGAATGGCAGTAATAAACTGAGAAAATAGTTTGTGACCCTAAGTATACATGCCCAAGTACCAACTGACGATATCTGAGCCATATAATAAAGCAACAATACCAGCCACTGCGATATAAGGACCAAAGGCAAAAGGCTTACTCTCACCTTGTTTTTTCATCAAGATAATCCCAACGATTGAACCGAGTAGGGAAGACAATAAAATAATCAATGGCAACATCATGGGCCCAAGCCAAGCACCCAGTACTGCTAGGAGCTTAAAGTCACCTTGTCCCATGCCATGTTTTTTGGTGATAAGGAAGAATACTTTGACCACTATCCATAATGATAAAAACCCAAACAACAAGCCCCAAATAGACTGAGTTGGTGAGACGAACCAGCTTTGTGAATTGACGGCCAATCCTAAACCCGCTAACGGAAAGGTTAGGCGATCTGGCAGTAGCTGGGTATCAAAATCGATACCCGTTAATGCAACTAGCGTCCATACTAAAACTAAGGCGGACAACCCAGCGGCACTGACCCCAAACTGATAGATGACCAGTATGGATAACAAGGCAGTGACGAGCTCAACCAAAGGATAACGCAGACCGATAGCAGCATTACAGTTTGAGCAGCGCCCACGTAACAGCAGCCAGCTTATTAAGGGTACGTTCTCATACCACTTTATTTTGTGCGCGCAGTGAGGGCAGCGCGACGCTGGTCGACTCAACGTAATAGGGGTATCCGCTGCGACGATATCAGTCAGTGGTATAGTATGCTCTTGCGGCATGTCTGCTTGCTGCGCCATAAATTGACTACATTCTTGACGCCAGCTATAGACCATCATCAGCGGCATACGGTGAATCACCACATTTAAAAAACTGCCCACACAAAGGCCCAACAGACCAAATACGACTAACGCTACCGTCATATTACTTTGTAATAATTCTATAAATTGCATTAAATCGCTGTCCTTTCCGTCATCTTTAACCTACCACTGAGCCCATTTGGAAGATTGGCAAATACATCGCAATCACCAAGCCACCGACCAAAACCCCCAACACAGCCATAATCATAGGCTCCATCAGACTGGTCAAGCCGTCGACCGCATTGTCGACTTCGTTTTCGTAATAGACCGCTACTTTATCTAGCATTTCTTCTAAGCTACCAGACTCTTCACCGATACCAACCATTTGAATGGCCATACTTGGAAATAGATTGGTAGAGCGTATCGAAAACTGCAATTGTTGACCAGTAGATACGTCATTTTTGATTTGCTGCGTCGCATTATAAAACACGACGTTATTAGTGGCGCCAGCAGTCGAATCTAGGGCGTCGATAAGGGGTACACCAGCGGCAAAGGTGGTAGATAAGGTACGAGCGAAACGCGCGATAATGGCTTGATAAGCAATATTGCCAAATATTGGTATTTTTAATACGGCACGGTCTAAAAAGTCTCGGAATTTCTTAGAGCGTTTTTTGGCTTCTGAAAAACCAATAATCGCCCCACCAATGAGAATAATCAAAATAAACCACCACGCCTGCATCCATTCTGACATGCCAACGACCATTTGGGTAAAGGCAGGGAGCTCTGCACCAAAAGATTCAAATAAGTCTGAGAATACAGGGACTACTTTGATAAGCAGAATCATGGTAACGATAACAGCGACGACAATAACCGCGATAGGATATTTTACCGCTTTTTTAATTTTGGCTTTTAATAATTCGCTTTTTTCTTTATAAGTGGCAACCCGCTCCAGCATGGTCTCAAGCGCACCTGATTGCTCGCCAGAGTCGACGAGCGAGCAAAACAGATCATCAAAATAGCGTGGGTGTTTACGCAAGGCTGAGGCAAAAGTCCCACCGGCTTCGATATCGGCTTTTATTTGCAAAACCAGTTCTTTCATACTGGGATTATCCAATGAGTCCGCGACAATCTCAAAGGACTGGGTCAATGGCACGCCCGCTTTCATCATGGTTGCCAATTGACGGGCAAAGATGGCAATATCAATAGGTTTGATGGGTTTTTTGAAGGTGTAGAGGGGCTTGGGCTTTTTCTTGATACCTTTGACGGTGATGCCTTGTTTGCGCAGAGTAGCTTTTGCCAGCTCTAGGCTACGACTGGTGGTTTCGCCCTTTACTTTTTGTCCGCGTCGATTTACCCCGTCATAGACAAAGTCTAACAGCATGTCGGTCTTCGCTTTTGCCATGTTACTACCCTCAAGATTTGTCTAATATAGATATTGCAAAGAAATACAACGATGCCTAACTTATTACACAAAGATGGCATACTTTATTTTAACGTAAAAAACCAGTATAACTCTGTTTTATTTTTAAGTACATCTGAGTAAGTATTATTGCTGGTTTATAAAAATAACGCCATTCGAAGTCAAGACTATTTAAAAGCAATGCTATCAATGCCTAGAGAGTAGAAATAATAAGGCGATTTAGCGTTCATCATTATTCAGAGGTAACGCGCATCATTTCTTGAATACTGGTCACGCCTTGTAAAACTTTTAACACCCCAGAGCGGCGCAAGTCTCGAAAGCCATTTTTGAGAGCCGCATCTTTGATATCAATTGCGTTGCCATCTTCCATGATAATCCGAGAAATATCAGGGCTGACTTTCATCACCTCGTAGATACCTACACGGCCTTTATAACCTTCGCGGCATTCGTTACAGCCTACGGGTTCATAGATGACATTGTCTGGGTTGTCCAAATCGGTGTCAGTAAAGCCAAGCTCAAGCAAGCTTTGCCGTGGCACGTTGATGGGTTTTTTACAGTTTTTACATAAGCGCCGTGCTAGGCGCTGGGCGATAACCAAGTTCACTGACGTGGCAATGTTAAAGGAAGCCACACCCATGTTGCGTAGGCGGGTCAAGGTCTCTGGTGCTGAGTTGGTATGCAGGGTCGAAAGCACCATATGGCCGGTTTGCGCAGCCTTAATGGCAATCTCTGCCGTTTCAAGGTCACGAATCTCACCCACCATTACGATGTCAGGATCTTGACGTAAGAATGACTTTAGCGCATTGGCGAAAGTCAGCCCCACTTTAGCATTCACGTTGACCTGATTAATGCCTTCGAGGTTAATCTCGACCGGATCTTCGGCAGTGGAGATGTTCGTTGCGCCTGTGTTCAAAATGTTAATGCCGGTATAGAGTGACACCGTTTTACCAGAACCAGTCGGACCAGTAATCAGTAGCATACCTTGCGGTTTATGCAACGCTTCCAAAAACATGTCTTGTTGGTCAGGCTCATAACCAAGAGCCTCGATACCAAGCATGGCGGATGACGGGTCCAAAATACGCAATACAAGCTTTTCACCAAACAAGGTCGGTAATGAGTTGACCCGGAAATCGATGGCTTTATTTTTAGATATTTTGAGCTTAATGCGCCCATCTTGTGGTATGCGGCGTTCTGAGATGTCCATCTGTGACATCACCTTTAGCCGCGCTGCAATTTTGCTAGCGAGCTGTACTGGCGGGTTGGCCATTTTTTGCATGACACCGTCGACACGGAAGCGAACACGAAAGCTTTTTTCATACGGTTCAAAATGCAAATCTGAGGCGCCCATACGAATGGCGTCGACCAGCATTTTATTGACAAACTTTACGACAGGGGCTTCGTCGATGTTATCGCTAAGCTTGGTTTCACCTTCCTCTTCTTCACCGTCTTCAAAGCCAATATTTAAGTCACTGTCAGAAAAACTATCAAAACTTTGCATGGTATCGGCATACAGACTCTCGATACGTCTTTTTAGCTTATCTTCTTCGACGACGACGGTTTCAATAGAGAGGCGAGAGTTAAAGGCAATAGCATCAATAGCATCTATACGTGTTGGATCGCTTAAAGCAACAAATAAGCGCTGCCCACGCTTAAAGAGGGGAAGGGCGTGAAACTTGCGTACAATTTTTTCATCGACCAAATCTTTTGGAATGACATCCGCACTGATTGCGTCAAGATCAAAGAGCGGATCGCCAAAAGCCTGTGACAGCATTTGTGCCAGTTGATAAGCATTGGCTAATTTATTGTCTACCAAATAAGGTACGAGCCCGATTTGCTGTTGCTGCGATTCTGTCTGCGCAGTTTTCATATGCGCTTCGCTTACGATACCTTCGCTAATCAGCTGCTGGGCTAAACCACCGTATTTATTGGCTGTGATAGACATAATGACCTCTCTTTGATATCGAATGTTTTGCTAAAACCCGCTTGCTAAGTATTTGAGTATTTAAGTATTGATGGTTTTCATGAGTAGCTCTTAATCATTAATTATCATCAATGTTGGTTAAAGTCGTTTGAGATAAGTAGTTTTAAGCGGCTGTTATTTTTTAGTATTCATAGTAGTGACTGTATTTTTTTAAGCTTTATATAGGGTATGCCACTATATATAAGCCATTTTGCTTCAGCTCGCACTATACTATAGCACTTGTGAAATATTTGTTATACTGGCGCGCATATGAGCCGAATTGGCAGGAATACATGAGACAAGGTAGATGAGTATGCAAGCTTGGGTAATTGGCAATTGGAAGCAAAATCCAGCAACGAGCCACGACGTCAATGCGCTACTAGATGACTTATTAACTGCCGTTGATACCGAAGAGCAAGTGGTCAAAAATAGCTGCAGGTTAATGGTGGCACCCAGTTGTATTCACTTGGCTGCTGTCAGCGTCCGCTTAAAAGATACCTCAGTGCTGTGTGCAGCGCAAGATATTAGTGCGCATAGTGCGAACACTGGTGCGTATACGGGGGATTGTTCCGCGCAGCAAGTGGTTGATGCTGGCGCAACTTGGACGATACTTGGTCACTCTGAACGCCGTCAATACCATCAAGAGTCTCATGAGTGCTTGCTGCAAAAGCTGACTCATGCGCTGACGCAAAATTTGGGCGTGGTATTTTGTATTGGTGAGACCCAAGCACAATATGATGATAAGCAGACGCTGCCAGTCATTGATACGCAGTTGTCAGTTATCAAAGACTTGCTAGCGCAACAGCCCGAGCTTACTGCCTCATTGTCTGAGCGCTTAATCATTGCCTACGAGCCAGTATGGGCGATTGGGACGGGTAAAGTGCCAACCGTGGCAGAGGTGAGCGCCACGCATCAACATATTAAGCAGACGGTTGCAGGCTTCGCTGATTCATTGGACACGATGACCGTACTATATGGTGGTAGTGTTAATGTCGATAACGCCGATAGTTTTGCGGCAGACCCTATGATAGATGGCGCATTAGTCGGCGGCGCGTCATTAAAAGCAGAAAGTTTTTTAGCGATTGCCGAGGCCTTTAGCCGTGCTATGGCTTAATAAAATTAAATAAAACATCCATTTAACAAATATTGAATGGCCACCTTATTCAAAAAATGTCTTTATCAGTTGGCAAAAGTGGGTTTAACAGTGCCCTTGCAATCGTGTACAATGCGCCTTATTTATATAATCGATTTGGCGTCATTACACGCTAAGCGCTATTATTAACCCCTACGATTTATTTTTCGTTATCAGTCGTCATTACGCGGCAAAAGAGGCCACCATGTTTACGTTTATATTAGCCCTGCACATTATCGTGGCAATTGCCATGATTGGCTTGATTTTGATACAGCATGGCAAAGGGGCAGACGCTGGGGCTTCTTTTGGCGCTGGTTCCTCAGGTACCGTATTTGGCGCTGCTGGGACCGCAAACTTTTTGACGCGTGCGACGGCAGTGTTAACCGTGATATTTTTTATCACCAGTATGACGCTGGCTGTACATGCGCGTAAGCAGGCAGAAGATCAGTTTCGTTTAGATGCGCCCGTGTCAGCACCACAAACGCCGCGCCCGTTAACGCAAAATCCTCAGTAGTTATTTTTTTAAAACGCTATCTCTAGAAACGGTATCTTTAATAACTGTTTTTTAGTATTCATTTTTAATCATTGTCTTTTAATGAAGGCAGCGCTTGCTATTTTAAGGCGTTAGATTTACAATGCTTTTTCTGTTTTTACAGTCTGATTCTATCGATGCCTACCTTAAGCATCTATTACGATAGATTAGACAGCAAAAGTAAAGCAGTGAAAAATGCGATTGTGGTGGAATTGGTAGACACGCCATCTTGAGGGGGTGGTGGCGCAAGCTGTGGGGGTTCAAGTCCCCCCAATCGCACCAAGTTTTATGGACGCTGCATAGCGTCAGGTTGGATTTTTTGGTAGCAAACGTTTGATTTAGACTTTATTTAAAATAAACGTTGACACTTCTACAAAACCTCCCTATAATATGCGTTCTAGATTGATGCGGGGTGGAGCAGTCTGGTAGCTCGTCGGGCTCATAACCCGAAGGTCGTTGGTTCAAATCCAGCCCCCGCTACCACTTTTTATACTGATGTTTTGTACACTAAATTTGTCAGTAACGATTAGCCCACCATTATGCTTGTGGGTTTTTTTGTATCTGCTGCTCGGTGTTATCGCGGTATCTATCCTACTTATGCTAAGCTCTAAGCCTATAGAATACGATACTATTCGTTACTGGGCGTCACTTGCTGCTACCAGCGCGATGATTCGTAAGCACACTATCTTTTATTCCTCACTCTTTTATCGATAGTACTGCTTTATGAATAATAAAAGCATTGTTTGGCTGAGCTTGATGTTTTCTATGCTCATCCTTATATAAACGCACAACGCATCTTAATAGATGTTTGTGGTTTAACATAATGACCGTGACTTATATTCATTAATAATAAATCAATATTCGTTAATAATAAATCAAAGTTGATACAGTTACGGTTTACTCAATAAGATAGATAAGTGAATAGGAAAATATAAATAGATTATGAAGCTTTCGACCAAAGTTACAGAACTGACCAAGATTATTGCCCCCGCCGTTGCTGCTTGTGATGTGGCATTATGGGGCATTGAATTTGCACCGCAAGGCAATCGCTCTTTATTACGTATTTATATTGAAGCTTTGCCAGAAGAGCAAGCCCAAGATAAGCAAGTAACCATTGAGAACTGTGCGGCAGTGAATCACCAAGTAAGCGGTATTCTTGAAGTGCATGACCCTATTGCTGGTGAGTACATTTTAGAAGTGTCATCACCTGGCTTTGACCGTGCGTTCTTCTCAGATGAGCAGATGCATGGCTATGTGGGTCAAACAGTGAGCTTGCGTTTGATACAAGCCATTGGTGAAGGCGATCAAAAACGCCGCAAAGCAACAGGTACTTTAGACAGTATCGATGAGACGTCTCTAAAGCTGACATCTGCTGATGGTGAGCAGTTCGAAATTGCTCTGAGTAATATTGATAAAGCCCACTTGATTTATGAAGATGTCTAATTGCAATATTCAATGGTAATGTAGTATTAATCCATATTTTGACCCCTAAATAGCGTATAACTGACGGTGACAATACAACGTCAATATGCCAATTATAAAATTTAAGTCAATTATAAAATGATAGGACAGGTATAGCATGAGTCGTGAAATCTTAACGGTAGTAGAAACTGTCAGTAATGAAAAGGGCTTAAATCCTGAAGATATCTTTGAAGCGATAGAAGACGCTTTGGTGGTATCGACTAAGAAAAAAGTATATACCGAACAGCCAGAAGTGGCGGTGCGGGTATCAATCGATCGTGCAACTGGCGATTATGATACGTACCGTTATTGGACAGTGGTTGCCGATGAAGACCATGAAATGCCAGCCTGTCAGCTGGCTATTACCGATCTTGATCAAGAAGAATGGTCAATTGGGGATATCAAAGAAGAGCAGATTGAGTCGATTGAATTTGGTCGTATTGCTGCTACCCAAGCCAAGCAAGTTATCATCCAAAAAATTCGTGAAGCTGAGCGTGCTCTAGTAGCAGACGCTTTCGAGCCACGTGTTGGTGAGATGATGTATGGCGAAGTCAAAAAACAGACACGCGATGGCTATATTATTGATCTAGGGGATAATGCTGAAGGCTATCTGTCACGTGATCAAATGCTGCCCCGTGAGCAATTACGTGCAAAATCTCGTATCAATGCCATTTTATATCATGTCAACCGCGAAAATCGCGGTGCACAGTTGCTTTTATCACGTACCCATCCCGAAATGCTATCAGCTTTGATGCAAAAAGAAGTGCCTGAGATTGCCGAACAAATTATTGAAATTCGTAACGTCGCTCGTTTGCCGGGTACTCGTGCTAAAATAGCGGTCAAAACCAACGATCATCGTATTGATCCGGTTGGCGCTTGTATTGGTATGCGTGGTACGCGTATCCAAGCGGTTCAGCAAGAGCTTGATGGTGAGCGTATTGATGTGGTGGTTTGGTCAGATGATCCAGCCCAATTTATCATCAGCTCTTTAGAGCCTGCGGATGTTAGTAGTATCATCCTAGATGAAGACATGCAGACCGCTGATATCATCTTTAGCACCAACGATCAGTTAGCGCGCGCCATTGGCTCACAAGGTCAAAACGTCCGTCTGGCCTCTGAGCTAACGGGTTATAAGCTCAATATGATGCTAGAAGAAGAGTATCAGCAGCGCCAACAAAACGAATCAAAAGCGTTCATCGAGTTATTTTATGAGCGCTTAGAAGTTGATAAAGATTTGGCCCAAGCGCTCGTCGATATTGGTTTTACCAGTATTGAAGAAGTGGCTTACGTACCGGTTGAAACCTTCTATGACATCGAAGGTCTCGACGACGAAGCGATCGACATGATTCAAGAACGTGCTAAAGAAGTCGTCATCGCTGATGAGCTGGTTAAACAACAGAACATGAAAGAGCCAAGTCAAGAACTGCAAGATCTTGAAGGAATGACGGTCAGTTGGGCTTATAAAATGGCACAAAAAGACATCATTACCGTTGATGACTTGGCAGAACAAGCCGTCTTCGATTTAGAAGATATCGAAGGATTAGATACCGAAACCGCAGGAAAACTCATCATGAAAGCTCGGGAATCTTGGTTCAATGAATAAGCGGTAACTGCATATCGCTGTCTTTTAGTGATATGCTATCGATAATAAAGTGCTGGTATTTATGTCGCATCATCAAATGCAACACAACCATCAGCCTTAACCCAATCATTTGTAGCCAACAACTGAATTGAACATATAGCAAATAATAGACAGTAGGTGATAATAAATGGCAGATAAGACCGTCAAAGAACTGGCAGATATGGTAGGCAAAACCGCAAGTGCTGTACAACAGCAACTGGTGGACGCTGGGCTGCCTGCTCGCGCAGAGGGTGACCTAGTCACCGAGCTTGAGCAAGAGAAGTTGGTGACGTATTTAAAGCAAAGTCATGGTCAGCAAGAAAAGCGTCGTATTAGTCTCAAGTCTAAAACAACGAGCACTGCGCGTGTGACCGGCTCTTCAGGTAAATCGAAGAGTGTCAATGTGGAAGTGCGTAAAAAGAAAGTGTTCGAGAAGCCTGATCCAGAAAAAATGGCTGAAGAATTGGCTGCGCGTGAGCAAGCGATGATCGAATCGCAAGAGCGTGCTGCTAAAGATGCTGAAGAGCGTGCGGCGACTAAGAAAAAAGCCGAAGAACGTCAAGCGGCAACCTTAGCGGCAATGCGTGCAAGCTTAGGCTCTAGCAAAAAGTCAGACGATAAGAATGACGATATTTCTACTTCAGTGGTTGTGAAGAAGGGTGGCAAGGCGACTGTAGAAGTCAAGCCGAAAGAGCAACCGAAGAAAAAAGTCGCGGCGACGAAACCAAAAGTTGAAACCGCCGCTGAGCGTAAAGCTCGCGAAGTACGCGAAAAAGAAGAAAATCGTCTACGCGAAATCGAGACAGAAACACGCCGTGTTCAAGCGGAAGAAGCGCAGAAGCGTACACTTGAGCAAATGCGTAAAATGGCTGGTAAATATACGGACCAGCCTGCTGCGGAAGTTCGTAAAGATGAGCCACTAGCCGAAGGTTTGGTCGGTGATGCACTAGAAGAATCATTCGAAAAAGAACGTCGCGAAATCAAGCGCGGTACTAGTAGTACTAGTGCCCGTGGTCGTGGTCGTCGTAAGAATCAAGACGAGCGTGAAATGAAAAACCGCAAAAACGGTTTACGTTCAACGCAAGCGTCACAGCATAAGTTTGAAAAGCCTGTCGAAAAAATCGTTTATGATGTCGAGATCAGTGAGCAAATTACCGTCGCAGATCTTGCCCAACGTATGGCAGTTAAAGCTCGTGAAGTCACTAAATTACTCATGAAAATGGGTGAAATGGCTCGTGAGTCAGATACCATTGATCAAGCGACAGCCAGTCTAATCGTTGAAGAGATGGGTCATAACCCTGTACCAGTCAGCGACACCAAGGTTGAAGACGATTTACAAGTTGCAGTCAATGAGCGCAGCAGTAACGTACAAACGCGTCCACCAGTTGTCACTATTATGGGCCACGTCGATCATGGTAAAACGTCTCTACTAGATAAAATTCGTGAGACTAAAGTTGCCACAGGCGAAGCTGGCGGTATTACTCAGCATATCGGTGCTTACCACGTTAAAACCGATCGTGGTGTGATTACTTTCTTAGATACTCCAGGTCACGCAGCCTTTAGTGCAATGCGTTCACGTGGTGCGCAAGCGACAGATATCGTCGTAATCGTTGTCGCTGCTGATGATGGTATGATGCCACAAACAGAAGAAGCAATTGATCATGCACGCGCCGCTGGCACACCGATTATCGTTGCTATCAACAAAATGGATAAGCCAAGCGCTGATCCTGATCGTGTCCTTAATGAATTGACTGCTAAAGAAGTCGTTTCAGAAGAGTGGGGCGGTGATACACCAATGGCGCGTATTTCAGCCAAAACCGGTGATGGTATTGATGGGCTATTAGAGCTTATTAGCTTACAAGCAGAACTAATGGAGCTAGAAGCACCGTTAGATGGTGCTGCGCAAGGTGTGGTGATTGAATCAAGACTTGAAAAAGGTCGTGGTCCTGTTGTCAGTGTGCTCGTCAAAAAAGGCACACTAAAGCAAGGCGACTTGGTCTTAGCGGGCGAGTATTATGGTAAAGTCCGTGCGATGACTGATGAACATGGTCAACGTATCCAGTCAGCTGGCCCTTCTATTCCAGTAGAGATCTTAGGCTTGCCTGAAACGCCGGCTGCTGGTAGCGAATTCTTAGTCGTCACTGATGAGAAAAAAGCCCGTGAAGTCGCTGATTTCAGAACCAATCGTGAGCGTGAGCGTCAGCTTGAACGTCAGAACGCCATGCGCTTAGAAAGCATGTTCGATCAGATGGAACAAGGCGATGTGTCATTCTTGAACATCGTACTTAAGACCGATGTCCGTGGTTCGCTTGAAGCGTTACTATCGGCATTGAATGAGCTGTCTACTGATGAAGTAAAAGTCAGAGTCATTAGCTCAGGTGTCGGTCCCATCTCTGAGTCTGATGTTACGCTTGCCGAATCTAGCGAAGCGGTACTGTTAGGCTTCAACGTTCGTGCAGATGCGACCGCACGCCGTAAAGCAGACGCAGCTAACATGGATATTCGTTATTATAGCGTTATCTATGGCTTGATTGACGATGTGAAAGCAGCCATGAGTGGCATGCTTGCGCCTGAACATCGCGAGAAAATCTTGGGTGTTGCCGATGTTCGTGAAGTATTCCGCTCTAGTAAGTTCGGTGCAGCTGCCGGTTGTATGGTGGTTGAAGGTACGATCTATCGCAACAAGCCTATCCGCGTATTGCGTGATGACCAAGTTATCTTTACCGGTCAATTGCAATCGTTACGTCGCTATAAAGAAGACGTCAACGAAGTACGCACTGGTATGGAATGTGGTCTAGCGGTTCGTGGCTATGATGTCGAAGCTGGTGATAAGATCGAAGTCTTTGAAATCCAAGAGTTCGAACGTACTATCTAAGCCTTCTTGTAGCATTGCACTATATGTGCTGAGCAAGTTAAGCTTAGACTACCGTAATAACGATATGCTTAGGCCTAACAGGTACATCCTGCTAGGCCTTTTTTGACAAATATCAGTTCTTCAGCTTATTCGTAAGCCAATATAGCAACCAATAAAAAAAGCTATTTTAAAAACAAGGTAATAACATGAACCAACGTTTACAACGCTTAGCGGATCAAATCCAGCGTGAGCTTGCCGTTCTTATTCGCGACGCAGTCAATGACCCACGTCTGACGGGTTTTGTCACCATCTCTAGTGTCAAGGTCAGCCCAGACTTAGGGTATGCGGACGTCTATGTCACTATCATGGAGCCAGAGCTTAATGATGCGATGACCAAAACCAACCACGAAGAAAGCATCAAGGTACTGAATAAAGCCGCCGGTTTTTTGCGTACCGAATTGAGCCATAGCCTCAAGACTCGTACCACGCCGCGTCTGCGCTTTCATTATGATGAAGTAACGGCTCGTGGCAACTATATGATGGACTTAATCAGTCAAGCGGTTATCAAAACTGAGCAGAATGAAGATGAAGTCGATAGTAAAGAAAATGATGACTCATGACAATGACTAGTCAAAAGACAACGGATAAACAAAAGGTCTCCGGCGTTATCTTAATTGATAAGCCGCAGGGTATGACCTCACAGCAAGTGGTCTCAAAAGTGAAGTATTTGCTTAAGTCTCCTATCCATGACAGCAAAAAAGCAGGTCATACGGGTACGCTTGATCCAATGGCTACCGGCCTCTTGCCTATTTGCATGGGTGAGGCCACAAAGTTTAGCCATTATCAGCTTGATGCTGACAAATCCTATCAAGCGACGATACTGCTTGGTAGTCAGACAGATACTGGTGATGCAGATGGTCAAATCGTTGCACAGGCGGCTATTCCAATATTTGATGAAGCGCTATTAAAAGACGTTGCCCAGCAGTTTTTAGGCGCTCAGCAACAAATTCCACCAATGTATTCTGCCTTAAAGAAAGACGGTAAAAAACTCTACGAATACGCCCGTGCGGGTATCGAAGTCGATAGACCGCCAAGAGATATCGTGATCAAAGCAATCGAGTTAAAAGCTATCGATAATGAGCAGGTTCAATTGACGGTGACTTGTACCAAAGGTACTTACGTGCGTGTATTGGCAGAAGATATTGCCAAGGTAATGGGTACATTAGGACATTTAATCGCACTGCGCCGTACGCAGGTTGGCAAGTTTGGTATAGCTGAAGCGACTTCTTTATCAGCGTTAGAGGCGCTATCGTTAGATAAGCGGCAGGCACAAATCCTTCCGATCGATGCGTGTGTTGATATAAAGGCTGAGCTTACATTAAGCGCCGAACAGTATGCCCGTGTCCATATGGGGCAACGCTTGAATGTCTTTGAGCAGCTAACAGACAGTCTACGCGACTATATTTCAACCAGTATTAGCCATCAGCCTTCTGTGTCAGCAAGCAATGCTACCCAATTAGATAGTGAGGTTATTAATAGTGACGATGAACAGCAACCATTAGCCCATGAGATAGCAGTTGATATACGCTTGCTAGATGAGCATGGGCAGTTTATTGGCTTGGGTGCTGTTAGTCTTAATGGTCGACTACAACCTAAAAAGTTAATTCAGCGTTAGAATCTTCTTTGCTAAGCTCATCATTGTTCGTACGTTTCGTATGACTGTAAGCCTATGAATCCTCCTAAAACTTACTAACAGTTTACACTAATCACATATCCTCACATTTTATTGCAGGTTTCACCTATGGTGAGACCTGTTTTTTTTGTACAGTAGATACACCAGCTAGGAAAGACTGGATCAAAAATAAACTGGAAAAACAATATAACAATAAAAAATAAGAATAAAAAGTATGTAGAAAGGACATTCTTTAATAAGAAAAAATATGTCAGAGGAAGACTATTATTAATGCAAAAATCATTTATCAAATCATAATAAACAACAAAAATTATCGCGCAATAATAAATTCGATTATAAAAACTCAAATGTAAATAAACAGAAACAAGTATAGACAGAAAAGGAAATATTATGAAAACGATCGCTTTTTTACTACACAATAATTTTGAGCAAGCAGAATACGAAGACGTTAATAACCAGCTGAAAGACAAAGGTTACAAGACCCTTCTGATCACTACTAATGAAGATAAAGAAGTGCAAGCTATGCAGCAAGATGTAAATAAAGGTGATACCTTTACTGCTGATATCTTCGTAAAAGATGCAAATGTTTCCGATTATGATGCATTGGTATTACCAGGTGGTACGGTCAATGCGGATACCATTCGCGGTAATAAAGAAGCCCATGATATTATCAATGCTATCAATGATGCAGGTAAACCATTAGCTGTGATATGCCACGCTCCTTGGGCGCTTATCAACACGGGCATTGCTAAAGGCAAAACACTAACAGCCTATCATACGCTGCAAACCGATCTAGAAAATGCTGGTGCGACGTACGTCGACAAGACTGTACAAGTCGATGGCAATTTAATTACTTCGCGTAATCCAGACGATATCAGTAACTTTGTCGATGCTATCGATAAAGCATTGTCTTAAATTTTGCTTCATTTATTCAAAGATGAAAAATTAAAAATTCTCAACTATTTATAATTACAATTAAGGAAAATATTATGTCTAACTCTAACCCAAATGATGCTGAACTTGAGCAACAACGTGCTGAGTCAGCAACAGCTGCCCTGAAGAGCCAAACTGAAAACAACCATACCGAAGAATCAGAAGCGGCCGCTGATCGCATCGCTGATAATTTAGAGAATGCAAAAAAAGATAAATAAAAAGGCTCTGCGTTATGTAGCGGTCTACGCTATTTAATGTAAGCATTATTTTATATAAACATTATTTCGTTGAGTCTTTACGCATTGATTCGAATATTCATAATTTTGAATGCTAATAAGTATGAACGGTGCGGTAAAGAGTTCACTTAATGAAAATGCTAATCTAGGAGTCATTATGAGTAATTCATCAAAAAACATGGATTCACAAGAACAAGAGATTGAAAAGCTAGCAGAAGATATCAACCCTAGCGAAGATGCTAGCCCTGATAGCTTAGCAGAAGCCACTACAGCCCCTCTTGCTGATGACGAGCTAGGTGGAAATGCAAACGAAGATGACGTGAAAAAGTAAGTCATTAGACTTTTCTAACAATTTATCAGGATCTTGCAAAATCATAGCTGTTATATAAGATTTCTGAATCGATGAATTCTATCGGCATAAAACTATTATGAAAAACTGCTGCTAGTTCAGCAGTTTTTTGTTATAATTGCCGTCACATTTAATAATGCTTTTAGATTAAGCCGATTATTTAGCTCACTGCTCGAAGCAGATTAATGAGTTGAGTGAATTTTTGCTGATATCTGGCTTATTTTTAAATGGTTTTATCATACATTGGGCTTGTCGTACACTAGGTCAACTCTAGTAATGCAGGGTTGTCCTGAATGGCGCACAAGTTACTTTATTTACTATTCTATTGCTTGTAAGATGGCTTAATTTGAGTACATCTTGGAGCTTTTAGCATTGCCGGAGATATTTATGCTAACTAATACCGATCGTGAACAAATCATTTCTCAGTACCAGCGCGGCGAAAACGATACTGGTTCTCCAGAAGTTCAAGTAGCTTTGTTGAGCGCACGTATCAACGATTTGCAGAACCATTTTAAAGCGCACAAAGCTGACCATCATAGCCGTCGCGGTCTTATCCGTATGGTTAACACGCGCCGTAAATTGCTTGATTACCTAAAAGGTAAAGATCTTGGTCGTTATACCACCCTTATTAGCCAGTTAGGTCTACGTCGTTAATTTAACGACAATAGTACGAGTGGTCGCTAAAATAACAGATGCCATCTTATGGCGCTATTTCAGATTTTTTGCTAAACCGCTTGGAACTTGCTTGTTGCTATCGATAAAATAGATTTTCTCTAAAACGGTGTGGAATAGTTTCACGCCGTTTTTTTATGCTTGTTAGTATGGATGATCGCGCTCGAGTGTTTAGATGATATAACGCTACCATATTTTGCAAAAATAACCGTTAATTTAATATCTAATATAGGCCATCATTCAGGGCGATTTATAGACAATGGCTCTGTTTTGCAATTAATTGGTCAATGCCTATAAATCACTGTAAAATAATGTCTTGTGAGCTTTATAGCATTGCTACTATTCGTCACAGTAGAGCAGTAAAGAGATAGTGAATACCATATATGTATGGTTTCTACTGGGCACAAGCTTTAGCCGTATGGGCAAAAAACCGAATTTGAACAACTAAAAATATGTAATAGTACGATGTCTACTATAGACAAATGCGTAAGATAAGTAGGTGACACTATCAGCCTGAGCAATAATACTTGTAGAAAAAAGACTTGTTGATCAGTAGCTAGATAAAAAGAATTTTAATGACAGATATCAGCGTGTTTATAACGTTGATGTTATTTTCGTCAGTCAACATTAGGAAGATTATATGACAATGTTTAACACTATTAAGCGTGAATTCCAGTACGGCAACCAGCAGGTTGTTATCGAAACTGGTCGCGTAGCACGTCAAGCAAACTCTATTTTGGTTCACATGGGCGGCGTTACCGTACTAGTAGCAGCAGTGGTAAAGTCTGACCCTAAAGAAGGTCAAAACTTCTTTCCATTGACCGTGAACTATCAAGAAAAAATGTATGCTGCTGGTAAAATTCCAGGCGCTTATGGCAAACGCGAAGGTCGTGCAAGCGAAAATGAAACGTTAACGTCACGCTTGATTGATCGTCCGATTCGTCCGCTATTCCCTGAAGGTTATGTCAACGAAATTCAAATTACCGCAACGGTTATCTCATCAGATAAGACTCAATCTGCCGATATTGCAGCCCTCATTGGTGCTTCAGCCGCATTGGCGATCTCTGATGCGCCATTCAATGGCCCTGTCGCTGCGGCCCGTGTTGGCTTTATCAATGGTGAGTACGTACTAAACCCAACGCTTGAACAACTCAAAGAAAGTGATCTGGATTTAGTAGTTGCTGGTACTAAATCTGCGGTACTAATGGTTGAATCTGAAGCGGCAGAGCTGTCTGAAGATCAGATGCTAGGCGCGGTATTATACGGTCATGAGCAACAACAAATCGTTATTGATAACATCGCTTCTATGGCGGAAGAAATCGGTACGGCTAAGCAGCAGTACGTCGCCCCTGTACGTGATGCAGCGTTAGAGACTAGCATGAAAGAGCAGTTCGGCGAGCAAGTGGCTGATGCTTATACCATTACTGATAAGCAAGAGCGTTATACTAAGCTTGATGACATTAAGCAATCCATTATCGATGCGCTTGCTGGTGATGCGGAATCTGAAAATTATGCTGATACCGTTTCTGAATTAAAAGAAATCTATAACGATCTTAAATATCGTACGGTTCGTGACAATATCTTGTCAGGTAAGCCACGTATTGATGGTCGTGACCTTGAGACCGTTCGTGCGCTTGACGTGCAAGTTGGCGTACTACCATACACGCATGGTTCAGCGCTATTTACTCGCGGTGAGACCCAAGCATTGGTTACTACGACTTTAGGTAACAGCCGTGATGTCAATATGATTGACTCATTAGCGGGCACTATCCGTGATCATTTCATGCTGCATTATAACTTCCCGCATTTCTCTGTTGGTGAAACGGGTCGTGAAGGTATTCCAAAACGTCGTGAAATTGGTCATGGTCGTCTAGCACGCCGCGGTGTACAAGCGATGCTACCGGACAGCGAACGCTTCCCGTACGTCATCCGTGTGGTATCAGAAATTACTGAATCAAACGGTTCTTCTTCTATGGCCTCTGTCTGTGGTGCCAGCTTGGCATTAATGGATGCAGGCGTACCGATTAAAGCACCAGTTGCTGGTATCGCGATGGGTCTCGTAAAAGAAGGCGAGCGTTTCGCTGTATTGTCAGATATCTTAGGTGATGAAGATCATCTTGGCGATATGGACTTTAAAGTGGCTGGTTCTAAAGACGGTATCACTGCGCTTCAGATGGATATCAAAATCGAAGGGATTACTCCTGACATCATGGAGCAAGCGCTAAAGCAAGCCCATGCCGGTCGTATCCATATCCTAGACGCGATGAATAAAGTATTGCCAGAGAGCCGTACTGAAATTAACGCCCATGCCCCTAACTATGCGGTTATCGAAATCAATCCGGACAAAATCCGTGACGTCATCGGTAAAGGCGGCGCGATGATTCGTCAGCTAACTGAAGAAACTGGTGCCGTTATCGATATCGATGATGGTGGTACGATTCGTATCTTTGGTGAAAACAAAGCAGCAACCAAAGCCGCTATCGGTAAAATCGAAGCATTGACTGCTGAAGTTGAAGTCGGTAAAACTTACGAAGGTACCGTTGCTCGTATCGTTGATTTTGGCGCGTTCGTTAACGTCTTGCCAAACACTGATGGCCTCGTACATATCTCGCAAATCGCAGAAGAGCGTGTAGAGAATGTCTCTGACTATCTAAAAGAAGGTCAAACCGTTAAGGTACTCGTACAAGACGTCGATAACCGTGGTCGCATCAAGTTGACTATGAAAGGCGTTGAGCAGGGTTCAACCTCAACTGCTGAATAAGTATTTTTTTGGTTGATGTCGCTTAGTACAATTTTGAAAACCGCTCTGATTTATTCAGAGCGGTTTTTTTTGTGGCTAAATAATTATTAAATAATCATTTCCATTTGTGTCAGGTTGAATATTGCTATCTCTATCCAATCTATAGTCAAAATATCCTAAAAGCGCGACGGTATTGCTGATATCAGTTTTTTGTAGTCTCTGTCTGCGCAGCCACAGCGAGCAAGAAAAATGTCTATCAGCAGTGCGTGATATATCGATACTGCTCTTTACTCGCTACATTTAATGACATTGCCTTTTAATAAAATCATACCTAAGCAACGGACAATAAAAAATCCAACGCCAAACGCTTATAGTAGACGTTCAACATTGGATTAATAAAATTCTAGACTAGGGCGTATCTTCAATTCAAGCGCTTGTATCTAAATGGCCTAAAAATAGCTAAATTTTGCCAAACATCGTCAAATAGCTGATTAATATCTCGATATTATTTGCGCTATTTTCCTTGTTTAACGACAATTTATTTCATTTTTATGACCATTTTTGAAATGAGGACACGCCCTAACTGGCTAATTAGCCAGAGTAATTACTCCTGATCTAACTCATCGATCATACCTTGGTATTTCTCTTTCTTTGCAGCGATCTTTTTGCGTCTCTCTTCAGCCGTCGCGACTAGATTTTTGGCGACGTCTAAGCTCTTATCAAAGGCCGCTAATTCAAGATCTACCGCATTCAACAGTTTACCAAGCATCATAGCCGTCGCTTTTTCAGAGACATCGTGAGTCATCCCACTAGCGTCAGAGGTAAAGTCATCTTTGAGTTTTGAGGCCCATTGGTAAATACCTGCCATAGTAATGCCAGATTTATCCTCTTGGTCAGCGCCGTCTTTTTTACTAGCTTTATCTTTTTTGCTGGACTTGCCGTCTTTAACCGTTTCATCGTCTTCATTTGACTTAGACTCTTTATCAGCGCTGCTAGCCTTGTCTTTTTTGTCAGATTTCTGCTCTTTTTCAGAATCTTTATTCTTACTTGATTTCTCTGACTTGTTCTTTTTAGCAGCACTGTTCTCTGTACCTTCTTCGTAGTCATGCTCAGTGTTGTACTCTTCAAAGTCGCCGTCCTCAAATACCACGGTATCATCTTTGACCACTTCTACGCCAGTAACGGCTTTGTTGCCTGTAGGGTTTTTCTTATTTCCAGCATTACTATTTTTTGCATCATTGTTTGACATGATTTATTATCCCTATTTGTATTTTGAGTAAAAAGTATTTGTAGTAGACACTCATAAATACTAAGCCAAGGCTATTTTTTAATCAATATACGGATATAAATCTACTGTTTAATGTCTACAGGAAAACACATGTCATGTTATAAACGCTTAAATAGTCACACTAATGTTGTAGGCGATAACGAAGAAAATACCAAATTTTATTAATAATTGCTGAGAGGGTTATCAGCAATAAACTCAACCAGCAGCTCTGCTACTTTTCCCCCTTGATCTTCTTGCAAAAAATGACCAGCGTTATTAACTGTGGTATGGTTTTGACCTTTCGTTCCCGGTATCAGCTTTTGCATGATTCGATCGCCACCAGCCGTGACAGGATCAGAATCACTGAACATCGTAATAAATGGCTTCGTCCATTGGCTGAGCTTACCCCAAGCCGCCCGATTATACTCTGAGGCAGGATCATCGGGCGTGGTGGGGACAAGAAGCGGAAACTGTCTAGCGCCTTCTTTGTATGACTCATCAGGGAAAGGGGCGTTGTACGCATCGATAACCGCCTGCGATAGCTCGGTAGTGGTGCCGCTCTTAATGATGCCTCCGACATGAAACTGCGGGGCGTCCTGTGAGAATTGCTGCCACTGGCGAAAGCTCTCTCCGGGATTATGATCCCCAGTGGGCAACATAGTATTGCCAGCTGCTACTCGAGAAAATTTTTCGGGATTATCGGCGACTAAGCGCAGACCGATTAGGCCGCCCCAATCTTGACAAAAAAGCGTGATGTTTGTTAAGTCTAATTGATCAAGCAGCGATTGCATCCAGTCGACATGGCGCTGGTAAGTATAGTCAGTACGTGCCGCTGGCTTGTCCGAGCGTCCAAAACCAGGTAGGTCTGGAGCAATAACGCGATATCCTGCGGCGGTCAATATCGGTATCATTTTGCGATAAAGATAACACCACGAAGGCTCACCATGTAGCAAAAGTATAGTCTCAGCGTCTTTTGGACCTTCATCGAGGTAATGTACGCGCAGTTCAGCGCCTTCACCATCATCAACCATGAGATAGTTCGGCGAAAAATCGTAATCGAGTAGGTTGGCAAAGTATGAATCGGGGGTTCTAAACGTTTTCATAGGGTATCCTTATCCTGATGATAAATAATCGTGCATTTGCAAACAGCCGATGCCAATTTAGCATAGCACTGACGCCACTATCTGTTGCATATCTTTTGAGTACTATGGCGTCCTATAAACACACTCTACAAATCGCCAATTAGCTTACGATATCAATGCTCTTAGGCACATGCACGTCAATACGTAGCTTAGGTAGATCTTGTAGTTGCTGCCTCAGTAAAGGCAAGATATCGAGATACCAGTCTAATGGCAGTGAGTTTGCGACGTTGGGTTCATTGAAGGACAAGCTACCAACTGAAAAGTTCTTAGATAAAGGTTCGTTAGATGAATTACTCATATTACTACGTAGCCGATTATCGATAAGTGGGCGAGCGAGTAGGGCAGCTCTGCGGATACCATGATAGCGAACAAGGGGGATAAGCTGGTGATGTAAGTCGATTAGAGCGTCAGTAAGCCAGCGTGTGCGTGTCGGATGATAAGGATGATCTGAGATAACAAGGTTGGCAATATAACTGGGTTGATTGCCATTACTGCTGATGCCAAGGCCAGCCTGCTCACGTGTACGCTTATGCAATAAACAGCTACCAGCACTTAAACTACCGTCACGACACGCGCGATAATAACGTTGATAGTTATCAGGGAATAACGTTTTAGCTCGAGTAAGAATAGGGTCGAGTAGTGTACCAGCAGTATTAACCGGTAAGATAAGCAGCTGGGCACTGCTATTTAAAATAGGGGCGTGCGTCAATTGTAAATTCGCCATAGTCAGCCCCTTTAAAAAAATTATGTATTCATTCTACTTTAGTCTGTCCGGCGTTTTCTGCTTCTAATTGGGCGATTTGTTGTTCAATCAGCGCAATTTGCTCTTCCTTCATCTCAGTCAGCTTTTTATTCATTGCCAATTGCTCAGCCGCCAGTTTTTCTTGGGCAGCAAAGCGTTTACTCTCATCTGCTAAGCGATCAATCTCTTCTTTGGCCAAGCTATCGGTTTTTGGTAAAGGGGCGTTTAAGATAGCAGTGGGCTTCGGCACTTGAATGGTCGAGTCAGTGCGCGTATCAGCATCGTCAGAATTTTGATCAATGACAGCATTTTCATTCTGTATAGCGTCATCACTATTGGCCTCACTGAGGACGTTTTCTACTGGCATAGTAGCGGACGGCTCAAGTCCTGTTTGCTCAGGGATTGACGGTGAGCTGCTATCAGTTTTACTTGTTTCAGGCACAGATTGTGCCCAAACTAAATAGCCGATAATAATAAATAGTAATACTAATATAATCGCCATCCAGATTTTACGACGTGATTTAGCGGCTTTCGCTTTTGCACGTTTGCTTAATAAAGGATGCTGTTTTTTATTTTTCATACTACGGTCAATTTATGTCAAAGATATAAGTAGTCATACTATAGCAAACTCAAAATAAAAAGCCTATCTATTGCTAGATAGGCTTAAAATACTGTTAAATGATAAAGCACTTAAAAGCTTTTAGATATGACTATTATTTGTTTGCTTAAGTTTTAAACTTTACCGTACCACTGGTACCTGTAGACATCGCATCACGAGCGAGCTGGTCTTCCGCATGGTTTTTGGCACTGATGGCATCAGGGTCAGGGCGATGCTCTGTATGTCCGCACTGGGTACATTCGATATACTCATCAGGTTCTGGCAGGACGATATTTACTTGTACCACCGCATCCAGCGCCTGACATTTCGGACAGCGAACACCCGCTAAAAAACGCCGCTTTGGACGTGACGATTGATAACGCATTTAAATCACCTCGCGATTGCTTTTAGCATTGGCGGCATCGATATTTTTAACATCGCTAAAGCCACTGTGACGCAATAAGGCATCGATGCTGGCACTGCGACCACGGAAGTTTTCAAAGTTAGTCTTGGCGGGAAAACTACCACCAACCGACAAGATACTCTCGCGGAAAGCTTTACCAGTGACAGGGTTAAAAATACCCTCTTCTTCAAACTTACTAAAAGCGTCTGCAGAGAGCAGCTCCGCCCATTTATAAGAGTAATAACCTGCCGCATAGCCTCCCGCAAAGATATGGCTAAAACCATTGGCAAAGCGGTTATAGTCAGGCGTTTGCATGATAGCAATGTCGCTACGCACGGTATTTAATGTTGCTAAGATACCGTTATAATCAAGCGCTGGCGTCTGTGCATGAATTAATAAATCAAAAAGCGCGAACTCGATTTGACGCAAGGTTTGCATGCCGCTTTGGAAGTTCTTCGCTGCCAATAATGCTGCGAGCTTATCTTTAGGCAGCGGCTCACCAGTCTCGACATGGCTACTAATCAGCGCAATCCCTTCGGCATCCCACGCCCAGTTTTCCATAAATTGGCTCGGCAGCTCGACCGCATCCCACTCGACACCATTGACGCCAGCGACATCGCCCACTGTTACTTGGGTTAAGAGATGATGTAGCCCATGACCAAACTCATGGAACAAGGTCAGCACTTCATCATGAGTCAATAAGCTCGGTTTGCCATCGAGGGCAGGCGTGAAGTTACCGACCATAAAGCAAACCGGTAGCTGTTGATGGTCTTGCTCATCATAAGTATAACGCGACTGAAAACCACTCATCCAAGCACCGCCGCGCTTACCACTGCGGGCAAATAAGTCAAAATAAAAGCCACCAAGCAAGTTATCGTCAGCATCGAACAGTTGGTAGAAGCTTACATCGTCGTGCCAGCGCGATACGGATGTGCTTTCACTGTCTGCCTTATCACTATTTTGCTCTTGGACTTTGATACCGTATAAACGCTCAACGATGGCAAATAAGCCGTTAATGACTTTTGGTAATGGGAAGTATGGACGTATCTCTTCTTGCGATAAACTAAATTCGCTTTGTTTTACTTTTTCAGCGATATAGGCACTGTCCCATGGCTGCAAATCATCAATACCATAATCTCGTGCATATTTTTGTAATTGTGCTAAATCCTGCTTAGCGGTTGGGGTCGCTTGCGTGGCCAAATCGCGTAAGAAGGTTTCAACTTCCGTTACGCTATCTGCCATTTTGGTCGATAGCGAAACTTCTGCATAATTATCAAAACCTAATAGCTTGGCTTTTTGCTCACGTAATTGTAGGATTTGACCCATGATATCGGCATTATTCAGCGATGCGCCTTTGCTATCGGTGTGCTCATCAAATTCAGAGGCGCGGGTGACATAAGCGCGATACAGCGTCTCACGCAGACTGCGATCGTCCGCATGAGTCATAATGGCAAGGTAAACAGGAATATTTAAACTTGCCACATAGTAAGGCGTCGGCAAAGTATCGATATCCGCTTGGGTGAGGGCACCGCTGGCAAGTTCGCGGGTTTTATATTGCTCACCTGCATCGGCCAATAGGCCCAGCCCACTGTCTGTCAAGCCCGCCAATTGCGCTGACTCTAATGGCAATGCATAGGCTTGCGTCGCGTCTAATATATGGTCTGAAAAGGTCGCCGACAGTGTTGACAGCTCACTTTGAATAGCTGCAAATTGTTCTTGCTCAGCTTTAGGTAGCGCCACGCCTGACATCTCAAAGCTTCTAAGCGCCAATTCAATAGCACGAGCGCGGGCAGGCTCAAGCGCGGCAAAGAACGTCTTGTCATTCACAATGGCTTGGTAGCGGTTAAATAATGGCTGATGCTGCCCTACACGAGTGCCATAAGCAGACAGCTTAGGCAACAGCTCATGATGAACATGGCGAATCTCATCATTGCTCATCACGCTATTGAGGTGTGACAAAATGCCCCAACTGCGATCCAAAGCCAGATTGATATGATCAAAGTTCATCACATCACTCAGAGCTTGCTCAGCAGTGATATCAGCCGCATTAGTATCATTTTGCGTCGTTGCTGACAGCGTATCCAAAAAGGCATTGGCATCATCAATAGCGCTCATGACTTGGCTTTGTAGTGCACTTGAAGAAACGTTGTCAAAATCGACAAGGTGTAAATCTGGAGAAAGGGTAGTCATAAAAGTATCCGGTATGAGTAATTAATAGATAAAGAGTATCAATGGTTGTTAATGTGAGGTTGTTCTTATATAGACAGTTTTATATGGGGTGAATTTTCTGACAATATCTATTGGTTGCAAATCGACTGATTCATCTTATAAAAATTATTTTATTCTATAAATTCTATCTAAAGGGTTATCTAAATGATGGGTATTATGCCGCGAGAATACAACCCGCTTCACTCATAATACATCATCCACAATACAATCAATGTTTACTTTGCTAGTAAACCTAGCGTTTAACTACAGATATCAAATCTCACATACAATATAGATTGCTCTGCTTACAAAGTGTCATCATTTGCTTTCAAATCAGCCCTATAGCACGTGAGATTAAGTTGGTAGCATCGTAGTGGTACTTCTTTCTAAAGAAGGATAAACCAAACCCTTAGCTAGAAAAAGATAAAAGTTGGATAAGAAATTTATAAAAAGAACTTGATCAAGGAATGCTGAGGTTCTGTATTAATTATTACCGTAAAACTCATTGAATTTTGATAATTCATATAAAAGTATTTCTACTCATAAGATCAATAACTAATAATAAAACAAGGAGCAATATTTATGAAAGCGACTCTCAAAAGTTTACGCGAAACCAAGGCTAATCCTGCGGTCAGTATTTTTGTTAAAACTCACCGCGAACATCCTGATAATGACAAAGATCCTATCGCCCTTAAAAATCAGTTAAAAGTTGCCGAAGAGCGTCTCACCAAAGAGTACGATAAGCGCACAGCAACGACTATTTTGGACAACATTCACGCCAAAACTAATGAGCTAAACCATAATTATAACCTTGATACTTTAGCGATATTTGCCAGCGTTGATGACGTACAAGTGATTCGTATGCCGATTGATACGACCGAACGCGTGGTCATTTCAAACAGATTTGCTACCCGTGATTTGGTTCGCGATATGGCAAGCGCGGTACATTACTATACAGTGGTGCTGACCCGTGATAGTTCCCGCTTGATTGAAGCATCTAATGATCGCGTTGTTAGAGAGCTTGATAAAGATGATGACGTGCAAAACAATATGGAAAGCATTGCCTTTCCTATCGAGAATAACGGTCTGTATACAACCAGTGACGGTGGCTCTGACCGTTCTGCAAGTAACGAAAGCAGTCATTTAAAAGAGTTCTTTAACCAAGTGGATAAGAGCGTACAAGAGCTGTGGGGCGAGCATAAAATGCCTCTTGTCATCGTCGGTGACGCAAAAAATATCGGCTATTATAAAGAAGTATGTGACCGTCCAGAAAACATCATTGCCACGGTATCAAACGCCACCAATCTAGAAGATGGTAGCGCCCAGCATATCGTCGATTGTGTACAAGAGGCGGTAGAAGAGTACCGTACTTCATTACACCAGGCGGCCATGGGTGAAATTGATAAAGCTCGCGGTGCCAATATGTTGCAGACTGACTTACAAGAAGTCTATCGCAGCGCCTTCCAAGGAGCGGGCGAGACCCTCTATGTGCGCCGTGGTTATATACAATCTGCCAAGATTGACGAAAAAGCACAGACTTTAAGCATCGCTAATGATGCTGCTGCAGAAGGTGTCACGGATGATGCGATTGGCGAAATCATTGAGCACGTGATTCACAATGGCGGTGAGGCTGTGTTTATGCCGCAAGACATCATGGGCGAAGACCAACCGATTGCTCTGGTGACCCGTTACTAATTTTAGTCATATTGGCTGCTAATGACATGTACTTATGAAGTAGCCATTGGTAGCGTATCGGTATAAGATGAGAGCATTGGTTCGATACGAATCAATGCTTTTTTGACTAAATGGCTATCAGGTTTTATGGTTAGTAATTTCAATCATCAAGCTGTACTTGCCTGCTGTTGACTATGATTCTAAATTAAACCACTATAAATTAAACGGTGAGTAAACGCCCTTTTAAAGTTACTGTCATTTTAACGTCATCCACTTTAAACATGACTCCCATTTTTTACACGACGACTGATACATTTATGACTAATACAAGCTCTTTTGTTCTAACCAGCTATAACATTCATAAAGGCATGTCGCCTATGAATCGGCAAGTAAAAATGCAAGGTATTGCCCATGCGCTTGAGGGTATAGGCTCGGACGTTCTGTGTTTGCAAGAGGTACAAGGTCAGAATCTTAAGCGCAATATGCAATACAACGAATATCCTGATCAATCACAGCATGAATGGTTTGGCGAATATCTACAGCTGCAAAACAGTTATGGTAAAAACTCAGAATATGAAAACGGTCATCATGGTAATGCCGTGCTCAGCCGCTTTCCGTTAGATCCAAAACATAACGTCAATATTACGGTAAATAAATTGGAGCAGCGTGGGGTCTTACATTGTGAGGTGCAGCCAGTAGGCTGGGAGAGACCGGTCGTAGTATTGTGCGCGCACTTAAATTTGTTTGAGCGGGATCGTCTTAAGCAGTATGAGGCCATTGCCAATTATGTGCGCAATGAGATTACCCCTGATCAACCGCTGATCTTAGCGGGTGACTTTAACGATTGGAAAAAACTGTCTTGTGATAAGCTGGCGTCCAGTCTCGGCATGACCGAAGCTTTCAAGCATTGTCATGGTAAGCTGTCACCTACTTTTCCGGCCAAGCTACCCGTGCTCAGCTTAGATCGTATCTATGTGCGTAATTTAAGGGTCAAAGATGCGTGGGTACACACTGGCAAACCGTGGTCAGCGCTATCCGATCACTTGCCCATCAGTGCGGAACTGGTGTTGCCATAACGCAGAGAATTTACTAAAAATAAAACAATAGCAGCATACAAGGATGATAAACCATGTCTAATATTCAAATACCAACCACTCAACATGCGGTACTCATTCGTGAGTTTGGCGAACCTGAGGTCATGAACTATGAGGACGGTGTCGCCATTCCTGATTTGGCTGATGAGCAAGTCTTAGTAAAAGTTGCCTACTCCGGCATTAACCCCGTTGATTATAAAACCCGCCAAGGTAAAGGTTGGGGCGCTGATAATATTCAAAAAGATAAGTTTGATCATGATCAGCCAGCGATTTTAGGTTTTGATGTAGCCGGCACTATCGTCAAAAGCAATAACGAGCAGTTTGCCGTTGGTGATAAAGTTGCCGCTCTGACTTTTGATGGGGGTTGCTATGCAGAATACGTAGCAGTCGATGGCAAGTTGCTCGCCAAAGTGCCAGAAGGCGTCACATTAGAGCAGGCGGGTGCGCTCCCTTGCGTCGGCCAAACGGCGCTACAGTTTGTTGAGTTCGCCGATATCAAAAAAGGCGAGCATGTTGTCATGAATGCGCCCGCTGGTGGGGTTGGTCAGCTGGTCATTCAGTTATTAATGGACAAGGTCGACGAGGACAATATTAACGTCACCGTCATCTGCTCAGCAGAAAAGTATACCAAGCTTGATACTTTGATAGATAAAAGCAAGCTGACCGGCTGGATTGACTATACCAAAGAAGAGGCATTTCCTGATTTGCAAGCCGATGTATTGCTAGACTTGGTCGGTGGGGACGCAGGGGTACGCGCACTCGATGTACTCAAATCTGGTGCACGCGTCAATGTGTTACCAACGATTTGGGTTGATAAGCTCGTCGATGCTGGCAGTCAAAAAAGCCTAAACGTGGCAGGTTATAAAGCCCAGCGTAGTGGGCAGGATATGGCGAGAGTGTTAGAACAATTGGCGACTGGCAAGCTTAAATTGCATATTCAGCAGACCTATTCGCTCTCTGAGGTCGTTGCCGCGCATACTGAGCTACAAAAAGGCGATACCTTTGGCAAGATAGTTTTAAAAGTAGACTAATCTGGCAGCATCTGTCGAAACGTGAGACTAATGCGTCCAGTGTTGACCGTTTTAGTCTTGGTAATAGTGTGCTTCCAGTAGGTTTGTGTATCGCCATGCATGACGATAAGCTGACCAGACTCAAGATAAAGCTCGACTTTATCTTGAGTTTTTTTATGTTTAAAAACAAATTTGCGCGTGGCACCGAGCGATAAGGCAGCGATAATAGGTTGATAGCCCAATTCTTTTTCGTCATCAGCATGATAGCCCATACCGTCACTACCTGAGGGGTAATAATTCAACAGGCAAGAATTAAAATTAGCGGTAATCCCAATATTTGCTAGCTGTTGCTCAACATGTTGTTTCACGTGAAACACGTTTTCTGACCATGAAATGCTTTGACGGGCATGTCCTGAGTAATGATAGCTGCTGCTATCCCCACCCATCCAAACGATTTGGCGCGTGGTGACGTGGGTCTTACCAAACAACGTAACAATGTCAGCCTGCCAAGGCAGTTCACTCAATAATATGTCATAAAGCTCATGGCTATTATCAATGACGATACCCAAGTCATTCGCCCGACCATCATAGGGTAGTATATTGTCAGTGGGACTAGGGGTAAATAAATCAGTCATAAGCTCAAAGCTTAACGATTAAAATTCTGTAAGATAACAGTGGCGCATTGTTCCGGTGCTTCTATAGGTAATAAATGTCCGTTCTCAGGCATGATGTTAAGCTGGTCAGTAGGCACAAATTTTTGCCAATTATTACGAACTTTATCATTAATAAAAATAGTCGGCTTGCCAATGATGAGTTGGTAAGGCACTTTGGTTTTCGCCAGCTTCTTTAATGCACCGTCGATATAAGGGATGCCAAAATAATTCGCTATCTCTTGCTCGGGAGTGAAGATAAATGCATAACGGCCATCGTTTTGCTTTACTAAGCTTTGCTCGGCAAAGAGGTATAAGTGCTCATCAGAGATGCGTCGATAAGCGCTTTTTTCTCGTAGGCTGTCATAAAATTCATCAATATTTGCCCAAAATTTTTGCTTAGTTAACGCGCTTTTGAAAGGTTGACGCTTAATCTTAACGCGGCGAGGTATCAGCTTATAGAGCAGCGCCTGTGATTTGGTAAAAGTGACGGGCTCTATCAAGTACAACGCAGAGAATAAATCAGGACGTTTGGCCGCTGCCATAGCCGTCGCAGTAGCGCCCTGCGAATGACCTATGCCCACAACAGGACTATCTTGCGTTTGCTCTAAAAACTTAATAAGCAGGTCAGCATCTTGCTCACGGGTTAGTACCCGAGCTTTTGGCTTGTCATACCAATAGCCACGCATCGCCAGCGCGCTGATATCAAAACCAGCAGCCAGCTCGGTTAATAAGGGCTGATAATTACCGACCGTAAAACCATTACCGCCATAGAAATGCGCTTTGGCTCGTTTAGCATTATCATGGGTCGATTCAGCCAATGAGTGTAAATCGTAGTAACGGGCGCGTTTTTTATTTAGCGTGATACTTTTAGCAAATTGTTCCATAACACTCGTACTTCCCTGTATGACCATTTTTCAATTTTAAGTTTAGTTTTCAAGCTACAGTTTATTGTGAGATTTAAGGTGGTACCAATTTTAGCTCTCTTCTCCTAAGAAACCACCGCTTTGACGCTGCCAAAGCCCCGCATAGACGCCATCCAATGCCAGTAGCTCTTCGTGACTGCCTTGCTCAATGATTTGACCTTTATCCATGACTACCAGTCTGTCAAGCGCGGCAATCGTAGAGAGACGATGAGCAATGGCAATCACCGTTTTGCCCGTCATGATATCGTTCAAGCTTTCGGTAATGGCAAACTCAATCTCAGAGTCTAGCGCACTGGTCGCCTCATCCAAGAGTAGGATCGGCGCATTTTTTAGCATAACACGTGAGATGGCAATACGCTGGCGCTGACCGCCAGAGAGTTTGACGCCCCGTTCACCAACTTGCGTATCCAAACCCGTATTGCCTTTATCGTCATACAAATCTTTGATAAATTCCCATGCTTGTGCTTGCTTGGTGGCACGGATGATTTCTGCATCGCTGGCATCAGGGCGACCATAAGCGATGTTTTCACGAACGGTGCGATGGAGCAATGAGGTATCTTGCGTCACCATACCGATCTGTTGACGCAGAGACTCTTGAGTGACTTCATCAATCGCTTGTCCATCGATGTAGATTTTACCTTTATCAACGTCAAAGAAGCGCAATAATAAATTCACTAAGGTTGATTTACCCGCACCTGAGCGTCCAACCAAACCAATCTTTTCCCCAGGTTTGATATCTAAATGAAAGTTATCGAGCAGTTTGATTTGTGAAGAGGCAATCGCCGTTCCCGCAGTACTCACTTCATCAATACGCTCGCCTTCGTTATCACCATTTTCACTTTCATAACTGAAATCAACATGGTCAAAGACAATGTGACCATCAGTCACTTTTAGCTCAGGTGCATTTGAAACATCCACAATCGTTTGCGGTGCTGACAAAGTACGCATACCGTCTTGGGCAGTACCGATGCTTTCAAACAGGCTAGCAGTTTGCCACATAATCCACTGCGTCAACCCATTGAGTCGTAATGCCATCGCCGTTGCTGCGGCAATAGCACCGACGCCAATATCGCCTTGCTGCCATAAATAAAGACCAATCCCAGCCGTACTACTTACTAAGATGACACTGATGAGATGGGTGGATATCTCTAAATAACTGACCCAGCGCATCTGCGCATGAACCGTACCTAAAAACTGACCCATGGCGTTTTTGGCATAGCCCAGCTCACGGCGCGAATGGCTGAACAGCTTTACCGTCATGATATTGGCGTAAGCATCAGTGATACGGCCAACCATCAATGCGCGGGCATCAGCCTGTATGATAGAGGTCCGTTTAAGCTTGGGAATAAAGAAACGTAAGGTAAAGCCAACCAGTACGAACCAGATAACAAAAGGTATGAGCAATAAGCTGTCTAAATTGAATAAGATAACCCCAGTCGTAATAAAGTAGACAATGACATACATAAACATGTCAGTGACTGTCATCACCGTATCGCGTACGGCCAGCGCCGTTTGCATTACCTTGGCTGACACACGACCAGAGAATTCATCTTGATAAAACTGCATTGACTGCCCAAGCATGTGCTGATGAAAACGCCAGCGCATCTGCATCGGGAACACACCTTGAATCGACTGAAAATGAATGAACGACGATAAGGCAATCCAAAACGGGCTCAGGAGCATGACCGCTAGCATCAAAAGGAGCGTATCGCCTTTTTCAGTCCATAGTGTTTGCGGTGTATACACCCCTAACCAGTCAACAATGTTGCCAATCCATGCAAACAGCATCGCCTCATAGATACCGATACCTGCGGACAAAATCATAAAGAATAGCAGCCAGATACGTAAGCCTTTGGTACATGCCCACAAAAACTTCATCAGCCCTTCGCGAGGTGAGGGCAATGGCATAGGCGTATCAGGAAAGGCCGGTAGACGGTTTTCAAAAAATCGAAATAAAGCATTCATAGGCAAGGGTAAAGCATCAATAGCAATACGCTAAGACAAACGCTGGCAGACATTATCTTAAACGTGTATTTGGGTGAATGGGAAATGCTGCTATTTTAACAAAACTTCGTAATCACGCCTGCATGCTAATTGTAAATTGACAATCAACGGCTGTACTCGTTTATTACTGATTGGCTCAACTCTCATAAATACATTGCTGTATAAAAAATATTTTGTTACATTCTAGTGCTTATTTTCTATTTGGCTGTTATTCATCTCATTTTTATCTCCATTTTAAAAATGAGGACACGCCTTGGATAAATAATAAACACATAAAACTGCGACTTAAAAGGTAGACGTTCATGCTGTATTTAACCATCGCGGTACTATGCAGTGTCGCCGTTTCAATACTCTTGAAAATATTACGTCAACGAGATATCGATATTCGCCAGACTATCGTCGCTGGTTATCCAGTGGCTTTTTTATTGACATGGTTTTTATTGAAGCCAGACATCAGCGGACTTAGTCTGTTAGGAAGCGCGTGGGGGATTATCATAGCACTTGGCGTGCTACTGCCTGCGGTGTTTATCATTCTTGGGCGCGCGATTGCTGCGGTTGGTATGGTGGCAACCGATGCCGCTCAGCGTTTATCATTGATTATTCCTATCGTTGCTGCCTTTTTATTATTCGGTGAGGTACTGACAGGTACGCGTATATTTGGTTTGGTATTAGGCTTTTTGGCACTAGGTGCTTTGGTGTATCGTCCTCAAGCGGGCGGCATAACTAAACAAGCTCGCCAAACGCCGCTTTGGTTACTTGTCGTCTGGGCAGGCTATGGCATTATCGATATTCTATTCAAGCAAGTGGCCAAGCAAGGGTCTGCCTTTCCACTGACGTTATTTGTCAGTTTTGGGCTGGCAGGGCTGTTACTGTTTATTTATTTGCTGATCACACGGGTGCGCTGGCAAGGAGGTGCTTTACGAGCAGGATTACTATTAGGTGCGCTGAATATGGGCAATATTTATGCTTATGTACGAGCGCACCAAGTATTGTCTGAGTCGCCAAGCATTGTCTTTACTGGTATGAACGTGGGCGTCATCGCGGTGGCAACCATCATAGGCGTTGGCGTATTTAAAGAGCGGCTCAATCGCATTAATATAATAGGGCTATTATTGGCGGTTGGTTGTGTGACAGTACTATTTTTAGCATAACCGTTTCGCCTAAATTCATCCATATCGTTGCGATTTATAAAATTGTTAACTTATCAGATATAGGCATGCCGGGCGTCCTATGATAAGGTTATCTAAAAATAGCAAGACTGATATAAGCTGACAAAAAGCGCTTTGCTTTGAGACATTTGACCTCAACGAATAAAAATAGGATGCACGCCCAATGGAATACGAAAAGCAATTACAACGCATAAAGAATGGTTCAGGCTTCATCGCAGCGCTTGACCAAAGTGGGGGCAGTACGCCAAAAGCACTCGAAAACTATGGCGTGAGCAGCGACGATTATGACAATGATGACACCATGTTCGATCTCGTACATGAGATGCGAGCCCGTATCATCACTTGTGAAACCTTTGATAGCGAGCGCGTGCTTGGGGCAATTCTATTCGAAGATACCATGGAGCGTGAGGTTGAGGGTAAGTCGACGGCCAACTATCTGTGGGAAGATAAAAACATCGTACCGTTCCTTAAGGTTGATAAAGGTCTGGCTGAGCAAATGAATGGTGTGCAAGTCATGCGCCCGATACCTGATTTAGATGCACTATTGGACAAGGCCAAAAACTATCCGGTATTTGGTACTAAGATGCGCTCAGTGATTTATGAGCCCAATGTCGATGGTATCGAGCTGGTCGTACAGCAGCAGTTTGATGTGGCCAAGCAGATTCTTTCAAAAGGCTTCATGCCTATTGTCGAGCCAGAAGTGAATATTGACAGCGCTAAAAAACATGACTGTGAGCTGATACTTAAAACCAGTCTTTTGCACAATCTTGATTTTTTAGACGATGGTCATCAAGTAATGCTGAAACTGACCTTGCCAGAGAAAGAAGGCTTTTACCAAGAGCTGGTTGATCACCCAAAAGTGCTAAAAGTTGTGGCATTGTCGGGCGGTTACAGCCGTAGTGCTGCGTGTGCTAAGCTTAAGCAAAACCCAGGTATGATTGCCAGTTTCTCCCGTGCCTTTACTGAAGGGTTGAGTAAGCAGCAAAGTGATGAAGCATTTTCTGAAACGATTAATAACTCAATCGAAGAAATCTATGAGGCGTCGAAGGTTTAAAGCCTTCAACCTTTATAATTGATTTTGAATCCCAGCTGACTTTAGGTTTGCTGGGATTTTTTTAATGGCATTCACAGTAGATATTTATTAAACTTGTGTTTGTTTTCATGGTTTTTGGAGAGGTTGTGTTTCGCTTTATTACTTTAGGATTGTTTTTATTAAGTTGGAGTGTTTCTAGTCAATCTATGGAGCCTGTAGGCTATTCAGGTACTTGGGCAAGCGCTGCTTATTTTAATAATGCCATCGATGTTATATCAGAGACAGTTAATATCGATATTACAGATGATGCTAATAATGCTGGTTATACAGTGAGCTATAAGCTGTATAACAATCGTGAAGGGCTTCAATTCCCATTGGTTTTTGAAGTATTCGATGAATTTGGACAAAGTAATGAGTTCGAAATTACTGTCGATGGTCAATCAGTGCCTGTCGTAACGGTTACTGAAGATAATAACGGGCTTGAGACATCTGATTTCTATATGCCAACCAATACTGGTTTAGAGCAATTCAGAGCAGATTCAAAGTATATCAACCTGGATTTGTCGTCAGGGTTGCATACTATTACAGCTACTTATGACGTCCAGCCGCATTATTATGGCAGTGATTGGACTGGGATAAGCACTTACTCTTATTCGTTAGTGCCGATGAATGAGAGCGTCAGTGATGATAAGCAGTTTAAAGGGTCATTTATTAAGCTAAATTTCAATGGTGGTTTAGACTATATCAGTATGGATATCGATGGCACGAAGAATACTTTACCTTCTAATAACCAATGGCATTTCAACGATAATCTTGCGAAAGAGATTGATTTTATTATTCAAGCACCTCTGAATCCTGTGGCAAAAGTTTTGACGGCTGTTTCGCCATTCATAACTATAAGTTTCGCGCTATTTGTATTGGGTGGACTGCATTTACGTATGATGAAACGTAGACAGCAAGCCCAGCCCGAAACCCTTTGGACAGTCATGCTGGTGGGTGGTTTTCTAGTGCCTCTGCTTAGCCTGATAATTTATTACCTCTATCTACTGGTGACAGATATGATCATTGGTCAAGGCGCAACAGGAGAAAGTCGCGATTTGTTCTTTATATGGGTTTTGCCGTTAGGCTATATAGTAATAACACCTATTTATTTGATAATTAGTTTTGTGGTTTTTATGATGGTTAAACAGACGGTTACTAAAACAGTAAAGTAATTATAGTTGAAGGCTGTAAATAGCTTTGTGATTCGCGAACAGCTAGCTGACGAGCCATTTGAGAGAATATTAATGCGTAGGACCATTTTAGGATTGCTTTTATTAAGCCACAGTATGTTTAGCTATGCCAATATGGCGTCTCCCATTATCGACGGTACTAATGCCAGTACGGCATATTCAAGCAAAGATATCGATATATTGTCTGAAAACATAGATATCAATATTGCTGAAGGTTTTAATCAAGCTGACTATGATGTCACTTACGAAATTTATAGCGCTAAAAAAGGCGATCGAATACCTTTGGTTTTTGAGGTGTTCGATAGCATAGGTAATGATGCAGACAAAAGCTTTATAGTCGAAGTCGATGGGCAAGCGGTACCAGTACTTATCAATTATGATTATGAAAGTCAGTCAAAATCATTGCCTGCTTATCATGATCCAGAAACGGATACGGCTGTACCGTTCAATAATGACGCTAAATACTTTGAGATAAACTTAAGCGAAGGCAATCATGTCATTAATGTTAAATATTCTGCTCATCCTACAATAGACCGTAGTAATTGGACCAATCAGTATATTTATAACTATTCATTAAAACCTGCCAAAACTTGGAAAAGCTTTGGTAATCTAACCGTTACTCTAAAGATTGCTGATGAGTCGCAATACTTAAAGACTAATCTTGGTAAGCCTTTAGGTGGAGCGCTACAAGCTGATTCGAAGTGGGTCTTTGATCATATTCCTAACGATGTTTTAGACATATCTTACCGACAGCCACCAAGTTCTTTGGCTCAATGGCTGATTGATTTAGATGGAAGAGTAGTGTTTTTAGTATCAATAATGTTATTTGGTTTTATGCATTATAGATCGTTGCGTTCGAGTCACAAAAAGCACTCTAAACAAGCAAAAGCAATCCTTTGGTCGGGAGTGTTCATTGTGCCTCTCATAGTATTGATAATAGTTTTCTATAAAATTTACTTTATAGACTGGTTACTAGGCGAGCATGCCAGCAGGTATCATGGATATACAATTTTTATTATTGTCTTTGGCTATCCACTGGTTTTGCCTTTTTATTTACTCATTATGAAACTGTGCGACTCTTACTTCAAACGAGTTTTTCCACGAGACTCAAAAATAAACGTAAAAAAAGCTTAAACCTAGCGACTAGATTTAAGCTTAAGCATTAAATATTAAACAATCAAACTTCTTTATATAATTGGCGTCCTTCACTATTATATTTGTCGGTCATCTCTGCCATACCTTGGCTCACTTCCTCGGCACTGGCTTCACCAACTTGCCCGACCAGCTCAGTATCTACCTCTTTGATCAGATGACCAGCCCCAGTTAGGTCGCCGGTTTGTGGGGTTACTTTTTTATTTGCGGCAGCCTTATCTAGTCCAGCGGCATAATCTCGCACGTTCTGAGTGATTTTCATTGAGCAGAATTTCGGTCCACACATTGAGCAGAAGTGGGCAGATTTGTGCGCGTCTTTCGGCAGCGTTTCGTCGTGATATTCACGGGCGGTATCAGGGTCGAGCGCCAGATTAAACTGATCATCCCAGCGGAACTCAAAACGGGCTTTGGACAAGGCATTATCACGAGATTGTGCACCCGGATGGCCTTTGGCAAGGTCAGCCGCGTGCGCCGCGATTTTATAAGTGATAATACCGTCTTTGACATCTTTTTTATTGGGTAGACCCAAATGTTCTTTCGGCGTGACATAGCAAAGCATCGCCGTGCCAAACCAGCCAATCATAGCAGCACCAATCGCACTGGTAATATGGTCGTAACCGGGTGCGATATCGGTGGTTAATGGCCCTAAGGTATAAAAAGGTGCGTCGGCACAGACTTCTAATTGCAAGTCCATATTTTCTTTAATACGGTTCATTGCTACGTGACCAGGACCTTCAATCATGACCTGTACGTCATGCTTCCACGCCACTTGGGTCAACTCGCCAAGGGTACGCAGCTCACCAAACTGCGCCTCGTCATTGGCATCTTGCAAACAACCGGGGCGCAAGCCATCGCCTAGACTAAACGCCACATCGTACTGCTTCATGATTTCACATATATCTTCAAAATGAGTATATAAAAAGCTCTCTTTATTATGAAACATGCACCACTGCGCCATGATAGATCCGCCACGCGAGACGATGCCCGTTAAGCGTCCAGCAGTTAGCGGCACATACCGCAGCAGTACACCGGCGTGAATTGTAAAGTAATCGACACCTTGTTCGGCTTGCTCAATCAAGGTATCACGAAAGATTTCCCACGTTAAATCTTCTGCCACGCCATCGACTTTTTCGAGTGCTTGATAAATAGGGACGGTACCAATCGGCACGGGCGAGTTACGAATCAGCCATTCGCGGGTTTCGTGAATATGATTGCCCGTAGATAAATCCATTATGTTGTCTGCACCCCAGCGCGTCGCCCACGTCATTTTTGACACTTCTTCGTCGATAGATGAGCCGAGCGCTGAGTTGCCGATATTGGCATTAATTTTCACCAAGAAGTTACGGCCGATAATCATTGGCTCGGACTCAGGGTGATTGATGTTGTTGGGGATAATGGCGCGGCCAGCGGCTACTTCGCTGCGCACAAATTCAGGGGTAATAATAGTTGGCGTGTTGGCACCAAAGTTCTCGCCATCATGTTGGCGCATATCGGTCAGTTCGTGCTGCTTTTGCGTTTCACGAATGGCGATGTATTCCATTTCAGGCGTAATAATGCCGCGACGGGCATAGTACATTTGCGTGACGTTCTTTCCTGCTAATGCACGGCGTGGTTTGTCGATATGGGCGAATCTAAGATTGGCGGTACTGATATTGCGGGCGCGCGCCAGTCCGTAAGAGCTCGACAATCCGTCCAATTGTTCGGTATCACCGCGCTCAGCAATCCAGCCTTCGCGTAGCTTTGGTAAGCCTTTCGTTAAATCGATCTCGACATTAGGATCGGTGTAAACGCCAGAAGTGTCATAAACATAAAAAGGTGGGTTTTGTTCCCAATCGGTTTCAGGCACGCCTTGTATCGGAGTAGGGTCAAGGGTGATTTCGCGCATCGGTACTTGAATGTCAGGACGTGAGCCCTCGATATAGACTTTTCTAGAAGCGGGAAGGACACGGTGTAGGTCGCGCGCGTCTTCTTCAAAGCGGGCATCATTGGCGGTACGGTGAGCAGGGGTTTTGAGGGCATCGGCTTTTTTATCCGCTTTACTGTCAGTTGTTTGACTAGCATTGGCAGTAAGAGGGGCGTCAGTAGCTGGGATGTGGGTTTGGGCTGTTTGTAAATCTAAAGTAGTCATATGCTGTCCTAGCGTGTTGGTTTTTGAATAAAAGCAACACCGCCAGTAGCTGCGGGGATTGGCCTATATGATACGGACAAATTCAATCGTAAAACAAACCTGCTAGCGCTATCAAACCTAAACGTAGTCAGTGATCTTTAGCTGATTGATGGACGCGACTGATTATTAAAGCGCTATATCCGCATAACAATGCTAGTAGATAGTGGCGATAATAAAAAGGCATTTCTGCGCGCCCTTTGTACTTATATAACATAGGCTTAAGACTTCCCTGCGTCGGTACTAACCGCATCAGGTTCGGCGGGTGATCTCTCAGCGAATGTATCAAAAGGCTTATGAAATAAGCTCGTAATACACCGCACCCCGAGTCTGTCAGTGTTGTAAATCCCCTTCATACTAGCAAAATTCTGCGCGCGCGGCTAATGATATTTGGCTATACGTATCTCGTTTCAACTCTATATTTTATGGCTTTATAAACGCAGCTGGCTAATATCGCCCAACAACGTGACTCAAATTAATTGACTGTCAGGTCCTCAAATGAGACTTTTTTAACACGACTGAAATATTAAAAAGGTTGTCATCAAACTGTCATAAAGATTTGGCAAGATAACACGCATATCACAAGCAATGCTTTTTTATACCGTTGTTAAACTTCAGGAGTCCTACATGCGTTATTCGTTATTAGCAGTGGCCGTCAGTTGTACATTAATGCTTACGGCGTGTAATAAGTCAACAGATACGGCGGAGCCAACTGCTGATACTAGCAGTAGCGCTGTGACAACAGCTGAAACAACCTCTCAGACAGCATCTTCTGCTACGTCAGATTTTAAATCTGCTGAAAATATTGCTATGAATATTACAGGTGCAGGTGCGTCGTTCCCGCAGCCTATCTATGCGAAATGGTCATATGACTACAATGCTGCGACCGGCGGCCAAGTCAACTATCAGTCGATTGGCTCATCTGGTGGTATCAAACAAATCCAGTCAAAAACAGTAGACTTTGGTGCTTCTGATGCACCGATGACGCCTGAAGAGTTAGACGAAGCAGGTTTGATTCAGTTCCCAACAGTCATCGGTGGTGTTGTACCAATTGTCAACATCGACGGTGTTGAGCCTGGTGCACTGAAGCTAGACGGCACAACGTTGGCTGATATCTATTTGGGTAAGATTAGCAACTGGAATGACCCTGCGATTAAGGCGATGAACCCAGATTTGACCTTGCCAGATGCCGCAATCACAACAGTATTCCGCTCAGACGGTTCAGGTACGACGTTTAACTTTACTGACTATCTTGCCAAGGTTTCACCAGACTGGAAAGACACCGTTGGCGTTGATAAAACCGTCAAGTGGCCGACCTCTGCTACTGGTGCAGGCGGTAAAGGTAACGAAGGCGTCTCAAGCTACGTCAACCGTATGAAAAACTCTATCGGCTATGTTGAGTATGCTTACGCTAAGCAGAATAAGATGTCACATACTGCGCTGAAAAACGCAGCTGGTAACATCGTACAGCCATCTGCTGAGACGTTTGCTGCGGCAGGTGATATCGATTGGTCACAGCAAGAAGGCTTTTATAAAGTCATCACCAACTCTGAAACTGACCAAGCATGGCCTATCGCTGCTGCGACCTTTATCTTGGTACATAAGCAACCAGAAAATCCTCAGCAAGTCGCTGGTGTGTTGAACTTCTTTGACTGGGCTTATACCCAAGGTGATGACAGCGCCATGGAACTAGACTACGTACCATTCTCTGACACGGCAGTGGCCTTGTTCAAAGAGAAGTGGAACGAAGTGAAAGGTAGCGATGGACAGCCTGTCTATAAACCTGCTCAGTAATTCGATAGTCATTATTTAATAACGATCGAATTACCCTTTCAAACAACTATTCTCCGGTAGTTGTTTGAAAGGTTTTATCACAGCGAATTTAATCGCAAAGCCAATGATATTTATAGCTTCTGATACTTATATCTGCTGAGTTTGTTGTGATAAAACCTGATAAACACACTCATTTTTTAATCTTATCCTATTGAATGCTGAGACACTTATGACAGACTTAAGGTCCCAACTGGCTAAACAAAAACGTTACGATGCTTTATTCGTTAACTCCACCAAAGCATTTGCCATACTGGTATTGATGTCTCTAGGTGGTATTTTAGTGTCGTTAATTGTCGGGGCTTGGCCAAGTATTCAAGAGTTTGGTCTAGGTTTTTATACCAGCAATAACTGGGATACGGTCGCCAATGAATATGGTGCACTTGCACCCATCTATGGCACCTTAGTGACCTCATTTATCGCCATTCTGATAGCCGTGCCAGTGAGCTTTGGCATTGCCATATTTTTGACCGAAATGTGTCCTGCTTTTCTAAAAAAACCACTTGGTATCGCCATTGAGTTATTGGCTGGTATCCCCTCTATCATTTATGGTATGTGGGGCTTGTTCGTCTTCGCGCCGTTTTTTGGCGATCACATCCAACCATGGTTTATTGAACACGTCGGCCCTTTACCGATTATCGGTAAACTGTTTGAAGGCGCACCGATGGGACTGGGTATGTTCACAGCGTCCTTGGTGCTTGCCATCATGATTATTCCCTTTATCGCTGCCACCATGCGCGATGTTTTTTCCGTCGTGCCAGACTTATTAAAAGAATCAGCCTATGGGATGGGCGCGACGACTTGGGAAGTCATGTTCAAGATTATTTTGCCGTATACCAAAGCTGGTGTGGTTGGTGGTGTTATTTTAGGACTGGGTCGCGCATTGGGCGAGACCATGGCAGTGACTTTCTTGATTGGTAATGCCTTTAATATCAGTCCAAGCCTGTTTACCTCTGGGGTTACGATTACCTCAGCGCTGGCCAATGAGTTTGCCGAAGCCTCTAGTGAGCTACATCTGGCATCGTTGCTGCATCTGGGCTTAATATTATTTGTGATTACTTTTATAGTGTTGTCCATAGCGAAGCTTATGCTCATGCGCATGGATCATAAAGCAGGCAATCGCTAAGCCGGTGTCAGTTCTTAGTTCGGCTCAGAGTGACAGAGATGGATAGTATCGAAAGAGCTGTCTAAAAAGGCTATCTAAAAAGATATGGGAAACGAATGTTATGCCTAACCCTGCTATCAATGCTACTAGCGCATTACCGGTAAAGACAAGCTTTGAGGTACGTTATAACAAAAGCCTTTATAACAAGCGTCGTCGTCTGAATAAGCTTGGTCTAGGCTTTGCGTTGTCGGCGATGGCGTTTGGCTTATTTTGGCTATTATGGATTTTACTGACCCTGTTCGTTGAAGGTTTTCAAGGATTGGTACAGTTGCCAGTATTTACGGCTGATACCCCACCACCGATGAGCGCAGGTGGTCTACGCAATGCCATTGTCGGCTCAATCATGTTGGCATTTTCAGGACTGTTTATCGGTGCGCCCATTGGCCTGATGACCGGTATTTATTTATCAGAATTTTCTCAAGGCAGTATGCTGGGCAAAGTCACCCGATTTTTAAATGATATTTTGCTATCAGCACCCTCGATTGTGATTGGTCTCTTTATTTATGCGCTGATGGTCAAAGGCAATAATTTTTCTGGTTGGGCAGGCGCGTTGGCGTTGGCATTAATCGTCATCCCTGTGGTCGTACGCACCACAGAAAACATGCTTAACTTAGTGCCTAATAGTATTCGTGAAGCGGCCTATGCATTGGGTACACCAAAGTGGCAACTGGTGACCAAAGTTACGATTAAAGCGGCCAAAGCGGGATTGACCACAGGCGTATTGTTAGCCTTTGCCAGAATTACCGGTGAGACTGCACCGTTATTATTCACTGCGTTGAATAATCAATACTTCAGTACCGATATGGGTAAACCTATTGCTAACTTGCCCAACACCATTTATCAGTTTGCGATGAGTCCCTATGACAACTGGCATACCTTGGCATGGTCGGCGGCCTTACTGATTACCTTGTCGGTATTGATATTGAATGTTTTGGCACGGTTTATTGGCAATCGGGGTCACAGTAAATAACAGCTACCAAAAAATCAGGCCTCGTCGGTTTTTACTTAAATTTATATCAAGTCAGGTTGGATACTATTATGAATGATGTCATCAATAAAGCGCCTAAAAAAACGGCGGTTAAAAAGTCTCATATCACTGAAGACAATCTATTAACCAACCCTTTATCGACCAGTGCACAAATGGCTCAGCCAGATGCCGCAAGCTTTAATAAGCAAACCCTGCATGATATTCCGCAGAATATGCCGCCAGCAAAGCTAGAAGTTCGAGATTTAAGTTTTTATTATGGGGATTTTAAAGCCCTTAAAAACATCGACATCGATATTCCGGATAAAAAGGTGACGGCGTTTATTGGGCCTTCAGGGTGTGGTAAATCAACGCTGCTGCGTACTTTTAACCGTATGTATGATTTGTATCCGGGCATGCACGCAGAAGGCAGTATCAACCTTGATGGCAAAAATATCTTAGGTAAAGACGTCGATGTTAACCTGCTACGCGCGCAGGTCGGTATGGTCTTTCAAAAGCCAACGCCATTCCCAATGTCGATATACGATAACGTCGCCTTTGGTGTGCGACTTTATGAAAAGTTAAGCAAAGCTGAGCTGGATAATCGCGTGGAATGGGCGCTAAAAAAATCGGCATTGTGGCCAGAAGTAAAAGACAAGCTAAAAGCGTCAGGCTTGTCTTTATCAGGCGGACAGCAGCAACGACTGTGTATCGCCCGTAGTGTTGCTACCAAGCCTGAAGTGCTGTTGCTTGATGAGCCAACCTCTGCATTGGATCCTATCTCAACGGGTGCAATCGAAGACCTGATTGAAGATTTAAAAAACGACTACACCATCGCTATCGTCACGCATAACATGCAGCAAGCGGCAAGGGTATCGGACTATACGGTCTATATGTATTTGGGCGATATGATTGAGATGGGCGAGACGGATCAGATATTTACCAAACCGGCGCAAAAAGCCACAGAAGATTATATTACCGGTCGTTATGGCTAAGCGCATTGATGATTAAGGTGGGCGACGTTTAGAGTCAGCAATATTGTCGCGTTTTTAGGATATTTTGACTATAGATAAGCTGCACTAATAATAAGACGCTGATAACAAGACGCTGATAACAAGCAAACAGGATGAGTACTTATTGTGAGCAATCATTCGAAGTTTTTAGCATTGACCGAAGTATATCGGCAGCTCGGGTTTGAGCACTCAAATCATGTGCGATTTAATAGGCATACGGTGTCATCAAAACCTAGATTTCAGGGAATACGTTCTATGCAAAATGACAAGCATATCTCCAAAAGTTTTGACCAAGATCTTGATGAAGCGATTCGACTGTTTCTGCATATGGGTGACAGCGCGGCCAATCAAGTTGCCAAGGCCATCCATGCGTTGACCGATAAAAACCAGACGCTGGCACAAGAAGTAATTGATATGGATTTTGACATCAATCGCATGGAAGTCGATTTGGACGAACATATTTTATTATTGGTCGCCAAGCGTCAGCCCGCTGCTAGTGATTTGCGTTTGGTCATGGCTATTAGCAAGGGTGTGGTCGATTTAGAGCGTATCGGTGATGAAGCAGTAAAAATTGCCCAGATGGCAATCAAAATTATCGCGCAAGGTAAGACTGAATACGGCTATGCGGAAGTGCAGCATCTGAGCAACCAAGTTCGGTTAATGGTACACAATGCGCTAGAAGCTTTTAGTCAGTCGAATGCTGAGCAAGCCTTTGAAGTCATGCGTAACGACAAAGTGGTCAATGATGAGTATCAGTCGGCCATTCGCGCCTTGATGACCTACATTATGGAAGACTCGCGCTACGTCTCAAAAGTCATGAATATCATGTGGGTACTGCGCGCGCTTGAGCGTATCGGTGATCATGCGCAAAACGTGGCAGAGCTGGTTATCAATTATATTAGCGGGCAGGATGTGCGGCATTCAGATTATGCCGAGGTCGAAAAAGCGGTGCAAGAAGCCAATGATCGCATGGCGGCTCGTCAAGCTAGTGCCACGCAAGTTGCTGATACTGATGCTGAGTCAGTAGACAAGCATAAGGATTAAACAGCTATTCAGCTTATCAGGCATTTAGTCTATCAATAAAATCTCAATAAAAAACGCGCCATATTATTTATATAGCACGTTTTTTATAGCAGAAAATCAAAAAATTAGCTTTCTGGCGTCCAACCTTGCGCGCGCTCATAATCTTCATTGTCTAAAAATTTATCACGTTGCTCGGTCAAAAACTGCTTGGCTTTAGGATCCATCATGCTTAGGTGGTTTTCGTTAATGAGCATGGTTTGATGCTCAAGCCACTCTTTCCAAGCTTTGTCAGAGACCGTTTCTTGCAGCTCTTGACCTTTTTTATTAGGAAAAGGGGGATGTGGCATCTTTGGTAATTCTTGCTGATATTTGCGGCAAAATACCGTATTGGCTTGGGGATTAAAACTCTCAGCCATAATGGACTCCTTATTAATTATCAAATGATTGAATCAAATATTGGTATCCCCCTATGATAACGGTCTTGGTAGATTTAACCAAGCCTATCAGGTGTAGAGAAGGTAACCATTCATTTTTTTTAACCTAATAAAAAACCCGCCTAGAGAGCGGGTGTTTTTACTAGTAGGCTTATATTTTTATCAAATGTTTTATGCAAACACTTTTAAACGCGCGCGACCATTAACGACGGCTTGCTTGACCTGATTGGGTGCAGTACCACCTAAATGATCGCGAGCGGCCAATGAGCCTTCTAGCGTTAGATACTCAAAGACATCGTCACCGATGGCATCGCTAAATTGCTGTAGCTGTGCCAATGATAAATCGCTCAAATCGACCCCTTCTTTAATACCTAAAGCGACGGCATGACCAACCACTTCATGAGCATCACGGAAGGCCACACCGTTACGCACCAAATAATCAGCCAAATCAGTCGCTGTCGCATAGCCTTTCATCGTAGCGGCGCGCATGTTTTCTTTATTTGGCGTGATATTTGGTAGCATATCAGCGAACGCTAATAGCGAACCCGTTAAGGTATCGACGCAATCAAAGAGTGGCTCTTTGTCTTCTTGGTTGTCTTTATTATAGGCAAGCGGCTGGCTTTTCATTAGACTTAATAATGTCATTAGTTGGCCAAAGACACGGGCGGCTTTACCGCGAACCAACTCTGGCACATCAGGATTTTTCTTTTGCGGCATGATAGAGGAGCCGGTACAAAAGCGATCTGGAATCTGCACAAAGTTAAACTGTGCTGACATCCAAAGAATAATCTCTTCGCTCATGCGTGACATGTGCATCATTAGAATAGAAGCTGCTGAGGTAAACTCAATGGCAAAATCTCGGTCCGAAACCGCATCGAGTGAGTTTTGACAAATACCTTCAAAACCTAGCAGTTTGGCCGTAATCGTACGGTCGATGGGGAAGGTCGTACCCGCAAGGGCGGCGCTACCGAGCGGCATTTGATTGATACGGCGACGCGCGTCAACGAGGCGTTCGGTATCGCGGTATAACATCTCAAACCATGCCATTACGTGATGACCAAAGCTGACGGGCTGCGCGGTTTGCAAATGGGTAAAGCCTGGCATGATAGTATCAGTATGCTGCTCAGCCAAATCTAGCAAGCCGCTTTGTAAACGTACCAATAGAGCGATGATATTGTCGGTCTCTTCACGTAGCCACAGGCGGATATCGGTGGCAACCTGATCGTTACGGCTACGACCTGTATGTAGCTTTTTGCCTACCGCACCGACGATATCTGTCAGGCGTGATTCAACGTTCATATGCACGTCTTCAAGCGCAATCGACCAGTTAAACTCACCGGCTTCAATCTCACGTAGTACTTGTTGTAGACCGTCAATAATAGTCGCAACGTCCTCGGCGCTCAAGATATCGCACTCTTTAAGCATGGTGGCATGCGCAATCGAGCCTTGAATATCATGACGGGCAAAACGTTGGTCAAAACCAACCGAAGCGGTGAAGGCGGCAACGAAGCTATCAGTCGCTTCACTAAAGCGCCCGCCCCACATCTTTTGGCCTTGGCTGTTTTGTGGCGCTGCGTTTGTTATAGGGGCATCTGTGCTAAAATCAGTGGCAGATGAATTTTTATTTGAATCGGGATTACTAGGATTTGAAGAATTGGCGTTCATATCGGTCTAAGACAAGTCAAGAGAATAAGAGCTCAAGTATAGCAAATGATGAGGTTGCCTTACTAGCTGCGCGCTTAGAGTTTTTTATTCCCAAGCTCATGGATGTCATGAGACCTTGGCAGTGGCTGCTGTATATCTTTTTTTGGTCACTGTTTGTGACGGTGATTGACCGTCATGACTTGGCAACTTGGTCAGAATTTATGATTAAGTTTATGAGCCGATTTGTGCAAAACACAGTGAGCATCATCCCTTCATTGTACTTAATTGATTATTTACGCCCTGTCTTTACACGCATGAGCATCGTTAAAGCCAGTATTTATGTACTGATGCTACTTATGGTCGCCTCTGGCATAACCATGACATTAGTCATGCTGATCATGCTCAATGTGGGCTGGATTGAATACAATCTGCAAACTTTTATTATAGAGGTCCTGTTCGATACCATCATTGGTGGTGGCTTTACCTTGGTATTCTTGCTGTATTTTTTACGCCGCTATCGTGAAGTCAACGCGCTCAAGCAATCGTTTGAATATAAATTGACAGCGCAAAACGATGTGATTAAAGCGCGCCTTGCCCCGCATTTTTTCTTTAATACCATTAATACTTTGGTGTCCCTTATCGAGTCTAACCCATCACGAGCCGCCGACTTATTACAGCACGTGTCAGCATTATTTCGTGCCAGTTTTGAAGGCGCACGCGAGATTAGCTTTGAAGAAGAAATCGCCCTTTGTGAGCATTATCTTGCCATTGAGTCTATCCGCTTAGCAGATAAGCTGATCATGAGTTGGCAGCTTCCCGATGAGGATGTGATGTATGATATGGTCATCACCGCGTTGACGCTACAGAGTGTGATTGAAAAAATGCTGCTGAATGTGGTTGAGATGACGACAGAGACTATTTATATGGATATCGAGGTAACGTGGCAACAGCACCGCGTGACCATCACAATCCATGTGCAGCTGCCCCAAAAAACCTTGATGATTAATTACGATTTGCGCCAGCATATGAATTTTTATATTCAAGCTGAGCGCTTACGGGCTTATTTTGGCGAAAGCGCGGACATTCAAAGTACGGTGACCAGTAAACAAATTGTCACTGTTATTGACTATCCTCTGCAAGACGTCAGTTTATAATACTTTTCTGGTTTTATTCCTATCGGTAACTGACCGTGGCATATTTATTGCAGAATTTATTATACTACTATCGTCGTTGGTTTTAGATGATGGCGATAAAAGTTTAGGAATAAATGCTATTATGTTATTGATACTATTAAAAAATCTACTAAGTATGCCGTAAGAGAGGAGTTTCCATGCGGATTGTAGTTTGTGATGATGAGCCATTGGCACGTGAGCGTTTGGTTAGAATTGTGCAGGAGTCAGGTCATCAAGTGGTTGCGCAAGCAACGACAGGCGCAGAGGCCATTGTTGCGGTAAAAACTCAACAGCCAGACATCATTTTACTAGACATTCGCATGCCTGAAATGGACGGTGTACGCTGTGCGCAAGAGCTGTCCAAGCTGGAGCATCCACCAGCGATTATTTTTGTCACCGCTTACGATCATTACGCGATTGCGGCGTTGAAAGCCAATGCGATTGGTTACTTATTAAAACCGGCTAACAAAGATGAATTGTTAGAAGCGCTTAATAAGGCTAAAAATCTAAATGCGGCCCAGCTAAATGAGATTCGTAAGCTCGAAGACCCAACGGCACGTCCCGTGCGAGAACATATCGCGGCGCGTACCCATCGCGGTGTCGAGTTGATTAAGCTCAAAGATATTTATTATTTTACCGCGGATCAAAAGTACGTCAAAGTTCGTCATAAAGACGGTATTGTATTGATTGACGAGACCCTAAAAGAGCTTGAGCAAGAGTTTGAAGACCGCCTCTTTCGGGTACACCGGAACGCTATCATCAACCTCAGCTTTTTGGACTTTTTAGAGACCCTAGATGCTGGACAGTATCAGATACGCTTTAAAGGGATTGATGAGACGCTAGCGGTTAGCCGCCGTCACCTACCAGCGTTACGTGACAAAATCCAAAGTATGTAACAGACCGTTGCGATAGCGAAATAATCAGCCCATATCATCAAACCCTTATTTATGCTTAAATAGGGGTATTTTTTTGCGTCAGCAGTCATGACATATGGTTTTTATCACCTATTTGATAGGGTGGATTTGCGTGAGGGTTTAGCATCCATTTGGCGTCCATTTGGCATTGACAGCGCATTATCGTACCGAACTTATTGAGGCCCTTTATGAGCAATCCGCAGCAACCTGCTTTGACTACCTTAAATATCGCCACGCGTCAGAGCCCATTGGCGTTATGGCAAGCTGAGCATATTCGTGATCGCCTGTTAGAGATGTATCCTAGCTTGACCATTAATTTGCTAAAAATTGTCACTAAAGGTGACAAAATTTTGGATACACCCTTGGCTAAAATCGGTGGTAAAGGCTTGTTTGTCAAAGAGCTTGAGCAGGCATTGTATGCTAAACAAGCGGATATCGCCGTGCATTCACTAAAAGACGTACCCATGCAGTTACCAGAAGGCTTGACGCTCGGTGTTTATTGCAAACGCGCCTCGCCCACGGATGCCTTTGTCTCCAATACTTATAATAGTATTGATGAGTTGCCACAAGGCGCGGTAGTCGGCACGTCAAGCTTGCGTCGTCAGTGTCAAATCAAAGCCTACCGCCCTGATCTGCAAATCAAAACCTTGCGCGGCAACGTTGGTACCCGTTTGGGTAAGCTGGATGCGGGCGAGTATGATGCGATTATCCTAGCGACCAGTGGGCTACAGCGCATTGAGCTGGATGAGCGTATCCGCGGTGAGCTTGATATCGATGCTTGCTTGCCAGCAGTTGGACAAGGCGCTTTAGCGATTGAATGCCGTGAGGGTGATGCTGAAGTACTAAAACTACTCGCGCCGCTTAATGACGACAAAGCCCGTATTCGCCTTATCGCTGAGCGCGCGCTAAACCGTCATTTAGAAGGTGGTTGCCAAGTGCCAATTGCGGCTTATGCTGTTTTACAAATGGCTGATGAAACCGCCGCCAACAACGATGACAATGGTAATAATGGCAACAATGATAACGGCAATGTATTGTGGCTACGTGGTCGTGTGGGTCAGGCTGATGGTAGTGAGCTGCTAAAAGCGGACAAACGATTAACATTAAGCGGCACACAAGATGAGCAAGAAGCGCAAGCCAATCAGCTCGGTATCGATGTCGCCGATCTGCTGCTCGCTGATGGTGCTGGTGCTATCTTATCAGCGATTTATCATCCTGAATAATACCTCAGTGCTAGTGCTTAAACAGTAAATAAGTACGGCGACTGGCTTGGGCATATAGTGGTAATCGCTTATACGCCCTTTGATTACGCTAACTTTAATTTCATCAGCATTTTGTCATTGTCATTGTGATTATCATGGTAGGTTTATGTCTTACTCAACATCGCAGTCTACTGATTCCAATCGGTCCACTGAGAATTTATCAGCGCCGCAACAAGTGGTCATCAATACGCGCCCGATAGAGCGTGCAGCGCCACTGACCCAGTGTCTACAAGCGGCAGGACTGTCGGTCATTGAGATGCCGATGTTGACATTACAAGCGCGTGCCACGACCGATAAAGACAGACAAATGATGCGGCAGTGGCTGGCAGGTGATTATCAAGCATTGGTTATTGTTAGTCCGACCGCTGCGGCCTCTGGGTTAGCCATGTGGCAAGCACTTGAGGTTGAGCGTCAAAAACCAAATAAGACTACTGAGCTGGTAGAGTCCGCATTGATGGCATTAGAAACGCCAAGTCATTTGATTGCGGTTGGTGATGCGACTGCTGCTGTCCTCAATAATGCCCAGCTACCCGTGGCCAGTTATCAAGTACGACAGCCTAGCATTGCCAATAATGAAGGTATGCTAGCGATGCCTGAGATAGAAAGTCTACAAGCAGGCGATAAGCTATTGATATGGCGCGGGCTTGGCGGACGTCGTCTGCTAGTCGATACCTTACAGGCGCGCGGTGTGCATATCGATAGTATTGCTTGGTACGAGCGCATCATGCCAGAGGATGCGCAGAGCCAGTATGAGCAATGGTTGCAGGATTTTTATGCACAAAATGCTTTGCAAGCTAATGCCACTGTAGATAGAGTAAAGCCAATCGTCGTGATCAGTAGTGGCACGGCCTTTGAGCATTGGGCCAGTATTGTTGAAGCCGCGGTAGTTAAGGTTTTAGACGAGAAGAATTTAGAAGCAATTGCAAATCAAAGCAAGACCGATAACGCGGCGCTTAAATTATCAGACTTCGCTTATGTCGTATTGGGCGAACGTTTGGCAAACATGGTCGCACAACAGCAGCTGAGCTATTGGCGTGTGGAAGATTTGGCACCAGAAACTATTCTGGCAGCCATTAACTCTAAAACTTTATAAACATATAACTGTGCTAATTGATGACATGCCTTAGTGCTTGATACATTTTTTCGCTCGCTTTAAACATGGTTAACCTTACCAATAACGGTACTGTCTTATGTCAACGAATTCTGAATCATTATCTAGGGATCCTTCTGCTATCCAGCAGCGCCGCCAAGCAAACACCTTATTGTTGCGTCTGCAATGGTTGGTGATATTGCTACTTATCGCGGCGTTATTAGGCCTATATATTAGCCATCAACGTTTTCAACACAGCGTCAATGAGCGCTTACAAAGCAATGAGCAGGTGATCAGTCGTCTAAATGAGATGGATGATCGCATATTCGCCATGAGTCAGCAGACCTTACCAGAGCCGAGCGTAGCGGCCAGTAACCAAGCTCAAAACCAGCTAGATTTACTGCGTATCCAAATACAGGCAGCCAATAGATTACTGGCTGACAATAACGATAGTGCAGCGATAGACTTACTACGCGGTCTGCACTGGCAACTATCACAAAGCAGCAATGAGATTGCCCCGGCGTTGACGGTGGTCATTAAGCAAAGCCTGCTCAAAGATATCGAACGCCTGCAAGCCCAAAGTGCACAACCAAGCCCATGGCAAATCCAAAATCTAGCGATTCAGAATATTCAAGATTTTTTGCACAGTCATGAGCGGGCAGCGAACAGCAATAGTAATGGCACTAACAATAATAATGGCAATGAGAGCACTCAAAAAAATACTCAGCAAAGTAGAGCAGTAGGCAATAATAATCTTACCTTGAACCGCCGCCAATTAACCATTCATGAAGTTATCATGACATTGAATTTAGCGAGCCAAGCCAGCAATATGCGTGAACAGGATCAGCTTATCAGCTATCTGACGCAAGCTCGTAAGCAATTAAAAACCTTAGTACCACCATCTTCTATGACTGCTAGCAAACAACCTGCGCAATCAGCAGCAAAAAGTATGACGAGCGCTACTAAAAATACAAACGATTTGGCCAAGAATTTAGAAACAATGAAAGCGCCAAGCGATATTGCAGAAGTGATTAATTGGCTCGATCAACTTATTGCCAACGCACCGAAACCAACGCCACTATTGACCACGCAAATTCTAGAAAAACCGCCACGTTAATGACAACGTCAATGAGCAAATCTTGTTTAAAATAGTCGTCTATATCAAGATTGAAAGATAAGGTTAAAACATGGATAAGAAAAATAAGACAGCCAATCGTGCCGCTGATGTATCAAGCGCTAGCCGCCCTGAGGAATTGGCACATTATCCGGTTATTCATCATCAGCCGATTCACTGGGGCGAGATGGATGCGTTTAACCACTTAAACAATGTCGTCTATTATCGTTATGCTGAGTCAGCGCGTATTGCGTATTTGCAGACGTTAGGGATGTTTGATGGCAGTATGGTGACAGTCCTCGCTCAGTCTAGCTGTCAGTATTTACGACCAGTCGTATATCCTGACACTTTATTATTGGGCGTACGCTGTCAACGCTTGGGCACAACCAGTATTGTTATAGAATATAGTTATTATAGCGCTTCGCAGCAAGCGCTGGTCGCTACTGCTGAGGCAGTCGTGGTGCGCTTAGAGAGTGATGGCAAAACTAAGTTGCCTTGGACAACCGAGGAGCGCAAGCGACTGCTCGCATTAGAAACAGCAGTCGGACACACGCCTAAATTTTAAAAATTAACCCCTAATAAATAAAAAAGCACGCTAACGGTAAAGTAGCGTGCCTTTTTACGTATGACTAATATTGAATCATCCAGCCAATCAAATCCTAAACTTGCTTTGGCGCATGCACAAAATCAACCACGTTCAGATCAAAGCCTGAAAGGGCATAAAACTTCATTGGTGAGGACAATAGGCGCATATCACGCACGCCTAAATGACGCAAAATCTGTGCACCAACCCCGATACTGCGATAAGGCTGTTGGGTAATCGTAGATAGCGACTCATTATCAGCGGCTTTATCCAAGGCATCGCCCAAATCAATCGGTTGATGACTGCCAATCCAAACCAACACGCCGCGATCTGAGGCACTGATTTCTTCTAACGCCGACTGTACGCTCCAGCCACTACGGCCTGTGGTATCATTTTTGGCAGCAAATAAATCACGCAAAGGGTGGAAGCCGTGTACACGTACCGTACTAACGCCTTCGCTCACATCACCTTTTACCAAGGCTAAATGCGTTTCATCCGCCCCAAATTCGCGGAAGCGATGTAGGGTAAAGGTGCCGTGTTCAGTCTCAAAGGGACGCGACTCAATCTCTTCTACCGTTTGCTCATTGGCAATGCGGTAGTTGATAAGATCAGCGATGGTGCCCATTTTGATGCCGTGCTCTTTTGCAAATATCTCGAGATCATCACGGCGTGCCATTGTACCATCAGCATTGATGATCTCTACAATCACTGCTGCGGGCTCAAGACCTGCCAATCGTGCTAAGTCGCACCCTGCTTCGGTATGTCCGGCACGGTGCAATACGCCGCCGTTTTGTGCCATGATCGGGAAGATATGCCCAGGTTGTACGATGTCTTCAGGTTTTGCTGCAGATGAGACCGCTGCTTGAATAGTGCGCGCGCGATCGGCCGCAGAGATACCCGTGGTGACACCTTCAGCTGCTTCAATTGACACGGTAAAGTTGGTGCTAAATTTTGCCTCATTGCGATCTGACATCAGCGGTAGTGCCAACTGTTGGCAACGTGCTTGTGATAAAGTCAAACAAACCAAACCACGAGCATGGGTAATCATAAAGTTAATATCTTCAGGGCGCACATGGGTCGCTGCCATGATGATATCACCTTCGTTTTCGCGGTCTTCATCATCCATCAAAATAACCATTTTTCCGGCACGAATGTCTTCGATAATCTCAGGAATCGTATCTAAACTCATAGGAAGTCTCAATATTTTATTATGTATAAATCAGTGTGATGTGGGATATAAATGTTTATCCGGCTATTGTAGCAGTAGATAGCACCACGCGCTGCTGTGCTAAGGTAAAACCTGCCTTAGTTGGCGCAATATGCTATAAAAATGACCTACTCAATTGGCTGGTGTATATCGTTATGAGGTCATTTTAACGCTTTTCACCCCAGCATGCTGCATCATCTTGACAATCTGTCCATTAATAGCTTAAAAATAGTGATAAGTAATATCAATGATGCAGGCAGATAATCTTTATTGGTCATTACTCGCCGCTTGGCTTTTTAGCCAATCCATAAACTGCTTGCTGTGTTGTTCACGCTGATTGTCCGCAAACTCATAAAAGCTTGTCCCGATTAAATTGTCTGGCAAATATGACTGCGGATAATAGTGGTTGGGATAATCGTGCGGGTAGATGTAATCTTGACCATAGCCTTGATTACGCATCAGCTTGGTCACGCCATTACGTAGATGTAGCGGCACAGGAGATGCATCCTTTTCTGCCAACGCCATTGCAGCATTGATGGCTTTATACGTGCTATTGCTTTTGGCACTGGTCGCCAGATAAACCACCACTTGTCCTAAGATAATACGTGCTTCTGGCATACCAATCGACTGTACACTACGTAATGCTGCATCGGCGAGGAGTAGGGCATTAGGATTGGCATTGCCGATATCTTCACTGGCCAAAATCACTAAGCGCCGCGCAATAAAATCGGCAGGCTCACCGCCAACGAGCATGCGCGCCATCCAATAAAGTGCCGCATCAGGATCGGAGCCGCGTACGGATTTTATCATTGCCGATATAATATCGTAATGCTGCTCACCATCCTTGTCATACCGTACTAAGGCGGTTTGCGCCACTCGGCTAACCAGTTCGTCATCAATAATCATTGGCGACTGCTTAGCGTCAGCCGTTTGAATGGCTAGCTCTAATACATTTAGCGCCTTTCTGGCATCACCATGCGCCAGTTGACTGATGGTATTTTGTGCTTGCAGGTCGATAGTCAAATTTTGCAGAATGTTGTCTTCTTGCATGGCTCGTTGTAAGACCGCACTGATTTGTTCAGGCGTTAGTGGCTCTAGACGATAAACTTGGCAACGAGATAGCAGCGCATTATTGACACTAAAAGAGGGGTTCTCGGTGGTCGCGCCAATCAAAGTAATATCACCAGATTCTACCGCGCCCAGTAGCGCATCTTGTTGGGCTTTGTTAAAACGATGAATCTCGTCGATAAAAACCACTGGCGATTCAAAGTTTAAAGAATCTTTGGTATCTAGCACTTCACGCAGTTGTTTGACGCCAGTATTCAAGGCGGATAGTGCATGAAAAGGCCTGCCAACCGCGTCAGCCAACAGCATCGCAATCGTGGTTTTACCAATGCCAGCTTCGCCATGCAAGATAATGGACGGCAGGTGTCCTTGCTCCACCAAGCGTCTCAATGGCGCACCCTCTGCTAATAAATGTTCTTGACCAATGATGGCATCAAGAGTCGTGGGGCGCATACGCTGAGCAAGTGGGGTATCGGCATGAAAGTTAGGCGGCATAGGACTCTCTATTATAGGGTCGGTTGTTACAGGGTCTGATAATGATTATTTCATCAAAACGACTATTGATTGAATTGAAGACACGCCCTAGACATTGGTAGTAAAAATAAGCTAATTTAGACAGACAGTACTTCATTTTTATACAAACAGCTCTTTATTACTATTATGGTTGAGCTGCTAGGCTAACGCAGATTGGCGTTAAGAAAAACTGGCTAAGTGTACAGCTTATGTCCTAGACAATTGGTTTTTAATGTTTGGTTTTTAATGTCTGTATCCCTATTAAGGGCTCAGCACCATTCGCTAGCATAAGGCAATCCATTGATGATGTCTCAGCAGACTTTCAAACAGTTTTTACGGGCAAAATTTTCCAAAAAACAATCACGCAAGCTGACTGCTGGTGAAATTGTGCTGGCTCGTTCAGTGTTCGGTAGCAATATTAAACTTGATGATGTTCATCTTAAAACGGCGCTTTGGGTACTAAAAAACTATGCGGTTAGTCCCAATGGCAACATTTACTTTCATCCTGCAGATTGGATAGCAGATTTTAGCCATGCCTCTATTGGTAAGCAAAGTTGGCTGATACACGAGCTAACCCATGTTTGGCAGCTACAACAGGGCCTCAAGGTGGTACGCGGTGCGCTTATCAATCGCCGCTATGATTATGTATTAGAAACAGGCAAGTCCTTTTTTAACTATGGTATCGAGCAACAGGCGCGCATGGTACAGGATTATTTCGTACGTCAGCAGCTTGGGAAAGACTGTCACGATTTAGAAGCCTGTATTCCATTTTTGACCAGACACTCTGTGGACAATACTAAAAAATAGATAGCTCATTCAGCGGTTAAGCTCTATATTGTGATAAATAGCTATTTTTCTGAATACCCAATATTATAAATAGCGATGATGATAAAGCAGGCTAAATACTACAAACACCAGTATGGCTGCGCAAAAACCGAACGCATTAGCACTATACTGAAGCCATACACTGAAACAATGCACTGAAGCCATGAAATGTCGCGACAATCTGAGCTTTTAATAGGTTAGCTTCTAACGTTAGCTTTTAACAAAGGATATGTACTCTGATGTTTAAATTTTTGTCAGCTGAGTCTGATATCGATTCGCACAACGATAGTATCAACCAAGGTCGCCTTTGTCTGCGCCCATCGTCAATGTTGCTGGCGGCGACAATGACAGGGCTGCTATTCTTGACGGGCTGTCAGCAAAAGCCAGCAGAAGAGCCTGTGATAGATTATGACCAAACCACTGAAAAAACAAGCGTAGAAGACAGCGAGCCTATGCCGCAAAGTGATTCAGCTGCTGCCCGCATAGAGCAGTTCCAGCCCTTGTACGTCGCTCAAGCGCAAGGGTTGCAGCAGCGCTTGCAAGCAGAGTATGAGTCATTACAAGCTGCTGATGCGTCAGGTGGCGATGCTTTATTGCTTGAAGGAGCGCCTGACACTACGGCTAATGATGATGGCAATCTTGGCAATCAAGTGACTGCTAGTAATACACCCGATGATAGCGGCTTGCCAGCTACAGAGGCAAGCGACAGTAATGTGTCTGAGCAAGCATCAGTACCAGCCGCTACCGAAGGCGATGTTACGGATGCTGACATTAACACCAGTACTGAGGTTGGTGAGCGCGATTTGACCGTGCTTAAGCGTATCAGTCTTGAGCCACGTAAGCCGGTGATGTTGTCGGAAGCACAGATAATAGAAAGCTATCAGCAAGCGATGGAAGCACTATATCAACCGGTAACGACACCACTTAGTGCTGAAGATATCAATACCTTAATTAATATAGCAACCTTGACCCCGCAACTGTTCGAGCATGCAGAAATCGCTGGCAGAGTCAGTGCAAAAAGCCCAGCGCTGGCGCGTTTGATAATTCAACATCAAGTCTGGGAGCAGATAGAAGCTCAGCAAGTGTTAGATATGCAGCAGATGAAAATCAATCAGCAGCAAGAGTTTGAAACACTGATGACTAAGTTCAATGAAACCATTAAAGACTACGATGAGCAAATTGCTAAATATGAGCAGACGTTAAAAGAGTTTCAGTAAAGTGTGATTTGTCATCACGTTATTAAATTTAGACCATAAAAAATCCCGCTACGAGAGCGGGATTTTTTATGTTGCTGATAAGGGCTTACTATTTGCGATCTTCAACTTTAACAAAATCGCGTTTTGTCTCACCAGTATATAACTGACGCGGGCGACCGATTTTGAACGGTGCACTGTGCATCTCTAACCAATGGCTGATCCAACCAGAGGTACGGGCTAGAGAGAAGATAACCGTAAACATTGACGTTGGGATACCAATGGCTTTTAGAATGATGCCAGAGTAAAAATCAACGTTTGGATACAAGTTACGCTCGATGAAGAACGGGTCTTCTAAAGCGATTTTCTCAAGTGCCATAGCAAGCTCAAGCTTAGGGTCGTTGATACCAAGCGCGGCTAATACTTCATCACAAGTCTCTTTCATGACTTGTGCGCGTGGGTCAAAGTTTTTGTAGACGCGATGACCAAAGCCCATAAGCTTCACTTCACGGCTCTTCACTTTTTCCATGAATTCAGGCACGTTTTCTACCGAACCGATTTCATCAAGCATCTCAAGAACAGCTTCGTTCGCGCCGCCATGTGATGGGCCCCAAAGAGCCGCGATACCAGCAGCGATACAAGCGTAAGGGTTTGCACCAGTAGAACCCGCTAGACGTACAGTAGACGTTGAGGCGTTTTGCTCATGATCTGCGTGCAAAGTAAAGATTTTGTCCATGGCGCGAGTGATAACGTCATTGGTTTTATAATCAACATCAGCAGGCGTGGCAAACATCATGTATAAGAAGTTTTCTGCGTAATTGAAGTCATTACGTGGATACATGAACGGTTCGCCCTGTGAGTATTTATAACTCATGGCCGCAAGCGTTGGCATCTTAGCAATCAGACGGATAGCCGTGATTTCACGATGTTCTTCATTGCTGACGTCTAGGTTTTCATGATAGAACGCTGATAACGCACCAACGACACCGACCATAATCGCCATTGGATGCGCGTCACGGCGGAAACCTTCAAAGAACTTACGTAATTGATCGTGAACGCCTGTATGCTTACGAATTTTTTCAAAGAAATCCGCTTTTTGTTCAGCATTAGGTAGGTCACCATGAATCAGCGCATAAGCCACTTCTAAGTATTCTGCGTTGTTTGCTAACTGGTCGATAGGGTAGCCGCGATGTAATAATTCGCCTTTGCCACCGTCAATAAAGGTGATTTTTGATTCAACAGGGGCGGTTACTTTAAAACCAGGGTCATAAGACCAAAAGCCTGACTCTTGCAAAGCTGCAACGTCGATAACTGGACGCCCTAAAGTACCTTTAATAATTGGAAGTTCGTATTCTTTACCATCTACGGTTAGTTTGGCGGTAGTGTCAGCCATAAATTCCTCTCCATTGGTTGTAACTTGTTAGAATAAAAATATACCGACGCACAGCCTCGCGCCATTAGTAGTCAAACGGTCAAAATGTTTTAACCCATTTAATATGCAGGCTATATTAGCAGCAATTCTCTCTGATTTGAAAAAACTTTTAGCAGCAATGGCACCAACTGGTGTGGTTTCATAGTATTTATCTACTGTAATTTTTGTATCAAAATATGTCTGCTTGGTTATTTTACTTAAAAAATGCCTTTTTATGGCATTAAGCCAAATCCCATTATTCACATAATATTGGTGTCAATTTGCCAAAATATAGCTATTAGCATTTTGGTTATTTATGCTAAAAACAGAGTGCGTATGAGTAGTAGGCGAACAGAATAGGTCAACAAATTCGTTAGGCTGAGATGTCGGAGGGGATTTAGTATTGCACAAATCCGCTTGTTTGTTAAATAAGCCTTCTAATTTCATTACTTTAGGGATAAATTTGTAATTGTCGCCCAGTCATTTTATAATTAGCGTTACTTAACTGGCACTCGCTCTGTGCGAATTGATAAGTGGTCGTGATATAGTATCGCTTAAAGCTGATTCTATCTGTATTTGGCGATGACCAAATGGTGACTGTTTAGACCAAAACCCTAGGTGATGGTCTCATGGATCTTGTTAACTGTCCTATTCTTAAGTAATTAGTAAATAATTAGCCTGTTTTAATGAATGCACTTATGGTTCATAGTGATATAGAAACGACAGTCGTATTTTTCTGTATCAAAAGTATCAGTAAAAATAGAATAGTTAATCGATCTAATGAATGTTTATCTTTACTTGTTGGCTAGTGGATGGGCTGTCGTCAAGAGCTTATCAGTTTGATGAGTCCTGCTAAACCGTTTATCAAAACCTTTTATCATACGATCCTTTCTTCATATTTAGCACAAACTAAACGAAGTCAGCTAGCTCTTCCTTACTTTATTCGTCTCGTGTGTTGCTCAATGCCTAATTGACGCCATTAATGTCAAGCGTTGCTAGCAGATACAGGAGTATAACCGCAAAAAGGATGCCCGCTGTGAAAAGCAACCGACCTATTGATCTGCCTTTAAGCCAAGTGATTAGCGTTAATCGCTCACCGATCGCAATTGCCTCAATCTTGCATCGTATCACTGGTATTATCTTATTTTTACTGATTCCTGTCATGCTGTGGTTACTACAGAACTCATTGGCCTCGCCTGAGAGTTTTGAGACCGTGTTTGACAACGTACTCGTGCGCTTTTTGGCATGGATATTCGTGGCCGCGATTGCTTATCACTTTGTGATGGGTATCAAGCACTTATTCGCTGATATGGGCATGAACGAAGAACTAAAATCTGGCCGCACTGCCTCTATGGTCAGTTTTGTGATTGCAGCGATTCTAATTGTCGCGTCATTTGTATGGGTGATGTTCTAATGATAAAAAATAATTCAGGAGTCAAAAGCGCGACTGGTCTCACCGGATCAGGCTCACGTGATTGGATTGTTCAGCGCATTAGTGCTGTCGTCTTAGCCGTTTATAGTGTAGTACTTCTAGGCTTTTTCTTAACGCATGGCGATGTGACCTTTGTTGAATGGTCACAGTTTATGATGAGCTTACCTATGCGCTTATTTAGCCTAATAGCTATTCTTGCGCTAGCAGGTCACGCTTGGGTGGGAATGTGGACCGTATTTACTGACTATATTACCACGGGCAAACTGGGCTCAAGCGCATCAGCTCTACGTCTGGTGTTGCAGACACTTATGATCATTGCCATTTTAGTATTCTTATTTTGGGGTATTATGATTTTTTGGGGTAATGGCTTCGCTGTCGTTGCTGTCTAAAGACTCAATATTTAAGCTTTATTTATCGGTAGGTTTTATCAATAACGCTATCAATAATTCAGGTTTTACAAACGAAGCTAGATTCTACAAAATAAGCTAGGCTTTAAAAATAAGGATGGACTGCTTGGTCAGTTTTATAGACGGTTAAAGTCTTTAAGAGCAGTCTTTCAGTAGCCATATAATAGTCACGAGTTTCAATTGTTTTTGGCTGAGACAGTCGCTTATATGAGGGTGAATATAAGTCAACTTTGCCAGACACGACGATGACTATGCACATTTTAGTAAGTGGTTTGAGGTGGTTTACCTCGTCAATTTTAAGTGGTTTGCTTGATTAGACAGAATAGACGTTCAATCAGCCAACTACCGTGACGTAATAAGTAACCCTTGTATTTACTTCGCAAGCATTAACAGGCATTAGGAAAACCGTAATGGCAACTAGACAAGATAATACCATTAGTAATATTAAGACCCTAAACTACGATGCCGTCATCGTTGGTGGTGGTGGCTCAGGTATGCGTGCGTCACTACATTTGGCCGAAGCGGGCATGAATGTGGCGGTCATTACCAAAGTATTCCCGACCCGTTCGCACACGGTTGCCGCTCAAGGTGGTATCGGTGCAAGTTTGGGTAACATGAGCAATGACAACTGGCACTTTCACTTTTATGACACCGTTAAAGGGTCAGATTGGTTGGGTGACCAAGACGCTATCGAATATATGTGCCGTGAAGCGCCAAAAGTGGTGTATGAGCTTGAGCACATGGGCATGCCGTTTGACCGTAATGAGGATGGCACGATTTATCAGCGCCCATTCGGTGGTCATACTTCTAACTATGGTGAAAAAGCTGTACAACGTGCTTGTGCTGCGGCTGACCGTACGGGTCACGCACTATTGCATACCCTTTATCAAAAAAACTTAGAGCAAGGTACTCAATTCTTTATTGAGTGGATTGCCCTTGATTTAATCAAAGATGAAGCCGGTAATATCAACGGTGTGGTCGCGCTTGAGCAAGAAACAGGGACGGTTGCGGTATTCCAGTCACCAATTACTGTTTTGGCAACTGGCGGCGCTGGTCGTATCTTTGAAGCCTCTACCAACGCTTATATCAATACTGGTGACGGTATCGGTATGGCAGTTCGTGCTGGCGTGCCACTTCAGGATATGGAATTCTGGCAGTTCCACCCAACGGGTGTGGCTGGTGCGGGCGTTCTATTGACGGAAGGTTGCCGCGGTGAAGGTGCTATCTTGCGTAATAAAGATGGTGAAGCCTTTATGGAGCGTTATGCGCCAACCGTAAAAGACTTGGCACCACGTGATTTGGTTTCGCGCTCTATGGATCAAGAAATCAAAGAAGGCCGTGGTTGTGGTCCGAATGCAGACTATATCGTTATGGATATGACGCATTTGGGTGTTGAAACCATCATGAAGCGTTTGCCATCAGTCTTTGAGATTGGTAAAAACTTTGCGAACGTCGATATCACCAAAGAGCCTATCCCCGTTATTCCAACCATTCACTACATGATGGGCGGTATTCCGACGACGATTCATGGTCAAGTCATCACGCCAGATTTAGACGCGGAGACGGATGAAGACGGCCTATATACCAAAGGCAATGTCGTCAAAGGGTTGTATGCTATTGGCGAATGTGCTTGTGTCAGTGTCCATGGTGCCAACCGTTTAGGAACCAATTCACTGCTCGATTTATTGGTATTCGGTCGGGCAGCAGGTAAGCATATCGTTGATGAATTCCATCATGCCGATCACAACTACAAGCCGCTTGATCCACGCGTTCTTGATTTTACCGTGAAGCGTTTAGACAAGTTACAACAGTCTACTGAAGGCTATAATGCTCAAGACGTTGCAGACGAGATTCGTGCCGTGATGCAAAAGCATGCTAGCGTATTCCGTACCCAAGCCATGATGGACGAAGGTGTTGAGAAAATCTTAGCTCTGGGTGACAAAATTGACCAAATCTATTTAGCTGATAAATCACAAGTGTTCAACACCGCTCGTATTGAAGCATTTGAAGTCGCAAACCTTTACGAAGTGGCTAAAGCAACCATGATCTCAGCGGCTAACCGTCACGAAAGTCGCGGTGCCCACAGTGTGTCAGATTATGACCGCCCAGAAGATGATGACTATGCACCAAACGGTCGTAACGATCATGACTGGATGAAGCATACACTTTGGTACTCTGAAGGCAATCGCATTGTTTATAAGCCTGTTCGTAAAGTACCGCTGACTGTTGACTATATCGAGCCAAAAGTTCGCGTCTATTAAGTCTAGACTGCGCGGCTTTTATATCTGTTATATAAAAGCCGCGCAAACGTTCTATCCCTTATTAATTTATTAAAAAGGTGACCGCCAGCTACATGCTCATGCCAGCGCTGTAATAAAGAGAGACCCTCTAGCGCTGACATGCGGCAACCTTTGTATGCCCGCCATCACCTACGTGTGGAGTTTAGCATTATGAGCCGAGGTACTCGCACCATCGAAATCTATCGCTACGATCCTGACTTGGACGCAGCGCCGCGCATGCAAACTTATACGATTGAGCTACTAGACTCAGATCGTATGTTGCTTGACGTGTTATTACGCCTAAAAAAGGAAGATGAAACCATCACCTTCCGTCGCTCTTGCCGTGAAGGCATTTGTGGCTCTGACGGTATGAATATTAATGGTAAAAACGGTTTAGCCTGTTTGTTAAACATGAACACGCTACCCGAAAAAATTACTATTCGTCCGTTACCAGGCTTGCCTGTTGTGCGTGATTTGGTTGTCGATATGAACCAATTCTACGAGCAGTACGAAAAAGTACACCCGTACTTAATTAATGATCAGCCTGCACCGCCAACGGAGCGTTTACAGTCACCTGAACAACGTGAAAAGCTAAACGGTCTTTATGAATGCATCCTATGTGCGTGCTGCTCAACCAGCTGCCCATCATTCTGGTGGAATCCTGATAAGTTCTTAGGCCCATCAGCACTATTACACGCTTATCGCTTTGTTGCTGATAGCCGTGATGGTGATACGCAAGCACGTTTGGCACGTTTGGACGATCCATTCAGCCTATTCCGCTGCCGTGGTATCATGAACTGTGTTTCAGTTTGTCCAAAGGGCTTAAACCCTACCAAGGCAATCGGTCATCTACGTAACATGCTCATTGATCAAGCAGGTTAAACGGGTTCATTGTTGCATGGTTGTATGCACACATCATCACGAAACACCGTCTCATTATTAGGCGGTGTTTTTTATTGAACAAATTTGCTTAGTGATAGAATGTGTCGTGATCGAATGCAAGCGAGGTTTTTCTGATTGCTATCTAACTTGCTATTTAAGAAGACAGCCATCATATATTTTAAAGGACGATACGAGGCGCGAAAAAACGTTGCTTCTTACCGTTGTAAGACCAAAAAATATTATAGATAGTAGAGTTTTTCATCAAAAAAGCAGGAAATAACTGGTCAAAAGTAAGGCAGTATTAACAATACGTTGGTGGTATGTAAGAAGATGAGTTATATGAGCAAACTCTCTATATAATTACCAATAGAAATGTACGAAGTGGGAGGTTTATAATAGATATTCATTATGTAAATACCTACTATTGAGCAAACAAACTATGTCATGCGGGGTACGCATGCTAAGCTATACAGCAATGTATGTTTGTCAAAAAAGACGGTAAATATCTCTCATACAAAAACATTTCAGCGAAAATAGCCAGTTTATAGGCTAGCTGAACGATAGGATGTTTACCAAAGATATTACCATTAATGAATTGGTTATAGCTGATAGCAGTATATATAAATTAATGTTGTGAAACGAGTCTGATAAGAAAACCGGACGTTCACAAATAATTTGATTGAATGACTATTATCTGAGATAAGTATTGTAGTAGCACTCGTTGTCGTTGCTTGATATATGTTTTATCAATAGTGATAACGGCTTCTTTCTATAGCACAAATAACATTTAATACGAATAGAGCTTTTATATACTAAATATTAGCCATCGCCATTCTTACTTAATGGTGAATTTTAAGAGTCAAAATACCGAACGTACAATGAACGACACAATAATAAGCACGATTCCATTCATTTATCTATCAAATAGACGATTATTATGAATAGTATAACTAAAGAAGCTGCAGACGTAGAACATACTGAACTGGCTGCTGATAATGCCAATTATATCGAAGCACTTTATGAGCAGTACTTAACTGACCCTACGAGTGTTGATACCGATTGGCAAGCGTATTTTGCCCAGTATCAGTCGCCAAATGATGCTCAGCATAACGCCATCAAAGATCAGTTTTTATTGCTTGCTCGCAATCAGACGGCCAACAAGATTACCCCCGCAACCACAACGACTAGCAATGCCGCTGACTGTGCCGACCCTAAGCAAATGGGCGTACAGCAGCTGATTTCTGCTTATCGTCGCCGTGGTCATCGCCGTGCAAAATTAGATCCGTTGGATCTACATCCGCGCGCTGAAGTCGAAGATTTGACCCTTGAGTACCACAATCTCTCAGAAGCTGATTTAGACACCATTTATCCTACCAACGATTTGAATATCGGTAAGGACGAAGCACCGTTACGAGAAATTATCGAAATTATGGAGCGTGTTTATTGCCGCTACATCGGTGTCGAATATATGCACGTCACCACCAGTACCGAAAAGCGCTGGATGGAACAATATCTAGAGACCAACTTAGGTCATATCGAGTTTGACAAAGAAAAGCGTTTGTCTATTCTTGAACGTTTGACGGCAGCCGAAGGCCTAGAAAAATATCTAGCGCGTAAGTATACAGGTGTTAAGCGTTTTGGTTTAGAAGGCGGTGAAAGCTTTATTCCTGCCGTTAACGAAATTATACAGCGTGCTGGTGGCTATGGTACCAAAGAGATGGTTATTGGTATGGCGCATCGTGGACGCCTGAACTTACTCGTAAATATCTTAGGTAAAAACCCCGCTGATTTGTTTGACGAATTCGATGGCAAAGTACAGCCAGAAAAAGGCTCAGGCGACGTTAAGTATCATAATGGTTATTCATCTAACGTGATGACGCCAGGTGGCGAAGCGCATTTAGCATTGGCCTTTAACCCATCGCATCTTGAGATTGTGGCACCCGTATTACAAGGCTCAGTCCGTGCTCGTCAAGTGCGTCGCAACGACCAAGCTCGCCATGAAGGTAAAGATGGCAATTCAGTACTGCCAATCGTTATCCACGGTGATGCAGCATTTGCCGGTCAAGGTGTGGTGCAAGAGACCTTCCAGATGTCACAAACTCGCGCTTATACCACTGGTGGTACGGTACATATTGTCATTAATAACCAAGTCGGCTTTACGACCAGTCGTCAAGAAGATTTGCGTTCGACAGAGTACTGTACTGATGTGGCGAAAATGGTACATGCGCCCATTCTACATGTGAATGGTGATGACCCTGAGTCTGTCGTATTTGCCGCTCAATTAGCATTAGATTACCGTCATGAGTTTGATAAAGACATTATCATTGATCTGTTCTGCTATCGTCGTAATGGCCACAATGAAGCAGACGAGCCGTCAGCGACTCAGCCATTGATGTATGCAGTCATCAAACAGCTACCAACGACCCGCACTCTCTATGCCCAGCAGTTAATTGAAGCGGGTATTATTAGTGAAGAAGAAGCGAAAAGTTACGAAGATTCTTACCGCGAATCGTTAGATCGTGGCGATTATGTGGTGAATTCTTTGGTTAGTGATCCTGATGAAGCGCTTTTTGTCGATTGGAAACCCTATCTAGGTCATGACCTCGTCGATGACTGGGATACCAGTGTCGATATCGAAACCCTTAAAGGCTACGGTCGCCGTATGGCTGAAATGCCTGAAGGCTACAAGTTACAGCGCCAAGTTCAAAAGATGGTCGATCAGCGTCTAGCGATGCAGACTGGCGAAGAGCCGCTGAACTGGGGCGCTGCTGAAACGTTGGCTTATGCCTCACTGGTTGATAATGATGGTGTATTAGTACGCATTACTGGCGAAGATGTCGGCCGTGGTACTTTCTCGCATCGTCATAGTGAAATTTATAACGTCAATGACGGTAGCATGTATGTGCCACTTGCGCATATGAGTGAAAAACAAGCGCGTTTTGCCACTTATAACTCACTATTATCAGAAGAAGCAGTATTGGCCTTTGAGTATGGCTATGCCACGACTGTACCAAACGCATTGATCGTTTGGGAAGCGCAGTTTGGTGACTTCGTCAACGGTGCGCAAGTAGTGATTGACCAGTTTATCTCAAGTGGCGAGACCAAATGGCAGCGTGTTTGTGGTCTAACCATGCTGTTACCGCATGGCTATGAAGGTCAAGGCCCAGAGCATTCATCTGCCCGTCTTGAGCGCTTCTTACAGTTATGTGCCGAAGACAACATGCAAGTGATTACGCCAACGACGCCGGCACAGATTTATCATGCGCTACGTCGTCAAGCCATACGTCCAATTCGCAAGCCATTGATCGTCATGTCACCGAAGAGCTTGCTACGTCATAAGCTTGCCACGTCAAATCTAGAAGAGTTGGCCGTTGGTAAGTTTGAGACGGTTATCTCAGAGATGGATGATCACAATGCAGATAAAGTAACTCGTATGGTGCTATGTGGCGGCAAGGTTTATTATGATTTGTTAGAGCAGCGCCGTGCATTGGGTCTAGAGCATGTGGCTATTGTACGTATTGAGCAGCTTTATCCGTTACCAGAAGAGCGTTTGATTGCTGAGATTGAAAAATATAGCAATCTACAAGAGATCGTTTGGACGCAAGAAGAGCCGTTGAACCAAGGCGCTTGGTATTATTTGGCACCGCATATGTTCCGTATTGTCGTACCGCATCCAACCAAGGCAAAAGTCATGGAGCCGGTAGCACGCCCTCCTAGTGCCGCACCTGCGACGGGCTCACCCAAATTACATGCTCAGCAGCAACAAGCATTGATTGCCGGTGGTCTTGGCATCAGTGTCGATAAGTTGTCAAAGTAATAGCTTATATCAGTAACAGTTTATAAAAGACACATGAATCAGGCGATGACAGTCAGTACCTAGCAATACCATATGAGTAACGCGATTGAAAACGGTATTGACTGCCCATCACGACTTAATAATAAATATGAATATCCAAATCTAAGGAGTATATCGATGGCTGATATTAAAGCCCCCGTTTTTCCAGAATCGGTTGCCGATGGCACAATCGTTGAATGGCATGTCACTGAAGGTCAACAAGTTAATCGTGATGACCTATTGGCTGAAATTGAAACCGATAAAGTTGTCCTCGAAGTCGTAGCGCCTGATGATGGTGTGGTGACTAAAATCGTTAAGCAAGTTGACGACACTGTGTTATCTGATGAGTTAATTGCAGAGTTCGAAGCGGGTGCAAGCGGTAGTGCAGATGCCGGTTCTAGCTCAAATGACGCTCCAGCTGTCAACCCAGATCAGCCAGCTGCGCCAGTACAAGCCAAGCAAAGTACTGACGGCGGTGAGCCAGTACAAGCGACTGACAAAAAAGATGAAGCTGACCATAAAGATCAAAGCCCAGCAGTGCGTAAAGCGGCAAAAGAAAGCGGCGTAGATCCTAAAAACGTTGAAGGTAGTGGTCGCGGCGGTCGTGTGACCAAAACTGACATGGCAAATCCAACGCTTAAAGCAGACAGCTCTATCAAGTCTGATAGTGGTCGTCCAGTCGCTGAATCGACGGGTGAACGTACTGAAAAACGTGTTCCGATGACGCGTCTACGTAAGCGTGTGGCTGAGCGTCTATTATCAGCGACGCAAGAGACTGCAATGCTGACGACGTTTAACGAAGTCAACATGAAGCCATTGATGGACATGCGTACCAAATATAAAGACCAATTCGAAAAACGTCATGGTGTGCGTCTAGGTTTTATGTCATTGTTTGTCAAAGCAGCGACTGAGGCTCTTAAACGCTACCCAGCAGTGAACGCGTCACTAGACGGTGATGATATTGTTTATCATGGTTTCTATGATATCGGTGTTGCGGTATCGTCTGATCGTGGTCTAGTGGTTCCAGTACTACGTGATACCGATCGCATGAGCATGGCAGATGTCGAAGCCAAAATCCGTGAGCTTGGCGGTAAAGCACAAGAAGGTAAGCTTGGTTTGGACGAGATGACTGGTGGTACATTCACCATCTCTAACGGTGGTGTCTTTGGCTCATTGATGTCAACGCCTATCTTGAACCCACCACAAACTGCTATCTTGGGTATGCATGCGATCAATGATCGCCCGATGGCGGTTAATGGTGAGGTTAAGATCCTACCAATGATGTATCTCGCGTTATCTTATGACCATCGTATGATTGATGGTAAAGAAGCGGTACAGTTCTTAGTTACCTTAAAAGATTTGGTCGAAGACCCAACCATGCTGCTATTAGACCTGTAAGCTTCTAAGCTTGTATTGGCAACCGCCGATACAAGCTTTTTAACTTTGGTGTAAGTGATTATTATTTGTCGATAAATAAATAAAGGGTTTCACTCAAATAACGTATTGGTTATGGAGTGAGGTCCTCATCAGTTTATCAAAAATACAATCAATCACTTAAATTCTAAAAAAATTAGAAAGACATTAAAAATAGGAACGTACTATGAAAGATAATTATGATCTAGTCGTTATCGGCGGCGGTCCTGGTGGTTACGAAGCAGCGATTCGTGCAGGGCAGCTTGGTATGAGCGTTGCTTGTATCGAAAAACGTGTTTATAAAGGTGAGCCTGCTCTTGGCGGTACTTGCTTAAACGTTGGTTGTATTCCATCAAAAGCCCTACTTGATAGTTCGCATCGTTATGAAGCGACCCAGCATGATCTTGAAGAACATGGTATTAGCACTGGCGACGTCGCTATCGATATCGAGCAAATGATTGCTCGCAAAGAAGGTATCGTTAAGCAATTGACTGGCGGTGTGGCAGCGTTATTAAAAGGTAACGGCGTTGACTGGCTACAAGGCTGGGGCACATTGGTTAATGGCAAAGGCGCTGATAAACAAGTTAAGTTTGTCGCTTTAGAAGACGAAGCAGAAAGCACTATTACCGCTAAAAACGTGATTCTAGCGGCTGGTTCAGTACCTATTGATATCCCAGTTGCCAAAACTGACGGTGATCGTATCGTTGACTCTACTGGTGCCCTTGATTTTACCTCAGTTCCTAAGCGTCTAGGTGTTATCGGTGCTGGCGTTATCGGTCTTGAGCTCGGTTCTGTATGGCGTCGTTTGGGTAGCGAAGTTGTTGTTTATGAAGCGCTTCCAAGTTTCTTAGCAGCCGCTGACAAAGACATCGCAAAAGAAGCAGGCAAAATGCTGAAGAAGCAGGGTCTTGATATCCGTGTTGATACCAAAGTCACCAATGCTGAAGTGAAGGGCGATCAAGTCGTCGTTACTAGCGAAAATAAAGGCGAGTCATCTGAAGAGAGCTTTGACAAGCTCATCGTTTGTGTTGGTCGCCGTGCATATTCTGAGAAGTTACTTGGTGATGACAGCGGTGTGACCTTGACTGAACGCGGTTTGATCGATGTCGATGACCAGTGCAAAACCAATCTTGATGGCGTTTATGCTATTGGTGATTTAGTCCGTGGTCCAATGCTTGCGCATAAAGCAATGGAAGAGGGCATGATGGCGGTGGAGCGTATTCACGGTGAAAAAGCTCAGGTTAATTACGACACGATTATCAATGTTATCTATACCCATCCAGAAATCGCATGGGTTGGTTTGACCGAGCAAGAAGCGACTGAAGCGGGTTATGAAGTTAAGACCGGTTCATTCAACCTAGCGGCTAATGGTCGTGCCCTTGCGCAAAGCGAAGCGCAAGGCTCTATTAAAGTCGTCGCTGATGCTAAAACAGACCGTCTATTAGGTATGCACGCTATCTCAGCTGGCGCCGGTGATATCGTCCATCAGGGTATGATTGCGATGGAATTCGTCTCTAGTATCGAAGATTTACAGTTGATGACGTTTGCCCATCCAACGATTTCAGAAGCGGTACATGAAGCGGCTCTATCTGCAGATGGCCGTGCTATTCACGCGATTCAGCGTAAAAAACGTAAGTAATTTTGATAGCGTTCAATAGTGTTTACAGCGCTTTTAGAAGTTTAAGTAACAAGCTATAGCCTGAACGCAGTACCGTTTTTATTATTTGCGGTGTCAGCGTTGGGGTTACAAGTGCCGCAGCAGAAAATCGCTGCTGTGTACTTGTTTTCACTTTTTATTAATTGTAAAAAATAAAGGATACAATCAATGAATTTACATGAGTATCAAGCAAAAGAGCTATTAAAAAGCTACGGACTGCCCATTCAAGAAGGCATCATCGCGTATAACGGCGAAGAAGCTGCAGCTGCTTTTGATAAAACACCAACAGACATTGCGGTTATCAAAGCGCAAGTACATGCTGGTGGTCGCGGTAAAGCGGGTGGTGTTAAGCTGGTTAAGACTCGTGAAGAAGCTAAGCAAGTGGCTGAAGCGCTTATCGGTACCAATCTAGTCACGTTCCAAACTGACGCTGATGGTCAACCAGTTAACTTCGTATTGGTTGCAGAAGATATGTACCCAGTACAGACTGAACTGTATCTTGGTGCCGTTGTAGATCGTTCTACGCGTCGCGTAACCTTCATGGCATCAACCGAAGGTGGTGTTGATATCGAAGAAGTCGCTAACGAGACGCCAGAAAAAATCTTTAAAGTAAGCGTAGACCCATTAGTAGGTCTTATGCCTTACCAAGCGCGTGATGTTGCATTCAAGCTAGGTCTTGAAGGCAAGCAGATCAACCAGTTTGTAAAAATTATGACTGGTGCTTATCATGCTTTTGTCGAAAACGACTTTGCATTACTTGAAGTCAACCCGTTAGCCGTTCGCGAAAATGGCGAAATCGTCTGTGTTGATGGCAAAATCGGTATCGACTCAAACGCATTATATCGTCTACCTAAAATCGCAGCGCTACAAGACAAAACGCAAGAAAACGAGCGTGAGCTAAAAGCCGCTGAATTCGACCTAAACTACGTTGCTCTAGAAGGCAACATCGGTTGTATGGTCAACGGTGCTGGTCTTGCAATGGCTACCATGGACATCATCAAACTGTATGGCGGCAAGCCTGCTAACTTCTTGGACGTTGGCGGCGGTGCAACCAAAGATCGCGTTGTTGAAGCGTTCAAAATCATTCTAGAAGACAGCAGTGTTGAAGGTGTTCTAATCAACATCTTTGGCGGTATCGTACGTTGTGACATGATTGCAGAAGCGATTATCGCTGCCGTTAAAGAAGTCGACGTAAAAGTACCGGTCGTTGTACGCCTAGAAGGTAACAATGCTGAATTGGGCTTACAGATCTTAGAAGAATCTGGTCTGAAGCTAACATCAGCCCAAGGCCTAGCCGATGCTGCACAAAAAATTGTCGATGCTGTTCAAGCATAAACCTATCAATTTAGGTGCTTAAACATAGTAGTCAAAGCGTGATAGCAGTTTTCAGTCAACGAGACGTGGTTAGCATTTAACGACACCTAAACGGCAAACTGCTATTGCAAGACAACCGAATAAGGAAAACATAATGAGTGTATTAATTGATAAAGATACCAAAGTATTGGTACAAGGCTTCACTGGTAAAAATGGTACGTTCCATTCTGAACAAGCGATCGAATACGGTACAAAAGTCGTTGGTGGTGTAACACCAGGTAAAGGCGGTCAAACGCATCTAGGCCTACCAGTATTTAACACGATGGCGGAAGCCATGGAAGCCACTCAAGCCGATGCTTCAGTTATCTATGTACCAGCGCCATTCGTCCTAGACTCAATCGTTGAAGCGGTAGATGCAGGCGTGAAGCTGATCGTCGTGATCACGGAAGGCGTACCAACGATCGATATGCTAAAAGCCAAGCGCTACATCGAAGAAGCAGACGGCGTACGCATGGTTGGTCCTAACTGCCCAGGCGTTATCACTCCAGGTCAGTGCAAAATCGGTATCATGCCAGGTCATATCCATCTGCCGGGTAAAGTAGGTATCATCTCACGCTCTGGTACGCTAACGTATGAAGCCGTTGCACAGACCACTAAGCTTGGCTTTGGTCAATCAACTTGTATCGGTATCGGCGGCGATCCTATCCCTGGTATGAACCAGATTGACGCACTAAAACTATTCCAAGACGATCCACAGACTGAAGCTATCATCCTAATCGGTGAAATCGGCGGTACTGCTGAAGAAGAAGCTGCTGCTTATATTAAAGATCATGTGACTAAGCCAGTGGTTGGTTATATCGCTGGTGTGACTGCTCCAGAAGGCAAGCGTATGGGCCATGCTGGCGCGATCATCTCTGGTGGTCAAGGTACTGCTGAAGAGAAATTCAAAGCCTTTGAAGATGCAGGAATCGCGTATACGCGTGATCCAGCTAAAATCGGTGATAAGCTAAAAGAAGTCACTGGTTGGTAAGTCAGAATTAATTCTGTAATGTAACTACTAAAACTATATTGAAAAAAAACAGAGACACCCCTACAATGGGGTGTCTTTTTACATTACAGAGAATCAAGATGAAAAATGTCTTAGAGCTAATTGGAAGAGAAAATAGACTTTTCGATCAAGATATTGGTAACAAAGAAAAACAGTTAACTTCTATCATAAATGAATCGAGTTTTTTAATTATAGGTGGAGCAGGATCCATAGGCCAAGCAGTTACTAAAGAGATATTCAAAAGAAATCCTAAAAAACTGTACGTCGTTGATATAAGTGAAAATAATTTAGTTGAATTAGTAAGAGATTTACGTAGTAGTTATGGTTATATTGACGGAGATTTTCAAACATTTGCCTTAGATATTAGTTCAACTGAGTATGATGCTTTTATAGAAGCTGATGGTAAATATGACTATGTCTTAAATTTATCAGCGCTCAAACATGTGCGTAGTGAGAAAGATCCTTTCACACTGATGCGTATGATTAATGTGAATATATTTAATACTGAAAAGACCATCAAACAGTCAATAAGAAAAGGTACTAAAAAATATTTTTGTGTATCGACTGATAAAGCTGCTAATCCAGTTAATATGATGGGAGCTAGCAAAAGAATCATGGAAATGTTTCTGTCGAAATATTCACAACAGATTGATATTTCAACGGCAAGGTTTGCAAACGTTGCATTTAGTGACGGCTCGTTACTTCATAGTTTTGAGCAAAGAATCAAGAAAAATCAACCGATTGTAGCTCCTTCTGATATTAGACGTTATTTTGTCACTCCTCAGGAATCAGGAGAACTATGTTTAATGTCCTGTATTTTTGGTGAAAAAGGCGACATTTTCTTTCCAAAGCTTAGTGAGGATTTACATCTGATTACCTTTGAAGATATTGCAATCAAGTATCTTCAAAGCAAAAGTCTAACTCCATATTTGTGTTATTCTGAAGAAGAAGCAAGAGAGTACCTCTCTAATAACTCGCAGTTAGAAAACAATACTTGGCCTTGTTTATTCACATTGAGTGATACAACGGGTGAAAAAGATTTTGAAGAATTTTATACAGATAAAGAAGTTTTAGATTTTAATGCTTTTAATAACTTAGGTATTATTAAGAATACAGATAATATAAATGCTACTCTAAATGAAAAGCTTGATTATTTCACCAGTGAAATTAATGCAATGCAATCATCGTTAAAATGGAGTAAAGATGAGATTATAAAGCTGTTCTTCTTTATGCTTCCTGAGTTTGGACATAAAGAAACAGGAAAATATTTGGATGGGAAAATGTAATGGATAAGAAACTTGTAGAGTTTGTAAAAGATTATTATGAAACGAATGATTTTATACCATTGCATGAGCCTAGGTTCAATAGTTTAGAAAAAGAGTTTGTTGACGAGACGATCAGCTCTACCTTTGTTTCAAGCGTTGGCAAGTTTGTTACTCAATTTGAAGAAGATTTTTCAAAATTTATAGAAATCCCAAAATCGGTTGCGGTTGTTAATGGTACTGCAGCTTTATATATCTCATTGTATCAGTGCGATGTTCAGCGTGATGATTTAGTAATAACACAAGCCTTAACGTTTGTAGCCACAGCTAATGCGGTGAATCAGCTTGGTGCAGAATGTATATTTATTGATGTATCACCTAGTACTTTGGGAATGTGCCCAATAGCACTAGAAAATTATTTAATAGAACATGCTACTTTGAATGAAAATGGTAACTGTATCCATAAAAAGTCAGGAAAGAGGTTTAAAGCTGTTGTGCCTATGCATACTTTTGGCTTTCCAGTAGAGATTGATAAAATCCAAGAGATATGTGCTAAATGGCATATATCTTTAGTAGAAGATGCTGCTGAGTCTTTAGGCAGTTATTTCAAAAATAAGCATACAGGTACGTTTGGACGAGTTAGCGCATTTAGCTTCAATGGCAACAAAATCATCACAACAGGTGGTGGTGGTATGGTGGTCTGTAATTCAATGGATGATGCCGATCGTGTCAAGCATCTTACAACAACGGCTAAAGTAGCCCATCCATATAAATTTTATCATGATGAAGCTGCCTTCAATTATAGAATGCCAAATTTGAATGCCGCTCTTGGATGTGCGCAGCTTGACAAGTTAAGTATGTTTGTTGAACAAAAAAGAAAGCTTGCAAAAAAATATCAGTCATTACTTGAAGGTTCTAACTTAATGTTCTTCACTGAACCCGTAAATACCAAAGCGAATTACTGGTTAAATACTATTATTTGTGAAGATGTTGACCATAGAGATTCGATGTTGAATTATTTAAATAATAATAATGTGATGAGTCGTCCAGTTTGGGATCTTATGACTGATCTTCCGATGTATAAACATTGTGAATCAGATAGCCTTAGGCATAGTCGTTGGTTTGCTGACCGTATCATTAATATCCCTAGCAGTGTAAGAAATTTTCATTATGAAAAATAAAATTATACTTATCGGTGGTGGTGGGCACTGTCATTCTGTGATTGATGCTATTGAGCAAGCTGCCGAATATGAGATAGTAGGAATTATAGACCATATAGATAAGGTAGGTACTAATGTAATGTCTTATTCTGTTATTGGTACAGATGATGATTTAGTAGCGATGGTTGATGATATAGAATATGCTTTTATCACTTTAGGGCAGATTCAGACTGCAGTAGTGCGTAAATCATTGTTTGAGAGGCTAATGAAGTTAGGGTATAAAGTGCCAAATATTATTTCTCCTTTAGCTTATGTGTCGAGATCAGCGACGCTGGGTATAGGTAATTTTATAGGCCATCAAGCCATAGTAAATGCTAATGCAGTTATCCATGACAACTGTATTATTAATACTAAAGCATTAATAGAGCATGATGCATTTATTGACTCGCATTGCCATATAGCGACTGGCGCAATAATCAATGGTGGTTGTAAAGTTCACAGTGAGGTGTTTGTGGGTTCAGCAGCGACTACTAAACAAAATGCCATTATAGAAAGTATGTCATTTATTAAAGCAGGGAGCATCGTGAAATGAGTGATAATAAAGCTGTATTTATCATTGCCGAGGCAGGAGTAAACCATAACGGCTCTTTAGAATTAGCAAAAAAACTAGTATTAGCTGCAAAAGATTCGGGTTCTGACGCTGTAAAATTTCAAACATTTAAAGCCGAAAGACTGGTAAGAAGAGATGTGAAGCAAGCGGCTTACCAAACAGCAAACACAGGGGTTGAAGAATCTCAGTATGAAATGTTGAAACGTTTAGAGCTGTCGGATGAAGATCATGAAGAGTTAAATGACTTCTGTATACAGAAAAGTATTAAATTTATGTCCACACCATTTGATTTAGATAGTATTGACTTTCTAGCCTCATTGAAAATGGAGATTTGGAAAATTGCTAGTGGTGAAATTACTAATGTTCCATATTTAAGAAAAGTTGCAGCAGTTGCAAAAGAAATTATTTTATCCACTGGAATGTCTACTTTAGAAGAAGTCGAATTTGCCGTTAATATTATTGAATCGTCAGGTTTTGACTTGAAGAGACTGACATTACTTCATGCAACTTCTGAGTATCCTTGTCCAGTTAATGAAGTTAATCTTAAAGCAATGATTACATTGAGAGATAAATTCAACGTAAAAATAGGTTATTCAGATCATACTCAAGGTATTCATATTCCTTTTTTAGCATCAGCGATGGGGGCTGAAGTTATAGAAAAGCATTTTACGTTAGATCGAACCTTAGAAGGTCCGGATCATAAATCTAGTTTAGAACCTAGCGAGCTTTTAGAAATGGTTACCCAGATACGTCAACTACCGTTGGTTTTAGGTACTGGCGAGAAAAAGCCTAGTATTAGTGAATCAAAAAATATCGTTCTTGCACGAAAATATATAGTAACTAAGCAAGACATAAAGGCTGGTGATATTTTTAGTGATACTAATTTGAATACGATGCGAGCTGGTGGTGAAATATCGGCTCGCTATTGGGATGATGTAATTGGTAAAATATCGAGCAAAGACTACATGCTAGGTGACAAAATAAATTTAGAAGAACTTAATAAATAAGGTGCTACCTCATGGATTATTCAACGCAAATAGTGAGTTCTAAGCTAGAATTAGCGAGTTATAAGAATCAAATAATACATCTTTTCTCACTTGCGTTTGAAAAAGATATGGATGAAAGCCTATGGGAATGGGCTTTTATGGAGAACCCATGTGGTAACCCTATTGTCTCATTGTGTTTTGACGGTGATGTATTAGTTGGTCATTATGCCATTATACCTTATGACTTAACCTACCAAGGTCGATTAATAAAAGGTTCTCTTTCTATGACAACTATGGTTCATCCTGAACATCACAAGAAAGGAATTTTTGTTAAGCTAGCTGAGCAAGTGTATGACGTAGCAAACGAGCTTGAGTATGATTTGGTGTTTGGTTTCCCAAATAAGAACTCTGCTCCAGGTTTTGAGCGTAAGCTGGATTGGTCTATTGACAAAAGTTATCACGTTATAACGACTGCTAAGAATGGTATTAGTCAATACTTTTCTGAACCTGAAAGAGAGTCTTTGAAGTTTGATCTAAACAATCAAGAGTTGGTTAATTGGCGCTTGTCGAAGCCAAATTGTAAATATGATAAATTAGATGGTGGTCTTGTAGTTAAAGAGTTTGAAGGCAGCTTGGATATTATGCATCATGAAAGAGACTTCTCTGCTATCAACGATGACATCGACTTATCAATTATCTGCAAATGCGACCCAGAAGATAATAATATTTTATTTGACTATGTATTTGGCTATAGATTTTTTAATCAAAATTTAAAAAACCTACCAATTACTCCATCGTTGATTCTTTCGGATGTTTTTTAATGAAAATTCTTGCTTGTACCTCTATTCGTTCAGATTATGATTTAATGAGCCCATTGTATGAGCTCTTAGACAAAGACGATGATATTGAGCTTAAATTATTGGTTAGTGGTGCTCATTTATCTAGAAATTATGGATATAGTGTTGAGCAAATTGAAAAAGATGGGTTTAATGTACTCTTAAGAGTTGAGACTTTAATCAGTTCAGATTCAGCAGTTTCAAGAGTTAAAACGGCAGGGAATTTACTCTTATCATCAGTAGATTTGATAAATAACTATCAGCCTGACTTGATTATATATGCAGGTGACAGAGAAGATGTGCTGATCTACTCCATTATGGGTGGATACTTAAATATCCCGACAGCTCACTTCTTTGCTGGTGATCATGCTCCAGACGGTTATATTGATAATCCAGTTCGGCATGCAACCTCTAAGTTGTCTACTGCTCACTTTGCATCTTTACCTATACATGGACAAAGGCTAATCGATTTAGGTGAAAATCCTAAACGTATTCATGTCATTGGTAACATTGCACTAGACCGTTTTGTGAGTTTTACGCCTCTGCCTATCCAAGAGCTAGAAAAATCTCTTGATCTCTCGATTTTTGATAAAGGCTTTGCTATTGTCATTTTTCATCCAATTACTGAAGAAAAGGACGTTGCTAGTACTTATTTTGAAAATATCTTATTAGCTCTATCCAACAATGGTATCCCTGCTTATGTTGGATATCCAAATGTCGATCCTGGTAATCACTCGATTATTGAAGTTATTCAAAAGTATGAGTCCGATGACAATTTTGTATTTTATAAAAACCTTGATAGACAAGTGTTTTTATCATTATACAAGAATGCAAGCCTCCTCATTGGAAACTCTTCTTCTGGAGTTTGTGAGGCTGCATCGGTTCAAATACCAGTTGTCAACGTGGGTAAACGTCAGGTTGGTAGATTTGCGGATGAAAATGTAATGTTTGTTGATGGTGAATATGAAAAGATTGATAACGCTATCAAAACCGTTACAAATGACAGCTTTAGTGATAAGTTGAAGACTTTAAAAAATTCATATGGTGATGGTGACAGCGCGCAAAAAGCTTATAACATTATCAAAAAAATCAATTTTAGTGAGCTACTTGCAAAACCCGATGATCCATTAAAATCAAAGATTTTGTAATAATATAAAGGCAATTATATGAATAAAATATTAGTGGTAGCTGTCCATCCTGATGATGAAACGATAGCCTGTGGTGGAACTTTATTGAAACACAAAGCCAATGGTGATGAAATACATTGGTTAATTTGCACGGAAACAAACAAAAAATCCAATCCAGAGTTTTATAAAATTAGAAAAGAGGAAATACAGCAGGTTAGTAAAATGTTTCAGTTTGATTCAGTACATCATTTAAACTTTTTAGCTACCAAGGTCGATGAGTATACTGACTCTGAGAGAGTGGGGAGCATCTCAAAAGTTGTCAATGAAGTACGCCCTAATATTATTTATTTACCTTTTAGATGTGATATCCACAGTGATCATCGCTATATTTTTGAAGCTGCATATAGTTGCACTAAAAGCTTTAGATATCCCTTTGTAAAAAGAGTATTAATGATGGAAGCCCCAAGTGAAACCGAGTTTGCACTAAGCTTACCATCGCAGTCTTTTATCCCAAATGTATTTAATGACATTAGCGAATATATTGACCGTAAGATAGAAATCACGAAAATATACGAAAGTGAGGTAGGTGAGCATCCCTTTCCTCGAAGTGAAAAAACAATTAGAGCATTAGCTGAATTTAGAGGTTCAACTTGTGGTAGCCATGCCGCTGAAAGCTTCATGCTACTAAAAGAAATTATATAAAGGACTGTCTAATGGAAAATATTGATAAAATCAAGCTGCCTTTACAAGCTTCTATAAGAGATGCTCTTAATATCATTGATGAGGGTGGTTTACATATTGCTGTTGTTACTGACGAAAATCATCAACTTATTGGCCTTGTTTCAGATGGTGATATACGCCGAGCGTTACTGAGTGGTAAAAATTTAGAAGATTCAGTGATAGACATACTGAATGAAAAGCCTATCACAGTAAGAAAAAATGAATCTAGAGAAGATATTTTAGCTAAGGCTAAGGAGTATAGACTCAGTCAGCTGCCTGTAGTAGATAAAAACAATATTTTATTAGACGTGATAGACATCACAAGATTAGCAACGGCACTCTCCAAAAGTAATCCTGTGATTCTAATGGTAGGTGGATTGGGAACTAGGTTGAGACCTTTGACAGATAAAGTGCCAAAACCATTACTTAAGGTAGGTGATAAACCTATACTTCAAACCATTATTGAGCAGTTTAAATCACATGGATTCAAAAACATTATTCTATGTGTTAATTATCGCTCTGAAATGATTAAAGAATATTTTGGTGATGGTAAGGAGTTTGGTGTAAATATTAGTTATGTTAATGAACTAAAACGAATGGGTACAGCTGGTGCTTTAAGTTTGATTAAAGATATTAAAGAACCTTTTTTTGTAATGAATGGTGATCTACTAACGAATATAAACTTTGAGTATCTATATAAATATCATTTATCTACAAATGCTGAAGCTACGATGTGTGTCAGAGAATACGAGTATCAAGTGCCGTATGGTGTGATAGAAATGAAAGGTAACAATATA
>NZ_PJBY01000046.1:0-554 GCF_002836005.1 Psychrobacter sp. Sarcosine-3u-12
CGCATATATCATCAATACCGTTACTGGCGTAAAACCGGTAAATGGCAAAAGCTCATGAAGATAGTCACAGCAAACTATGATAGTGAATGGTTATTTATAGACGGTAGCGTGGTCAAAGCTCATCAGCATAGTTCAGGTGCAGCCAGTCATCTTGATGAGGCCATTGGTAAAAGTGTTGCAGGTAATAGCAGCAAACTGCACTTAGTGGTCGATGCTTGTGGTAACCCTATACATATTGAGCTGACAGGTGGGCAAGTGCATGACGCTAAGATGGCAAAGACGTTGATAGATAGCACGATTAATAACCAGACTAAAGCGGTGATTGCAGACAGGGGCTACGATAGTAGTGATATTAGAGAGTGTATCTTCAAGCACTGTGCTGAGTCAGTCATACCCGTTAAGTCGAACTCTAAAAGCTGTAACGACACACTAGATTGGTATTTGTATCGTTGCCGTCATTTGGTAGAAAACGCTTTTGCTAGATTGAAACATTTTAGGGGCATTGCCACGCGATATGATAAGCTCAAAGATAGCTATGCAGCGGCGGTAATGCT
>NZ_PJBY01000047.1:0-530 GCF_002836005.1 Psychrobacter sp. Sarcosine-3u-12
TACCCCACTCTCAACTTGAAATAAGCAAATCAAACTGAAGAGGCGGATTACCAAGTTTTTTGTTGAGTACAAAGCACAGATTGTGTGAAAGAATCTTACGAATCAATCGATGAGACAAATGCCATAAATCTCTTGCTCGTACCCTTTGTATATTAAATCGTTCTGATAGCTGACCAATGACTGTTTCAACGATACGGCGGGCTTTCATTAGCCGCCTTACCACAGGTTTGGGTCTATCCTCTTTCATGTTGGCTCTGAGTGGCGTTTGTAAATCCACGCCTTGAGCGTCGTAGTACGATGTCAGACTAGGGCTGATATACCCTTTATCAGCGCCAAGTAGCCCATGAATATGAGTGGTGATTTCTGGGGCAACCGCTCTTTCATCAACATTGGCAGGAGCAAAGGTAAAGCCTTTAATCATGCCCGATAAGTTAACAAGCAAATGGCCTTCAAAGCCATAGTACCTCTCTTGCTTAGCGGCACAGTAGCTAAAAGCTGCTAAGTCTTGATAATTCTTATGCCGATAAGCG
>NZ_PJBY01000048.1:0-502 GCF_002836005.1 Psychrobacter sp. Sarcosine-3u-12
CAGTTGCCCTAATGAGTCTTGGGTGAGCGATATTACTTATATCTGGACAAGTGAGGGCTGGCTGTATTTAACAGGCGTTAAAGACTTATACACCAAAGAGCTTGTCGGCTATGCCATCAACAAACGTATGACCGCTGATTTAGTTTGCCGTGCACTCAATATGGCCATCAGAAATAAACGACCAAGCCAAGGATTGATTGTTCACTCTGATAGAGGCAGTCAGTATTGCAGTCATGCGTATCACAAGATCATCAAGAAGCATGAATTTACAGGCTCAATGAGTGGTAAAGGTAATTGTTATGACAACGCGCCCATAGAAAGCTTCTGGGGCGTCTTGAAGAATGAGCTAGTATATCACCAGGACTATAAGACAAGATTTGCAGCTATCAGCGATATCATTAGATACATCGAGCTGTACTACAACCAAACGAGGATTCAAAAGGGCTTGGGCCATAAATCGCCAAGACAGGTGTGGTTTGACTTTTATCGTCAAGCGGCGTAA
>NZ_PJBY01000049.1:0-466 GCF_002836005.1 Psychrobacter sp. Sarcosine-3u-12
AGGCGACGGCGTACTTTGCCAATGAGGAACGTTAAGAAACAGTCTAGTAGACTGTTTTAGTGACGCAAGACGTAGGGCTATGCCCGCAGTGACAGTTAGTGAAGTACGCCTTTATCAAGGATAACCAGAAGATATTTAGCATAACCACTATGTGCCGTGTGTTAAGGGTTAAGCCCTCAAGCTATTACGACTGGATTAGTCGTGACATCAGTGACCAACAGATACACCGCAACCAGTCTGAATTACTGGTTAAAGCGGCTCACAGTGAAACGAAAGAATGTTATGGCGTAGATCGACTGCATGCTCATCTAAGCGAGCAAGGCCATAACATTAGCTTGTATATGGTAAGAAGCATCAAAGAGCAACACGGCATTAAATGTCGTCGTCATAAGCGCTTTAAAGTGACCACCGACTCTAATCACAACAAGCTAGTTTATCCGAATGTGCTGGATCAGCAGTTTGATGC
>NZ_PJBY01000050.1:0-445 GCF_002836005.1 Psychrobacter sp. Sarcosine-3u-12
TTCATAAGATTTTAGTATTTTAGGTTCATGTTCGAAATTAGACAGCTCAATATAATAGTTAGGACCGACACGTAGAAAAACCTTAAAGATTATAACAGACCTATCTTTAAAATTTTCAAGAGTGAAATGGTCTACATATTGGTCTTCTGCATAGGCACTTGAACTGATAGCAAAATGTCCTTTAACATGAATCCCTGACTTTCGTAGATAATTACGAATAGCAACAGACAGAGCGATTATTGAGATTACTAAAGCTATATAAGAAACCATACACGAATAAACCTCAATAAAATGCTGAGATTTTATTGTACTGCAAATTTAGAACTAATAACCCGAATCAACAACCTTAATTAAGAAATTTATAACAAAGTCTATTTTTGCAAACCTGCCCCGAACGCTAGACAAAGAAAAGCCCCCTCCGCGTTAGCGAAGGGGGCTTTATCTA
>NZ_PJBY01000051.1:0-429 GCF_002836005.1 Psychrobacter sp. Sarcosine-3u-12
TTTTGTATTTTCACAAATATACTCGGATACCTTTAGAAACCAACAAGATATATAATCTTGTTTTTTATAGTTTTTCTTACCTTTAAATACATAAGCCATATCGCTTTTCTGCGAGGCATTTTGTTTACTCTCACCTATATAAGGAGGATTACCTATCACATAAACTTCTTCTTTATACCTATTACTACATATGTCTTTCCATTCCATGCGTAAAGCATTACCGGGTACTATATTGCCACTTTGTCTTAATGGTAGAGCTGGCTCACACTCTCCAAATTCCGCTTTAAACTCGATATTCATTTGATGTTCAGCTAGCCAGAGTGAAAGGATTGCTACTTCATGGGCAAAGTCATCAAGTTCGATACCATAGAACTGTGGCAATTTGATGCGAGAAAACGATGAGTCTAGGCCAAATTCATCAAAGAAATC
>NZ_PJBY01000052.1:0-418 GCF_002836005.1 Psychrobacter sp. Sarcosine-3u-12
ATTTGCCACAAAAGAAGGTGGAAGTGACTTTAATCTTGATTACACCTACCCTTTGAACTTTGAGCAATGGATGCAGCTCAGTGATTTACAAATATGGCAACTGCGACATGGTACAGATGTATTTATGAATATTAGAATAAATAGGCAAAGTGACCCTGAAACAGGCAACCGTCATTACCTGATTAGCTTAGATATTTTCGATGAGTTAGAGTTAATAAGACAAATAATCCCTAATAACTATGATGAATCTTTGACCAAAGAATATAGTAAGCTTTATGGCGGATTACCTGAAGCTAGACTTTTTTTCGAGACTAAAGCCATTAAAATGGGATTGAAGATTCAGCAAAATCAACCTGACTATACGCTACCACTCGTACTTAAAGAGACAGGTATCGACACCAGTAAATTTATCTCTATT
>NZ_PJBY01000053.1:0-410 GCF_002836005.1 Psychrobacter sp. Sarcosine-3u-12
AACCCGTATCTCAGGTCTTGATGACAAGATCATATTCCTTTACGCCAAGGGTCAAACCACCACTGAGATCGTAGAGAGCATTAAAGAGCTCTACGATGTCGACATTTCAAGCTCTCTTGTCTCAAGAGTCACCGATAACATATTAGAGGACATCACCGCTTGGCAGAACAGGCCATTGAATAGTGTTTATCCTATCGTCTATCTAGACTGCATCGTCGTGAAGATACGTCAAGACAAGCAGATCATCAACAAGGCGATCTATCTGGCCCTAGGCGTTAACCTTAACGGTAAAAAAGAGCTGCTTGGTATGTGGCTCTCAGAGAATGAAGGCGCTAAGTTCTGGCTAGGTGTTCTTACCGAGCTTCAAAACCGTGGCGTACAAGACATCTTAATCGCTTGTGTCGACGGTC
>NZ_PJBY01000054.1:0-405 GCF_002836005.1 Psychrobacter sp. Sarcosine-3u-12
TGTTTGCGTCAGCGTCGGGGTATGCTGTTGATAGTTATGCTGTCCAGATTGAGCGTGGGTTTGTGCTTGGGTGGAGAGAACGAGCGCTTCGCCTGATTTTATATTGATTTGGGCATTAGTAGCCGCATTGATACCTTGACGTTTGGCGGTGTCTGATGGATTGATAACCCCCATTTTTAGACTGGCAGATATCCCAGCACTGGCTACTTTTAGCTGAGAGTACGCTTTTTCTGTACGGTGATCAGTGATCCATTCCGATAAACCGTTACCCGTGTTGCGATAACCACTTTCGACCGCTTGTTCATTATCCGTGGCAAATAGGCTTGGGCGACTTGATGACAATAGACTGCCAGTATTGATTAGATGCTCGCTATCACCGATAGACTGAACTAGCGTTTGATCATC
>NZ_PJBY01000055.1:0-394 GCF_002836005.1 Psychrobacter sp. Sarcosine-3u-12
CGTAAACAAGCCATACTCAGCAAACTGCAACCCCCATTAAACCTAAGCGTGGCTCAAGTATCAAGAGAGGAAGGCATCGGTCTTCAGACCCTGTATAATTGGCGCAATCACGCCAGAGAACAAGGTCAGCCCATGCCGACAAATAAACGTACTCCTGATAACTGGTCAAGCGAGACCAAACTTGCCACCGTCATCGAAACAGGCGGCTTATCCGAGACCGAGCTTAGCGAATACTGCCGTAGTAAAGGTCTCTATGTTGAGCAAATAAAAGCGTGGCGCACTGACGCTCTTAAGGGCTTTAGCAGCAGCAAACAACAGAGCCTTAAAGACAAGCGTCAACAGCAGACAGACCGCAAGCAGATTAAGCAACTCACCCGAGAGCTTGCTCGAAAAG